>JAFXTE010000021.1 GCA_017525245.1 Bacteroidales bacterium | reverse complement strand
TTCACCCGTGCGGTACCCGAGGGCGCAACCCTGAACATCAACAACAAGGGCGCGAAGCCGATTTACTATCACGAATCACCGCTGCCCGCCGGACTCATCAAGGCGAACGACCGCTGTCTGTTCATGTACAACGGTCCCGGCGAGCGCTACTACCTGATTGCCATCGACCGTTGGGGTGCCGACCTGAACGCACTCGCCACGGTTGCTACAAGCGGCAGCTACAACGACCTTACCAACAAGCCCACCATCCCCACTTCTGTCAGCCAATTGACAAACGATGCGGGTTACGTCACCGCAGCTGATGTTCCTGCGCAGACGAACGCCGACTGGAACGCCACCTCAGGCGCGGCGCAGATTCTGCACAAACCGAATCTTGCCCCTGTGGCCACGAGCGGCAGCTACAACGACCTTACCAACCAGCCCACCAATGCGGATTTCGGACAGGGTGTTGTGCGCAACAAGGTCAACAACCCCTCAGGAGAGACTGACATTGATGTCAACTTCTCCACTTACGAGTTGGTGAACGGCGGCGTGGTATCGTTAGTGTTCACCCGTGCGGTACCCGAGGGCGCAACCCTGAACATCAACAACAAGGGCGCGAAGCCGATTTACTATCACGAATCACCGCTGCCCGCCGGACTCATCAAGGCGAACGACCGCTGTCTGTTCATGTACAACGGCCCCGGCGAACGCTACTACCTGATTGCCATCGACCGTTGGGGTGCCGACCTGAACGCACTCGCCACGGTTGCTACAAGCGGCAACTACAACGACCTTTCCAACAAACCGAACATCCCCACCTCCGTCAATCAGTTGACGAACGATGCGGGTTACATCACCGCTGCTGATGTTCCTGCGCAGGTGAACGCTGACTGGAACGCCACCTCAGGCAAGGCGCAAATTCTGCACAAGCCTGATCTCGCACCCGTGGCCACAAGCGGTGACTACAACGACCTGAACAACAAACCTACCATCCCCGAGGTGCCCACCAATGTAAGTGCTTTTGTGAATGACGCTGGCTATCTCACCGCCATTCCTGACGGCATGGGCGGCATCAGCGTGGAGGCCGACCCCATATTCAGTGCTTGGGACAAGGACTACAACGACTTGACCAACAAACCTACCAATGCGGACTTCGGACAGGGAATTGTTCGGAACAAAGTTGACAACCCCTCCGGGGAGACCAACATTGAGGTCTCGTTCAGCACCTACCAGTTAGTGAACGGTGGTGTGGTGTCATTATCCTTTACCCGCGACGTACCCGCAAGCGCAACCCTGAACATCAACGCGAAAGGCGCGAAACCAATTTACTACCGTGGAGCTGCACTGGCCGCCAATGTAATCAAAGCGAGCGACCGCTGTCTGTTCATGTACAATGGCTCTACCGGACGCTACTATCTGTTAGCCAACGACCGTTGGGGTGCGGACATTGACGCTCTCGCCACGGTTGCCCATACCGGCAGCTACAACGACTTGACCGACAAACCCTCATTAGCTACTGTAGCCTACTCCAATGACTACAACGACCTCACCAACAAGCCTGAGGTCTTGAGCCAATTCACTAACGATGCGGGCTTCATCACTGCAGAAGCCATTCCTGAACAGCAACAGGCCAACTGGAGCGAAACTGATCCGACTTCCCGTGCTTATATCCAAAACAAGCCAGATTTGAACAGCTTCCTCACCGACGCCGACTTGAGCGACTACCTCACAGAAGCCGACATGAGCAATTATGTGACCAAGACCGAGGATGAATCTATCGGAGGCGAAAAGACCTTCACGGATAATGTGACTGTTGCCGCCACCGGTTCCCTTGAAGTCCCCTCTGTTCTGAACAACGTTGGAAACGACGGTTCTCTTAACCTCAGCGGCACTGGTGACTGCAAGCAGGCCGTGAACTTCTGCGACTTGGAGACGCTTTATAAGAAACTATTGGACAAGATTGACGATTTACAGGACAGCATCCACAAGCTGAATCTGCCGCAGGACGGCGCTCCCTGCCCGAACACGCCACTCGTTGTTGACTACGATGGCAATACCTACTCCACCGTGCGTATCGGCAACCAATGCTGGATGCGTGAGAACCTCCGCGTGACCCACTGGCCAGACGGCACTGCAATTTCATCCAGCAGTTCTCTGTCAACATACGGCGGCGGCCGTGTTGCTGGGTATCGCTACACCTTCAACGATGTGATGACCAGCACCTCCGCCACAGCCACTTCCAGTATCACACAAGGTATTTGTCCTAACGGTTGGCGTGTACCAGGAAACGCCGACTTTGAAGAATTGATTAATTATGCCGATCTCAAAACCTCCAATCACCTTAATTCATTGAAAGCAGCGTATGGCTGGGGTGCCATTGCCAGTGGTCAAAATGTTTTGGGAATGTCTATTGTCCCCAATAGTTCGGCGAGTTGGGCAGATCTGTTTAGCACAGAAAAAGCGGATTGGTGGATGTCTAGTAGTAATTCATTAAAAAATGCTGGGGCAGCCTCTGACTATTATGGTGTCCGTTGTATCCGCAGCAACGCCAACGGAGAGCCGAACAGCAGTCCAATCACTGCAACTCCGACAGTGGAGACGTATGCTCCCAGTACCGCCATCTCCAGTATCAGCGCGACCGGAGCGACGATTATGCCCGGTAAGATTACCGCTGACGGCGGCGGCATCACCCAATGCGGTATGGTTTACAGCACCACCGTATCCACCGCTTCTGGGTTGAAAATCGGTGTAACGGGTGTCTCCAAAATGACAACCGACCTCAACAGTACCGATTTGGAATTGCCTTACGACTTACCTTCCTACACTCTGACAGATTTCACCTCCGGTACCACCGTTTACTATCGTGCATACGCCACCAACCCGAAAGGTACAACATACGGAAGTGTACAAAATTTCACCACGCAGGCGAATCCCAAATCCTGCAAATCGGTGATGGGCAATAGCTATCCTGAGAATGTTGAGTATAACGGCATATCCTATCCCACGGTGGCTATCGGCACGGGTTCCAGCGCCCAGTGTTGGATGGCACAGAACCTGCGTACCACCACCTACGCAGACGGCGGCTCCGTCAGCGGCTACTACAGTCCCAACGGCTCATCTGTAACCCCTGAATACGGCCGACTCTACAATTGGGCGGCAGCCTTGCGCGGCACAGCCTCCACCACGCTCCCTGTCCAGGGTGTCTGCCCCACTGGCTGGCATGTGCCATCTGCTTCCGAATTCGAGACAATGAAAACCACACTGCAAAGCAATTCCGCCATGTATTGCAACAGCTCTTCCAACATTGCCAAGGCACTGGCTTCCCAAAGCGGATGGTATTCAAGTTCCACCACCTGCACTCCCGGTAATAATATGAGCAGCAACAATGCCTCCGGCTTCAACGCTTACCCGGCAGGAATGAAGACTATTGGTGGTTCTTACTCACATTATACTTATTCAACATACTTTTGGAACACCTCCCAAGGAGATCTTAAAATCTGGTGTGATGAAACCGCTCCAGGTACAGAAACAAATGTCAATGCCGAAGCATCGCTGAGTGTCCGTTGCATCTATGGCAATTCCGCCCCGACGGTAGCGACGAGTACAACTACCCCGACAGTGACCTACAACTCTGCCTCGGTGGGTGGAAACGTCTATTCTTCTGGTGGAACTAGCATCACCTATCGTGGTATCGTGTACTCCTCCAGTGTAACTACCCCAACTGTTTCCAGTACAGGTAGCGCAGCCTCAAATTGTTACAGCGTTTCAGCCACTGCCGGCACCGGCAGCTTCACGAAGAACCTTACCAGTTTATCTGCGAACACCACCTACTACTACCGTGCATACGCCATCAACAGCACCGGCACCACCTATGGTGAGGTGAAGACCTTCAAGACAAGTTCCGTAAAAACCATTTCAAACTATTCGGGCTATGGTCTCGAGCTCTCAAGAACAAGTGCAAGATTGGGAGCCGCAATTACAGATGGTCAAACATCAGAAACTATTCAATGCTGGGGATTCATGCTATATGAAAAATCCAATGGAACATACACGAAAGTTTTAGATGTTTGTTCTACTACGTCAGGCGGAGGGTCTCAAACAGGGTCTGATGGTCGTACTTATAGCTACTATCTAAATTCTACACCGTCGCCAGATGGTCATTTCAGCATGTATGTTTACGGTTTGAAATCAGGTACTACCTATGCGTATAAGGCTCAAATGAGCACAGACGTGCAAAGCTGGGTATATGCAAACACCTACTCTTCCGATTTCACCACGTATTTCACTCCTTCTGTTTCCACTGGTACCGCATCCTATTCGGGATCAGGCAAGTCTTTCACCTTCCCTGGAACGCTGAATTCCCTTGGAAATCCAACTTGTACGGAATGGGGTATCTTAATAGGGATCTCCACCAGCACTCCCACTATTACAAACTCCAGCTTCCAAAAATACTCTTGGAGTAACCCGACTTCAACCGGAACCAGGACCAAGTATTTAGATTTATCTCTTGCTAATACCACCTACTATTATCGCTTCTACGCCATCAACAAATCCGGTGTTAACAACACCGACACGGTGGTCTATGGAACGACAAGAAGCATCACCACTCCATCGGCTCCAAGTTTAGGTTCATATAATGGTTTCGAAATTACTGGAGGAATCTCGCCGTATTACTATAGTGCCAATGTCAATAGGTACTCCATTACACAGAGAACCCTTTTCGAAACGGGCGGAAGTCCGATAACTGAAACAGGCTTGCTTTACACGACCAGCTCTGTTGTGGCAAACAACACACCCTCTTCATCTACCATTTCCACAAATTCGTCAGATGCCTCTGCCAAATGGGTAAAAGTTGCCTCATCCTCTCCTTCTACTAGCTCCACAACCACCATTTCGGGACTGTCAAGCAATACCACCTACTACATCCGTACTTACGCAACCAATGCTTATGGCACCACGTACAGTTCGATGTATTATCCTGTGAAAACAGCCGTCAACTGTAACAGCTCATCCTCCACCTACAACACTCTTACCGACCAGAGCGGATATACTTACCAAACGGCAAAAATCGGTAACCAATGCTGGATGAAGAGCAACCTCAGAGCCAAGAGATTCGATGACCATTATTATTTCGGAAGTGGTACTTTAATCCTCCAAAATGCCACAGGAAGCGCCAGTAACATGTCTTCAACCACTCCCTACTACTACTATCCGAATGGTTCGTCAGGTAATGCAGATAGCTACGGTTACCTCTACAACTGGGCGGCTGCCACGGGCCGTGGTATCACCAGTGATGGCGGCGGTAACAATATGACCACTTCGCAAGGGAAGACACAGGGTGCTTGCCCGCGCGGCTGGCACATTCCCACGGAAAGCGAACTGAACACTCTGGACCTAACATTTAGCGGAACCAGCGGGACAACCAACTGGTTAACGTTCACCAACTCAAAATTTGCAGGAACTGTCTCATCTAATGGAGCAACTTCAAACTTTGGCGTTACAGGAAATTACTGGAGTAATACATTAGTAACCGGCTCCAGCTATTATTATCTGTACACCAAAAACGATGGTACTCATAATGTTTCAGCAGGTTGGGGTGCCAGTGGTGCCTTGTCCGTGCGTTGCGTGCAGGATATCAGCTACTAATCCTCTGATTCCACAATAATACGTTATATCAAGGCGGCTTCTCCGGGGACGGGGAAGCCGCCTTTTTAGTTAGCAGTTAGCAGTTAGTAGTTAGCAGTTGTTGGGGAAGTTTAGGAAACATGTGTGTTTGAAATTTGTGTACATTTGCCCCCGCAAACCGTAAATCGTAAACCGATGATAAAAAAACTCCTTCTCGCAATCGCCATGCTGGCCGCCAGCATCACCGTTAATGCGCAGTACCGCCTGCTCTACGAATCTTTCACCGATGGCAGCAGCGACACGTCACGCACCTTAGTGACTGCTGTCAATGACCAGCTTTGCATTTCTTCCGCCAACCCGGAAGAGGCCAAACCCATTCCCGGAATCGCGAAGCACTACACCTACATCGACTACGCCCACGACACCGCCTTCTACCAGCTCTATTACACGGAGAAAGAGCAGTATTTTACCGGCATCTCACTCCATACCGGCCACGACTATGAGTTTGAGAAAACCGAAATTGTTGATGGCTACAGGTGCAAGAAATACACCACGTCCCTCTTTTCCAACCGCATGGAGATTTGGATGACGGAGGATCTGAAGTACCGCGCCACCCCGACCACTACCTTCGCCGACCTGCCGGGCGTGCTCGTGCGATACACGCGCAACGGCAACGCCACCACACGCCTCGTGTCCGAATCCTTCGAGACCTCCAGGCGAAAGATGATGGACTCGAAAACCATCATCCCCGCCAACCTCGGCACCTACATGAACAGCCGCGCCCTCAACAATCTTGAGAAGGAGAAGCTCGTCATCACGACCCCCATTTTCCGTGACGCGCAAATCTGCTTCAACACCAAGTTGGAAAAGTCCAAGGTCGTCCCTTTCGACACTACTCTGCCCTTCTCCAACGGCACCATCATCCTGAAACGGATAAACATGCAGCAGCTGCCTGCCCACTACCAGATATTTGCAGAGCTCACCGAACAGTCGAACGGCGATGCCTACGACCGCACCGGCTCCATCTTCGTCATCCCCGCCTCCAAAATCAGCTTCCTGAACGCCCTGATTGACAGCGTGGGCGTGCTGCCGACCTTCATCGACAAAAACGGAGACAAGTATCAGGGCATCCGCTTGGAGAAAGATTTCACGCCGTTGGTGGAACTGGTCCGTTTCTTCACGCCATTTGGGGTGAAACACTTCAACCAGTACCGCTCGTTGAATAACAGAGAATGGGAAGATGCTGCCTATTACAAACAGGACGTCAGCGATTTACGCCAATATCTACAAGGCGAGGTCTATATCGGGGCGTTTATCGGCAACTACGATGCCGGCGGCCACAAGATTTCCCTCGACCTCAAGGCCTACCCCGAAAGCTACGAATGGTCGGGCGACATCAACAAGGAGTATTGGACGTTGCCGCTCTTTAACACCTGCAACGTGATGGAAATGTCGGGGCAGAACTATGGCACTCTCTTTGGAACGGATTCGCTCACGGTTACATTCACCGTTCCCGAAGGGCTCACCTCTCTGCGGCTTCGCTACATCAGCACGGGACATGGCGGCTGGGACACGGGCGACGAATTCGTGCCGAAGGAGAACGTCATCCTCATCGACGGGCAGCCACGCTTCCGCCACACCCCGTGGCGCAGCGACTGCGGTACTTTCCGTGCTTTCAATCCCGCCTCCGGCAACTTCTGGAACGGAATGTCCTCCTCCGACTACTCCCGTTCGGGCTGGTGTCCCGGCACCGCCACGCAGCCAATCTATTTCGACCTCACTGGTCTCACTCCAGGCGAACACACCATCACCATTGCCATCCCGCAAGGGCAGCGTGAGGGGTCGTACTTCAGTGCGTGGAACGTGTCGGGAGTGCTCATTGGGACGATGAGGCGATGAGACGATGAAGCGATGAAGCGATGAAAACGATGAAAACGATGAAAACGATGAAAACGATAATCCGAAAAAATTGTACTTTTGCCATCTAATTTATTGTTGCATTGAATAATCATACCCTCAAAATAGTCACCATCCTCGGAGCGAGGCCGCAGTTCATCAAAGCTGCTGTGGTATCCCGTGCTTTGTCAAAATATCCCGACATTCAGGAAATCATCGTACACACAGGTCAGCATTTCGACCCAAACATGTCACAGCTCTTTTTTGAAGAGATGCAACTCCCTAAACCATCGTATCACTTTGATATCCATGGGCTTCCGCACGGAGCACTCACCGGCCGCATGATGGAGAAGATTGAAGAGGTTTTGATGGACGAAAAACCAGACTGGGTGTTAGTGTATGGCGACACGGATTCAACGCTTGCGGGCGCATTGGCCGCCAAGAAGCTGCACATCCGCGTGGCGCACGTCGAGGCGGGGCTGCGTTCCTACAACGAGGCCATGCCAGAGGAGATAAACCGCATCCTCACCGACCGGATCAGCGACCTGCTGTTCTGTCCTTCCGAAACCGCTATGAATCAGCTTTGTAAAGAAGGACGGTTAGCAAATGATGCCAAAGTCGTGATGAGCGGCGATGTGATGAAGGATGCGGCCCGACAGTTCGCTCCGCTCATGCGCAAGCCTGCCACCACCCTCCCCGACCGATACATTCTCTGCACGCTCCACCGCACCGAAAACGTGGACAACCCGCAAGTGCTAAACCAACTGCTATATGCACTCGAGCAGACTTGCAACTCCAGCCCTATCGTGTGCCCATTGCACCCGCACACACGCAAAAGTCTGGAAACCATCGGCTACCCCATTGACTGCTCACCCATCCAATTCATAGAGCCAGTTGGCTATTTGGAAATGCTCTACCTGCTGAATCACTGCACGTTGGTAATGACAGACAGCGGCGGGCTGCAGAAAGAGGCATACTACATGCGGAAATACTGCATCACCCTCCGCAACGAGACCGAATGGACGGAACTGGTGGGCTGCGGCTACAACCACGTGGTCGGAACGGAGCCCGCCGCCATCCTGCAAACCGTTCAGAATCTGATGGATGTGCCACCGGTGTTCCCCATCCCGCTCTATGGTGACGGCCACGCGGCAGAGGTCATTGCGGAGACGATGAAGGGACGATGAGATAACAACTATTGAAATAGACAAATAGGTACATAATGCAGATTAAGAATCTAATAACCAACATTATACTCGTTTTTTGTTTTTCGGTTCCTTTATGGGCGCAGAGCGGTGAGGTTCACTTTTCGCCTTCAGGGGGAATTTTTGCCGAGGCTTTTCCTGTGACAATGACCTGCGACAATCCCGACCTCATCATCCGCTACACGTTGAACGGAAGCAGCCCGGACGCAACGTCAGCCCGCTATCAAGAACCGCTGACGTTGAACAACAGTCTGAAATCCCGCTCAAACATCTACAAAATCCCGATTTCCCCGAAGAACGAGTTCTATCTTCCTAATTCCGTGACGAAAGGGATCGTAATCCGTGCCGCCGCATTTGACAGCCACGGCAACCGCGTCACCCCTGTAACCACGCAATCCTACTTCATCGGTTCTTTGGGCTGCGACCTCCACGGCCTTCCGGTCATCTCCATCTGTGCCGATTCCCTTCCTCTTTTCGCCCACGACACGGGCATTATGGTTCCGGGAAAATTTTGCGACCCGAAAGATCCGGAAAACACCGGCAACTACGCCCAGCACGGCCGCGAATGGGAACGGGCGGTGAATGTGGAATTCTACGCCGACGGAACCTGCGGCTTCAACCAGATAGCGGGACTGCGCACCCATGGGGGCATCCGTGCCAGAAGAGCGCAACAGAAGGGCCTTAAAATCTATGCCCGACAGGAATACGGAAAGAAAAACTTCAAATACAGGATTTTTGAAGAATCCGAATTGGAAAAATACAAGCACCTGGTACTGAGACCGTTCAGAAACGCAGCCACCCCCTGTGGCGTGAACGACTGGCTTGCGAACAAGATTGCGTTCCCGCTCAACATGGGCACAACAGCGTCTCGTCCGGCCGTACTCTTCCTCAACGGCGAATACTGGGGGATCTACTTCATTGAAGAAAAAGTTGACGAGCGCTATTTGGAAAACCATTACGTTGTTGACTGTAACAACGTCAACATCATCAACACTTGGAGTACTGCGGAATGCGGCTCGCCCGATGACTACAAAGACCTCTTCCGCTGGTTGGAAACGGCAGACCTCTCCGACACCGTCCAGTATCACCAACTGGCAAAGAGAATCGACGTTCCCAACATCATCGACTACTTTATTTTCGAACTTTTCGCCACCAATTGGGACTGGCCTGGCAACAACGCACGATGCTGGCAGAATCCGGGCGGCCCATGGCACTGGGTTTTCTACGACGGAGACTGCTGCCTCGACAATCTTGACTATGATGTTTACATGATGGCCACCTTCACGGGCAAATACTGGAGTACGGGCAAGACAGCCACCCTTTTCTTCCGCAAACTGCTCGAAAGCAAAATATTCAAGAACCAGTTCCTTTTAAGGCTGGAGCAACTCAACAAAACACGTTTCAGATATCAGGAAACAAAGCCCCATTTGGACAATATCCGCCGAATGCTGACAGATGAAATCCCCATGCAGGTGCAACGCTTCAACATTCCCCAAAGTGTGGCGCAATGGGAGGAAAGTTGTCGGAAAACAGACCATTTCCTGTCCATAAGAGGGGAAAAGTTCTGGCAGCAGACGAAGGACTACTTCCACATAAGAAACGATAAAATTCTCACCGTAGTCAGCCACACAAACCGCACTTTTTCCCGGAAAAAGCACAAACTGACCGTTACGGTGGAGGAATATTGTGTCACACCGCTTGAAATCTATGATCCACAAGGAAACATCATACACAAGCAATACCTTTTCCTGCGTCAAGGGGAGAACAAAGTACCGATAAATTTAGGCAAGCGATCGGGCGTGTATGTCGTCAAAGTGGGGGACAATGTGTGTGAAATAACCAAAATCTCTTACGCAATCCCCATAATCATCGTATTGTCAGCCGTTCTCTTATCCAGCTTGCTCATCTTTCTGATAATCCGCAGAAAACATTTACCTCGTCGTTCATAATCCGGTTTTTCCAATATATTCAAATTTTATATACCTTTGCAAAATCGGAATTTAAAATTCAAATTATTTCAAATAACTGAAAAACAATACCTTATGGAAGAAAAGAAAACATCTATGATTCGTTTGAGAATGAGTTCTCAAGATGCCCATTACGGCGGAAACTTAGTTGACGGTGCCCACATGCTCGCCTTATTCGGCGATGTGGCCACTGAACTGCTGATTATGCAAGACGGCGACGAAGGTCTCTTCTGCGCATACGACAATGTGGAATTCCTCGCGCCTGTGTATGCCGGCGACTATATCGAGGCTGTCGGTGAGATCACCAAGGTGGGCAACACCTCCCGCAAGATGGTCTTCGAGGCTCGCAAGGTCGTGCGTCCTCGTCCCGATATCAGCGCCTCCGCTGCCGACGTGCTGGAAGAACCCATCGTGGTCTGCCGCGCGTCAGGTACATGCGTGGTTCCAAAACAGTGCCAACGGAAGAACAACTAGCTATTAGCTATTAGCTATTGGCTGTTGGCCAAAAGCTAATAGCTAAAAGCCAATAGCCAATAGCCAAAACTAAAGAGTCAAATAATAACAAATTCAACGAATAAAAATGGATAAACTCATTATCACCGCCGCAATTTGCGGTGCAGAAGTAACGAAAGAACAGAATCCGGCCGTGCCTTACACCGTTGAGGAGATTGTGCGCGAGGCCAAGAGTGCCGTGGATGCCGGCGCCGCCATCGTACACTTGCACGTGCGCGAGGACGATGGCACGCCAACCCAGAGCCGTGCTCGTTTCCAGGAATGCGAGGATGCCATCTACAAGGCTTGCCCGAACGTCATCCTGATTCCTTCCACCGGCGGTGCCGTGGGCATGACCCCCGACGAGCGTCTGCAATCAACCGACACCACCCCGATACCGGAGATGGCCACCCTCGACTGCGGTACCTGCAACTTCGGTGACGAGATTTTTGACAACACGATGCCGACCATGCGCGCCTTCGGCAAACGCATGATCGAGCGCGGCATCAAGCCCGAATACGAGTGCTTCGAGATGGGACACCTCGACACCATCCTCACCATGGCACGCAAAGGCGAAGTTCCCGGCGCCCCGATGCAGTTCAACTTCGTGCTCGGCGTCCCCGGCTGTACTCCCGCCACCGTTGACAACCTCTGCTGGCTCGTGAAGAACATTCCCGCCGGCAGCACCTGGACCAGCACCGGCATCGGCCGCCACGCCTTCACCCTCGCCGCCCCCACCATCGTCATGGGCGGTAACGTGCGCGTGGGCTTCGAAGACAACCTCTACCTCGAGCGCGGTGTGCTCGCCAAGAGCAACGGCGAACTCGTCGATAAGGTCGTCCGCATGGCCAAACTGCTCGGCCGCCCCATCGCCACCTCCGACGAGGCCCGCGAGATTCTCGGGCTGAAGAAGAGATAAGACGTGAGACGTTAGACTTATGACAAAAAACACCTCGGAACTGTCTCTGAGGTGTTTTTTTTTCTGCCTATTCATGTGAATCGGCAACACAGATTCCTACCCGACCACATACAATTGGTTCGGCATCAGTTTGGCACAATAGTTTATGATTGCCCGAGCCCTCTCGAACCCCGCATCACAGACTTTTTTTTCTTTGCAGCCGTCATATCCCATTGTAAGATGCATAAGATCATATCCCGTGTTCATATACTGCAACAATTTCCCATCACGCTTGGCGGCGGCTTCCTGATATTTTTTGACCGATGGACGTCCTTTGCCCTTGCGCACCTGCAACAAAGCATCTAATGCAATCAGACAACCTTTCCACAGCGTATCACCCGCCATACGGACATATTTCTTGTCCTTATACAATTTTGTCTCAGGGTCATACTTTCCTTTGTTAATGACTTCTTCAGCGTTGGCCACATATCTTCTGGCCTCGTCAATTGGATTTTGATATTCCATTATTTTTGATTTTTAGGTTAGTGGTATTTTATAGTATATATTCCGTTCGCAAAAATACAACAAAAAGAAGCGTTTGTCAAGAGTTTTTGGAAAATATTTTTTATCACTGAAAACAAGATAGTTATATAGAAACCAAGGAAGATGTTTTATAATTATTTATTAAGTTTATATATTGTTTTTGCAAAGAATCGCGTCATTTTCATTCAGCAAAGGGCAAATCATTCCGCCTTCCAAACTATTCTGACAAAAAATTTTCGGAAACTGTTGGTGGTTTCCGAAAAAAGTGTATTTTTGCCACCGATTTCAGACAGACGATCTGTTAGCTCAGTTGGTTTAGAGCGCTTGCTTGACAGGCAAGAGGTCACTGGTTCAAATCCAGTACAGATCACCAAGTTACAAAAAGCCATGCGTTAAAGCGTGGCTTTTTTTTTGCGATGAGGCGATGACACGATGAGGCGACGAAGCGTTGAATGGTCACCGTTTGATGTTACGGGCGTTGAGGGCGGCGCGGTAACGGGCGGCGTTGCGGGCGTGCTCGGCTGCACTGGCGGTAAAGTTGTGGTAGCCCGAAAAGTCCTCCTTGGCGCACATGTACAGGTAGTTATGATGACGGTAATGCAACACGGAATCCATCGTGGAGGCCTCCGGGATGCGGATCGGGCCGGGAGGAAGCCCCTTGTACTTGTACGTATTGTATGGGGAATCCACCTGCAAGTCGGCGTTCAGGATGCGCTTGCGGGCGAAATCCCCGATGGCGAACTTCACGGTCGGGTCCGACTGCAGCAACATCCCTTTGTTCAGCCTGTTGATGTAGAGCCCGGCAATAATCGCTTTCTCCGACGGACGCATGTTCTCCTCCTCCACAATGGAGGCGAGCGTGGCCACCTGCACCGGCGTCAGCCCGATAGTATCGGCGAACCTCAGTCTCTGGTTGTTCCAAAACTGGTCGTAATAACCACTCATGCGTTCCAGAAAATCCTCCGCCGTGATGTCATAATAGAGCTCGTAAGTATTTGGGATAAAAAGGCATACGGCTGTAGTATCCGACAATCCGAATTTCTGCAAATAGCTTCCGTCATGAAGCAGCGCGGATAGCTCCTCCGGCTCGAAGAAGAACTTGTGCCCCACCCTCTCGACGAGCTGATCAACCGTGCGCAGGTTATTGAAGGTGAACTTCACAGGATAGTGCTGTCCCCGACGGAGCAACCGCACCAAATCCAGATTCGTGCGACAGGCAGAAATGTCATATTTACCAATTCTTATCGTCTTGTATTTCAACACTTCCGCTGTCTTCTTGAAACTCGCCTCGGACTTCAGCACTTCGTGTTTCCGCAAGGTGTCCATCACCTGCTCAAAATCCGCACCTGGCGGCACCACCACGACATGCTCCCGATTCAGCACATTCTCAGCGAAGAACGTCTTGAAAAAAATGCACCCTGCGATTCCCGCCAACAAAATGACGCACAATATAATGGTTATGAGAATCTTCTTCTTTTTCATGATAATATTCATTGATTAACGTGGCGTATGCGATACGCCCCTACAATCATTCATTAATCGTCCATTCATATTATCATCTTATCATCTTATCATCGCGTCACACCCGCACGATCACCCGCAACTGGTGCGTATATCGCTGCACTTCCTCGTTAAAGATTCCAGTCTCGTCAATACGGTCAATACGGACGCTGCCGCTGGAATGAATGATGGTGCCGTCACCGAGCATCATGCCCACATGAACGATACGTCCCTCTTCGTTGTGGAAAAAGGCAAGGTCGCCAAGACGGGCCTCATGGACGAAGTCGAGCGGCTCACCACAGAGAACCTGCTGGGAGGCATCACGAGGCAGCTGCACACCGACCAAAGAGTACAACAACTGGACAAATCCGGAGCAGTCGATGCCGAGCGGAGTGCGGCCGCCCCAAAGATACGGGGTTCCGAGCAGCGAAAAAGCAGTCTTCCGAAGCAAATCCATACGTTGGATGCGGGAGATGTCCGGCACACCATCCGCAGGCCACCAGTTTTCGGCTTTCGGGATTGTGAAACGTTCCCGAAACGGACTGAGTTCTGGCTCTGTAACGGTCAGCGCACCCATGGACAGCACGTTCGGGATGCGGGCACCGGTCATGGCGAACGGCACACTCAAGCGCAACTTGTCCGCTTTCAAGTAACGGTCAAAAGCCTCATCAGAAACTTTGAAACACTGTTTCCGTTGAATCCATCCCGAATAGTTGTCATGATGGGTTTCTATCTGCACCCATTCTTCCGTCGTTTCCCTTATCCGATAGGTTTCGCCGAACAACAGCTGGCTCACCATTTCCGAACAATGCGACGGCTCCGCCCGCATCGGGATCACCGTCAAATGACAAATACCTGAATCCATTTCTACGACTATTGATACAATTTGGCTGTTCTTTCGGCTTTTGGCTTTTAGCATCCCCTTACAAGAAACAATCTCCAAGATTTTGAACCTTGAAACTTGAAACCTGAAACCTGAAACTAGAACGGCAGGTCGTCCGCTCCGCCCTCGTCGGTGAACGTCTCCTGAGGGATATTGGGCAGCGTATTCATATCGGGCTGCGGCTGGGCAAAAGAAGAAGTCTGCTGTGGAGCCTGATAACCCTGTTGTGGAGCCGGCGCATACCCTTGCTGTTGCGGCTGATAGGTTTGTTGTTGCGGCTGGACGTATCCTTGTTGCGGTTGGACATAGCCCTGTTGTTGAGGATAGCCTTGGGGCGGATACATCTGCTGCTGCGGTTGGACATAACCTTGGGGGGCAAAGCCTTGCGGTTGCTGGACATAACCTTGCGGTTGGCCGTAGGCGGGCGCACCGGTCACGGCAGCAGGAGTGGCAGGTTCTATTTTCCAGGCACGCACGCTGGTGAACCAACTGCCGGGAGTGTTCCGCGACTCACGCGATTCCAAGTCAAATGAAACGGTGACGACGCTGCCTTCCTGAAACTGATCCAGCATGTGAGCCCGATCGCCCCAAAACGAGATACACACCTTTCTTGCATATTGCTCGATTGTCTCAATAAGGATGTCGGCTCTTGACCAGTTTCCGTTAACACCAGTACCCGATTGCACGGGCAATTTCTGAATTAATTTTCCTGTGATTTCCATATCTATTCTTTATTTTTCTTGTCTTTCTTCTCTTTTTTTTCTTTTTTACCGAAAACGGTAACGTTAACGTATTTTGACGGATTCGCCTTGAGGTCTTTAATCAGCAAATCCAAACTTTCGATTGTCTTGTTTATGTTGCTGTAGAGCGAATCATTGTTCACCAGCTGGCCTACAGTGCCTTGGCCGTTCTTCACAGTGGCGAGGATCTGGTTGGCATTGTCGAGAGTGTTCTGCGCATTGTTGACGAGCGTACGGATATTGGACTTCGCCAACGAATCGCTGATATTGTCCACATTGGCCACAATCTCGTCGATCTTGGGGCTGGCCTCGCTGAGCGTTTTCGTGAGGGTCTGGAGTTGCACGACCACATTGGTCACCTTGCCACCGTTGTCCGCCAACAGTTTGGAAAGGTCTGCGGTGGTGTGCTCCAGATTCTCCAACATGTTCTTGATCATCGTGCCACCATTGAGAGAATCCTCCGTACGGAACGCGAGTTTGAGGTTTTGCCCGATGGTATCGACCGAGGCGACCACACTCTGAAGTTGCGCCACCAGATCGCCCACTCCGTCCAGCATACCGCCGGCGAGGTAACAGCCGAGCGTATCACCGCGTTGAGCCATCTTGGAAGATTGCCCCAAGTGCAGGTTCACAATCATTCCGCCCAAAACATCCTTCTGTGCCACTTCCAATTTCGAGTCCTCGGGAATATCCAGATCCTCGGTAATCAGAATTTCCGCGCAGATACGCACCGGATTGGAGCTCAGCAGCTTGATATCCGTGACTTTTCCTATGTCAAACCCGTTTAAAGCCACGTTCGTGCTTTCATGCAAAGCACCCACGTTTTCAAACACGGCATAATAGTAGTTTTTCTTGCCGAAAACGTTGATTCCTTTCAGAAAAATGGATCCAAGATAGAAAATCAGCACCGCCGCAATAAAAAAAAGCGCGACTTTGATGCTTTTTATCTCTTTGTCAGAAAAGGGTTTCTGTTTGTTTTTGTCCATCGGATTAAATACTCTACAAACGGCAAAAATACCATTTTTTTTTCTCCGATGGAAACCATTTTATTCACATTCCATCAACATTACGGCTTTGCGAGTTTCACGGCTTCGGAGACGGGGATTTTGGTCTCTCCGTGGAAAGCGATGACGAATGCGTCCGGATACTTCTTTTTCACCTCTGCGAGGATTTTCTTCGCCGACGGCAAGTCAACCTCGCTCCCCGAAGTATATTTCCACAAACCGCCCTCATAGTAGCGGTTCACTTTGGGAAGACCGTTGAAACGCTTGTCATTCAGGGAGATTTTATCCGGAAGGGCCATAAACTGCACCATGAAACGGATTTCATCTGGGTTTGCCGGCGATTTATCTACTGTGACTTTTTGGTCATCCACTTCCTTATCCGACTGATTATCAGAAGAATTATTATTGTTGTGATCATTTGCTTCAGATTTATTGGATGATTCTGGATGGCTATTATCAGAGACTATAACGTCAGAAGTGGCGACTTTATTGCCTGTCACTTGAGAATAATAAGAAACGAAAGCGCGATAGATAGCGTTGGCGATGTCAGCCTTGTTTTTCTCTTCGGAGAGGAATTTCTCCTCAGTGGGGTTTGTGAGGAAGCCCATCTCGATGAGGATGCTGGGCATAGAGACGGCCCAAAGCACCCAATATCCGGCCTGGTTGACACCACGGTCGCGGAGATGCGTGGTGTTGATCAGGTTTTTCTGCACCTTGTCGGCCAAGAGTATGGAATTGTTAAGATAAGCCGCGGAATAGAGGGAGAACATGACAGCGGACTCGGGAGAGTTCGGATTGAAGCCGCCGTAATTCTTTTCGTAGTCTTTTTCCTTCAACATTGCGGAGTTTTCGGCACGGGCCACGGCGAGGTTAGCCTCGCTTTTGTGAAGCCCCATCACCCAAGTGTCGATGCCGTGCGCCGACTTGTTTTCGCTGGCGTTGCAGTGGAAGGAGATGAAGAGGTCGGCATGGTTGTCGTTGGCGATCTTGGCGCGGCGGTAGAGTTCCACGAAAACATCGGTGTTGCGGGTGTATATCACCTTAACGCCAGGACAATTGTCGCTAATCAGCTTGCCTGTTTTCAGGGCGATGTTCAAGGCAACATCCTTCTCTTTGGTGTAGGAGCCAAGACATCCGGGATCTTTCCCGCCGTGTCCCGCATCAATCACCACCTTGAACGTTTTCCCGTCTTTCTGGGCGGCCGCAGGAAATGTCAGAAAAGTTATCAACAGGAATAATAAGAAAAAAAATTTCGAGTTCATCGGATTGCAATTTTTTGATTATCTTTGCTGATTTTTTTGTGCAAAAATATAATTATTGACTTAAGGTTTTTCCCTTTGATTAAAAAATTATACACACCGAATTTTTCATATTTCCATAAGGCTCTTATGGTCCTTATTTTCAGCGTGTTATATCTTCAAGCAACGCCACAAAACCCTAAGTCGCGGCGGCCTGCACGAACCAAGGCTGACACCACCGTTGTCGGAATCCCCAACCCTGCACTTGCGGATTCGGCAACACATTCACCCCAATCTTCCAAGATAATTTCCTCTAACGCCATCAACTCGATCGTCAAATACAGTGCCCGCGACTCGGTGGTGAACGATCTGCAAAACCGCTACACATACCTGTTCGGCGATGCCATGGTGCAATACGAAGACATGGAGCTGCGCGCCGACTATATCGAAATCGACTTCATTCACAACGAGTTGTATGCCTGCGGGGTGGCCGACTCCAACGGGAACATGCACGGTTTCCCCGTCTTTTCCCAAGCGGAAGCGCACTACAACGCCAGGGAGATCATGTACAATTTCAACACCCAAAAGGGCAAAATCTCGCATGTGATCACCACGCAGGACGACGGCTTCATCCACGGGGAGCAGGTCAAGAAGATCGGGGACAATGTCGCGTACATCAAACGAGGGAAATACACCACCTGTGAGCTCGGCGACCCGCATTACGAAATCACTTTCTCCAAGGCAAAGGTCATCCAGCACGACAAGATCTTGATCGGGCCCGCATACCTGAGTTTCACGAATGTGCCCACCCCGCTGGCGCTACCGTTCGCCTTCTTCCCGATAGATTCCCGCCATAAGTCCGGTTTGGTGATGCCATCCTTCGGACAGTCCGGCTCCATGGGTTTCTACCTGAAAGACCTCGGATTCTACTTCGCCATCAACGACAACATCGACCTTCTGCTGTCCGCCGACCTCTACACCCGTGGCAGCTGGGCTATCAAAGCCAAGTCAAACTATGTGTTCCGTTACATGTGCAGCGGCGTCGTTGAATTGGCTTACGCACGCTCTCTCACGGGCATCCGCATCGACACGGCCAATTTCAGGAAGACGAACAACTACAAAATCTATTGGGACCACAAGCAGGATGTCAAATCGCATCCCCGGACCCGTTTCAACGCGCACATTGACATCCAGAGTGCCAACTACGCCCGCTACAACATGACTACTGCAAACGACTACCTCTCAAACCAGTTCACCTCCACCGTCAACTTCTCCACTTCGGCCGCCGACTTTTTCTTCTTCGACGCCACCATCTCCTACTCGCAAAACACTGGCAACCACACCATCAACATGAAACTGCCCAACCTCAACATGTCTGTGGCCCAGTTCTATCCGTTCCGCAAGAAAAACAAAGCGGGTAAGCTGAAATGGTATGACAACATCTCCATGAAATGGTCATCGCAACTTATCGGGCAGGTCAACACCCTCGATTCTTTGTTCCTCAAACCCATCACTTGGGAGCATTTCGAGACCGGCATCATGCACACAGTGCCCATTACCATTCCCATCAAGATTGCCAAAACCATCAACTGGAACACCTCCATCACACTGACAGAAAAGTGGTATCTACAACATTACACCCGCCACATGACGTGGGACAGCACGACAGAAAGCATCCCTATGCTGCAAACGGACTTCAACCGTAAGTTCGGAGCCGTACACGACCTTCTGATTTCTTCGAACCTGACTACGAAAATCTACGTGATGTATCTCTTCAAGAAAGGCGGTCTGAATGCCATCCGCCACATCATCACCCCGACACTGAGTTTCAACTTCCAACCGCTGCTGAACGGGCGACATACCGCCACATACGTCAACCCCATGACCGGCGACCTGGTCGAGTACAATTACTATGACAACTCCATCTTCGGTCCCGGGAGCAACCGCATGCAGGCACGTGCGCAAGTATCCTTCGGTAACAACCTGGAAATCAAGGTCCGTTCCCGAAAAGACACCATCACGGGACTGAAAAAAGTTCCGCTTATCGACAACTTCAACATCTCCATGTACTATGACTTCGCTGCCGATTCCATGAAATGGTCATTGTTCACCATGTCAGGCCGCAGCACCCTCTTCAAGCAACTGTATCTGACCTACAGTTTCATATTCGACCCTTACAGCATCAACGAGCAGGGTCGCCGCGTGAACGTCACCGAATGGAAAGCCAACCACCGCCTCCTGCGTTTCTCCTCCGGCTCCTACAGCGTTTCCCTCAACTACCGCATTGACCAAAACACATTCAAGTCCAAGGACGAGGAGCGCCAGCGCAACCGGCTGCCATGGTCGCTGACCTTCAACTACTCGTTCACCTACGGTATCAACGACAACCTTGACTATTATCGCCCACTCTTCTCGGGCGAGGAGCTGAAACCCTACAAATTCAACATGGTGCATACGTTAGGTGTCGCCGGCGACGTGCAAGTCACCAAAAAGTGGAGAATCGGATTCACCACCGGCTACGATTTCGTCCAGAAGTCACTGTCGTACACATCGTTGGACTTCTATCGCGACATGCACTGCTGGGAAATGAGTTTCAACTGGATCCCGTTTGGCTACCGCAAGGGCTGGCAGTTCACCATCAACGTGAAATCCTCCACGCTGAAAGATGTGCTGAAGCTGAACCTGCATCAAGACTTCACGAACAATCTGTAGATTTGAGACGTGAGACGTTGGACGTAGGACTTTGGGGGAAGGGGGCTTGATCCCTATAGACTTAGACTTAAACTTAAACTTAGACTTAGACTTAGATACAAGCCATAGTTATAGTCATACGTCTCACGTCTTCAGTCTTCCGTCTTCAGTCTTCAGTCCTCAGTCTTCAGTCCTCAGTCCTCAGTCCTCAGTCTTCAGTCCTCAGTCCTCAGTC
>JAFXTE010000020.1 GCA_017525245.1 Bacteroidales bacterium | reverse complement strand
CTTGTCGCGCAACTCCACGCGCAAACCGTTGAGCCGCAAGTGCTCGACCAGCGCATCGGTCATCGAGACAAACTCGTCAGCCGTCAGTCGCTTGCAATCGAAATCCAAATCCTCGGAGAAACGGTCTAATCCGAGGACAAGGCGCAGGTTGGTCCCGCCGATGAACACCAATTTGGGCGCGTAGGGCGATTGCGAAAGGTGCTCCAGCGCCAACAATTCAATGTGTTCCTTCAAGATGTGCTTGTGAAATGCGGCGTTCGTCGCAAGTTGCGGCGGATAGTAGGCCAATATGGACTGTAAATCAATCATCTGTATAGGTTTTCATCAACAATTGTATTCGTTCTTGCAGCGACTTGTTGCCGCTTTGCGTCGCGTAAGCCGCCAGTCGATCCTTGTCCAGTTCCTCCCGCATCCACCATTCGTCGAAGCGCAGCTCCAACAAGGTCTCGGCGGTGTTGTATTGCGGGTAAAGGTACAGCAGGTCGAGGATGGCCTTCTCGGGTAAAGCCAGCAGGTAGCTGCCCTGCGGCGAAACGGGCATCTGGCGGAAGCCGAAGAAAAGATCGGGCTTGACGGTCTGGTAGCTGAAACGGCCGAAGTCGTTATGGTAGGCCGTGGTGCGGTTGGAGGTGACGCATGTGATGTCGGTCACCGCCTCGGGAATGATGCCGTAGAACGACAGGGCGTAGTGCAGGCTGATGTACGACGGCGTGTAAATGCGCTGCGCAATATAACGCGCCATCTCGGGAGTGCCCTTCAGGTCGCTGAAGGCATACCAGTCCTGCCGCAGTTTCGACAAATAGCCCCGCTTCACCCAGCGTGTGAGGTTGCTTCGGTCGAATCCCGGCTCCCACGCACGGATCTGATAAACGTTGAAACATCCCATCCCGTGCCACTGCTCCCTGAACTCCAAGTAGGTCATTATCTCATTTTATTCAAAAGACGCTGCAAAAATACAACTTTTCTTGAATAAACGAAAGGCTGATTACTTCGTATTGGGCACTTTGTGTTAATTACTTCGTGTTGGTTATTTCATGTTGATTTTTTCATGTTAACACGAAGTCATTAACAGCCGAAGGCTAACCAACAGCCGCAGGCTAATCAACAGCGAAGCTTACCAACAGCCGTAGGCTAATCAACAGCGAAGCTAACCGACAGCCATATTCTTTTGCAAAATATTTTTTTGCGATATAAGAAAATAGTCGTACTTTTGCAGCCGAAAAACAGGAACATCTTTAATCTGTCTTTTCGACCAAAATCTATAAAAAAACAATAATTATGCTTAACAAAAAAGTATCCGATCTACTTAACGATCAAATCAACAAGGAGCTTTACAGCGCCTATCTCTATCTTGATATGTCCAACTATTTCGAGCGCCGCGGTCTGAACGGTTTCGCTAACTGGTATATGATTCAGGCCCAGGAGGAGCGCGACCACGCAATGCTGTTCTACCGCTATATGCAGAACAACGACTGCCCCGTAACGCTGGGTGCCATCGCCAAACCCGACAAGGTGTTCAAGGAAGATATGGACGTGCTGAAGGCCGGTCTGGAGCACGAGGAGTATGTGACCGCCTCGATCCACACCATCTATGACGCCGCCAACAAGGTCAAGGATTTCCGCACCATGCAGTTCCTCGACTGGTTCGTCAAAGAGCAAGGCGAAGAGGAAACCAACGCCCGCGATATGATCTCGAAGATGGAGCTCTTCGGCAGCGACCCCCGCAGCCTCTATATGCTCAACCAGGAGCTCGCCGCCCGCGCCTACAGCGCCCCCAGCCTGGTACTCGATTAAGACAAAGAATACTTCAAAAACACTACTTTTCTTGAATGAAACAGAAAGGCTGATCACTTCGTGTTAATTACTTCGTGTTAATTATTTCGTGTTAATTATTTCATGTTAATTATTTCATGTTAATTATTTCATGTTAATTATTTCATGTTAATTATTTCATGTTAACACAAAGTAATTAACAGCCGAAGGCTAACCGACAGCGAAGCTCACCAACAGCGAAGCTAATCAACAGCCGAAGGCTAACTTAAAATTGCGCCAATAGAGGTTGAATTTGATTCCAATTGGCAAGAACTGTTTGCGCCTGCTTAACTATCACTTGCCAATTGGAATCTTTGATTACTAGTTCGTCATCAATATAACCATTAGTACATGGTTCTTCATAGTTATTGAGCAAAGAGTTTAATTTGTATAATCCGTTTAAAGCATCACTGGATATCCATATTTCTCCATGGCTTTTCTTATGACGAGTTCTAAAAAACAATCGTCATATAAAGTACACATCAATTCTGTATACGAAAAAATACGCCCTGTGTTATTGTTCCGATTTAACCACAGTTTGTTTTGCAAATCCACGCTTGATAGTTCCTCTATTTTGTCGTGAATATACTTCTAATTCACACTCTAACAATATCATTTTTGGCATTACTTTTGAGTTATACAGGTGTTATTGATGTTGAACTTTTGTAGGTATTAAGATTTGTCAGTTCATTTTTGGCTATAAGAGCATAAAAAACATCCGTTATAGCCAAAAATAATTTATTCAAAAAACAAATCAGAAAGAGTTATATTGTTTGTTATTAGACTGTTGTAATAAATATTTTTCTTTGGTGCTTGATTTGAAACGAGTGTTATAAGTATCTGTTTCTGCGTGTGGAAACATTGGCTCAACTCCGCGGCACGATGACGGAGTTTATCCGCTTCTTGTTTTGTGATGGCGTAAGGATTGTTCGTGTATTTCATTTCGCACAAGGTAGTTACCTTATCCGCACGTAGAATCACCATATCCATTTGTGCATTAGATGTTTGCATGGGAAAAGTTTTGGTTGCGATTCCTGTGATACCGAGTGCTTTTTGGATCGCATAGATATGGGCGAAACAGAGCCTTTCAAAGCTTAGTCCGAGCCAGGTGTTATGGCGCGGAGTGGCTTGGAGGTGCAGCCAGGCATCTCGGTCGAAATGTTGTGATCCGTTCAAAAACTGGAAGTAGAAAAGGCTGTAGAAATCAATGAGTTGGTATATTGATGTTCTCCCTTTGGCAGGATTGTAACGACGGATAAAGCTGCACTGTTCCAATTCGTCCAGTTTTCGTGTCAGGCCACCGCCGTTGGCCAAACCGGTAGCTTTTACAATCTCTTCGCGTGTGTAACCACTGCGGCGTTTGCTCAAGGCAGCGATTATTTTCACGTAATCCTCCGATTTATTGAACAACGACTTGTACAAAGTGTCAAACTCGTCTTTAAGCAATGCATTAGGCGCAAAGAACAGCCTGTCAATGTTTTGTGCAAGACTCATGGAACGGTCCAACAGGTGCAGATAATAGGGTATGCCACCCATCACCATGTAACATTCCGCAATCAAATCGTCAGTCCAACGCACTCCTTGGGAATGAAGGTAAGCCTTGGTCTCCGCAAGGGTGAACGGCTCAAGGTGCAAATGGCACGTCAGACGGTTGTGCAGGCCACCTTTATTGCGGATAATGTTCTTCACCATCCAAGAGGCCGCGCTGCCACATACCACAAACAGCAAATTTTGCTGCATGTTTCCCCAACTGTTCCAAAACAAATCAATTGCTTTCAAAAATTCCGACTTCTGAGTGTCCATCCATGGCAATTCGTCCAGAAACACCACTTTTCTGCGTTGTCGGGAACGTTTAATCACACCTTTGAGCAAATCAAAAGCCTCGTACCAGTCCTTGGGCTGCTGAAGAGCCGATTTGCTATAGGAACATATTGATTTGTAGAAATTTTGAAGCTGTTCCTTTCTGTTACCACGGGCTATGCCAGTGGTATAAAAAGTGAATTGGTCTTGAAAGTAACTCCTCACCAGCCAAGTTTTGCCCACACGCCGGCGACCATATATCGCAACAAACTCCGCCTGGTTCGACTCTTTCAATCTTTGTAGTTCTTTTATTTCTTTCTCTCTACCAATTATTTGCATGAAAAGCAGTCTAATTATTTTTGGCTACAAAGGTATAAAAATTATTAGATATAGCCAAAAATAATTTTTTGCTCTTAAATGCACTATTGTTCAAACAGCAATTCTTATCAGCATTTTATGTTGGTTATTTCGTGTTAACACGAAGTAACTAACAGCCGTAGGCTAACCAACAGCGAAGCTAACCAACAGCCGAAGGCTAACCAACAGCGAAGCTAATCAACAGCCGAAGGCTAACCAACAGCCGAAGGCTCACAGCGCTCCCACCACTTCGTGCGCCTTGTAGGGCTCTTCGAGGTAGGTTGCGTCTTCGTCGCTGAGGTCGAGATCCAAGGCGCGGACCGCGTCGTTGAAGTGCGGCACTTTCGTGGCTCCCACGATGGGCGCGGCGACACCCCGCTTCAGCAGCCAGGCCAACGCCACTTCCGTCATCGTCACGCCGAGACGCTCCGCCACCTCCGCCACACGGGCGACAATCTGCATGTCGTTCCCCATGGCGTGGTCGTATTTGCTGTGCATCACCTTGTCGGTCTCGTTGCGCTTGGACGCGCTGTTCCACTCCTTGCGGGTGAGGTGTCCGCTGGCGAGAGGAGAGTAAGGGATGAGCGACACGCCGTACTGTTTCGCCACGGGAATCAGCTCACGCTCGTCCTCGCGGTAGAGGAGGTTGTAGTGGTTCTGCAGCGTGGAGAACAGCGTCCAACCGTTGCGCTCGGCGCAGATCTGCATGTTGTGGAACTGGTAGCCATACATCGCCGAGGCACCGATGGCCCGCACTTTGCCGCTCCGCACCAACTCGTGCAGCGCTTGCATCGTCTCCTCGATGGGCGTGCCGTAGTCGAAACGGTGGATCTGGTAGAGATCGAGATAGTCGGTGCCCAGACGTTGCAGCGTGCCGTCAATCTCGCGACGGATGGCTGCGGCGGAGAGCTTGCCCTCGTTGAAATAGACTTTCGAGGCGAGCACCACCTTGTCGCGCGCGACGCCGAGGTCCTTCAGCGCTTTGCCCAAGAACTCCTCGCTGGTGCCGTGCGAATAGCCGTTGGCGGTGTCGAAGAAGTTCACCCCGAGGTCGAGGGCGTGCTTGATCATCTTGGTGGTCTCCTCCTGGCCGAGGGTCCACAGGTGGAAGTCCTCCGAGGGCTTCCCGTACGACATGCAGCCGACGCAGATGCGGCTGACTTCAATGTTCGTGTTTCCTAATTTGGTGTATTTCATAAGGATGTTTTTTTTGTTGGATTCTTGTATATCGGTTGCAGGGAGAGCGTGACGGTCACCTTGCCCTGCCCGGCCTTGACAAACCGGCGCACCTCGTCAGCCGACAGATTGTCGAATTTGCCGATGCGCGTATAACTCCAGGTGTTGCTGCCGTAGAAGATGCAGATGTTGTCGCCTCCATACAGCACAAGGTCGCCGGACGAAGTGGTGGTTTGACGGTCCGCCGTAGGGAAAGACTGCCCGACAGGGCCCACCTTCTCGAAATTGCCGTAGTCATCGGCCGTATAGGTGATGTTGCCCGTCTTGAGGGCGGCCACCAGCGCCTGCGTCCCGACATTCTCCTCCATCGTGACGGCGCACGTTGTCGTCCCGATGGTCACATACAGTTTGTCTTCCATATTTTGCGCATTAATGTTTTCTCTGTTGCAGCCAGCGGCCAGAGCCATGGCGAGGACCGCGACGAGGATGTTTTTGATGTTCATAATTCGTTGTTTTTATTGCCAAAGTTTGAATTCGCCTGTACGGATGCTCGCAATCACACCGCCGTCGATGAGCAGGTCGGTGCCGGTGATGAACTTGGCGTGCTCTCCCAACAGGAAAGCGGCGGCCTCGGCAATCTCGTCACTGGTACCTGTGCGCTGGGCAGCGGAAGCGTCAATCATCGCCTGATAGCCTTCTCCGCTGGCACGGAATTCATCATAAGCCAACGGGGTGACGATGACGCCCGGTGAAATGGAATTGATGCGTGCACGACGTTTGCGCCAAGTAGTGGCCGCCGCCCGCTGCGCCTGCAGATGGTTCATCCGCTTGGCAATCATATAGGCGAAACCGCTGTTCTGCATGGCCACCTCCTGGATGAATTTCACGTTTTTCAGCTCTTCCGTCGGGGTGTTCACCAATTGCAATTCTATGTCGTTGGGAATCGGGTACATATAGGCCGCCTGACTGCTGATGAGGAGTCCTGCGCCGCCCTCGGCCATCACCTCCCCGAAGGCATCCACGGCATAGCCCGTGCCTACCATGTCAAGGTTGACGATGTGCTCCGGACTGGCTTGGTTGGGTGATGCTCCGGCCGTGTCAATGAAATACATCACGGGGCCCAGTTCGGCTGCCTTCCGAGCAAAAGCCTCGATGCTTTCCTTCTGCAAAGCGTTTACTACCAACGTCTCCACATCGTATCCGCAGCGGCTGAAATCCTCTCCGACGCGTTTCAGCGTTTCCTCGCAGATGTCGCCTAACAGGATTTTCTTGCCCGCGCCGATACGGCGCACGATGGCGGTTCCCATGCTGCCGGCACCCAACAGTGCCACTACCTGTTTCTTTTCGTTTCTGTCGAATATCATAATCTTTTCGTTTTAATTTGCGATATTGTAATACTAACCCGCGCAGTGACAGCCGACGCAAAGACAGCTGCGGGATAGTTTTTCATACTTTTCCACTGCTTTTGCATTATTCAATATGTACTCGCCCTCGCCTCCGTGAACAGCCACTGCCCGTCGCGCTTCACGAGCCGGAAACGGAGCTGCAGTGGCCAGGTGTGGCGTCCCCCGCCGAACACCGCTGCCGTCACGCGGCTTCTCCCGGTCAGCGCGGCACGGTCGCCCTCCACGGTGACCTCCATCTGCTCGTGCACCGCCGTGTAGTAGTTGAGCGTGCCGTCGGCGATGGCGTCGAGGTACTCCTTTTTCGACTGGCGCATATCGGTTATATGGATGAGCACCATTTCGTCGGCATAGACACGGTTGAGGGTCGCCGTGTCCTTGGCCACCATGGCCTGGTACATGGTCTCGTAGAGCTGACGAATTTGCTGTCGGTCGTCGGTTTGGGATTGCATAGTCATGGTGAGGGTTATGATGATTAAAGTGCAGAGTGTCTTCGGAAAGGTGCATCTACCATAGTTTGGAACTGCTACTTTCTTCATTTTTGTTGTTTTGAAACAAGAGGATTAGTCGTGAATTTTCATAGTACCAATCCAGCGTGTGTTTTCTGGGTCTTGGTCATCGTATGCTACGCTATGTCCAAGATCAAGTGATGAAATCCGTGTGATTTCCTCGTTGGTCAGAGTGAAGTCGAAGACGCTGATGTTTTCTAACATACGCTCCTTATGAACGGTCTTGGGGATGACCACCACACCACGCTGCAAATGCCATCGTAAGATGACTTGTCCAATAGTTTTGCCATACTTTTGAGCTATCTCAGCAATGACAGGATTGTGGAAGATGTCGTTGTGTCCCTCGGCGAATGGTGCCCAAGCTTCGTGTTGAATGTTTTCTTTTTTCATGAATTGGTTGGCTGCTTCCTGTATGAAGAACGGGTGGGTCTCAATCTGGTTGACGGCAGGACGGACCTCGTTATGTAGCACAAGGTCAATAAGGCGGTCGTTGGAGAAACTTGTTACACCAATGGCTCGGATGCGACCTTCTTTGTAGAGCCGTTCCATCGCGCGCCATGCTGCGTAGTAGTTGCCATAGGGTTTGTGAATCAGCCACAGGTCAAGATAATCCAAACCTAATTTTGCCATGGAAGTGTCGAAGGCTCGTAGAGTATCATCATACTCGTGGTCTTGAACCCATAATTTCGTGGTGACAAATAACTCATCACGCTTTATACTGCTGTTGCGGATAGCGGCTCCAACGGCTTCCTCATTCATGTATGAAGCTGCCGTGTCGATGCTGCGATAACCCGCTTCAATAGCATTTTCAACAGCCATCTGGCACTGTTTCTGGTCATTCACTTGAAAAACGCCGAACCCAACCATCGGCATTTTCACTCCATTGTTTAATGTTGTGTATTCCATATCTAAATCCAATTAATTTGTTCATTTCAAAGGTCTTCAATATCCAATTTCCTTCAGCCACTTGTCGATCTGGCCTTGTTTCTTGTCCATGCCTTGGCCGCCCATCTCCTTGGTGACGATGCAGATGCCATTGCGGTGGGCGCTTTTGGGCGTTGCCTTGACGATGTGTTTCGCCGCCGCCCCGGTGTTGCCGCTCCAGCTGAAGTAGGCCGCGAGGGTTTATGACAGCCAACTGCACTTTCGAAACATTGCTCGCTCCATTATTTCTCTTCGAGGATAGCCATAAACTCTTCACCGGTGATGGTCTCTTTCTCAAGCAGGTAGTCGGCCACGGCGTGCATCTTGTCCATTCGGGAGGCGATAATCCGCGAGGCTTTGTCTTTGGCTTCAGCAATCATACGCTGCACCTCGCTGTCGATGTCGGCGGCCGTCTGGTCGCTGCAGGCTATATTCGAACCGCCGCCAAGATAGGTGTTGCCGCGCGTTTCGAGAGCCATCATCCCATAGCGGTCGCTCATCCCATAGCGGGTCACCATGGCGCGTGCCAGATTGGTGGCCTGCTCGATGTCGTTGCTGGCGCCTGTGGTGCAGGTGTGGCAGATGAGCTCTTCGGCCACGCGACCACCGGTGAGGGTGGCCAGCTTGTTGAGCAGGTACTGGCGGCTGTAGAGGAAATGCTCACCCTCGTCAACCTGCATCGTATAGCCCAAAGCACCCGACGTGCGGGGCACGATGGTGATCTTGTGCACCGGAGCCGAGTTGCTCTGTGCCGCTGCCACCATGGCGTGACCCACCTCGTGGTAGGCTATGATGCGTTTTTCTTCGGGCGAGATGACTGCGTTGCGGCGCTGTTCGCCGGCCATAACAGTCTCGACGCTTTCTTCGATGTCGGCAGTGGTCACTGTCGGACGCCCTTGCCTTACGGCACGCAGGGCAGCTTCGTTGACGATGTTGGCCAGGTCGGCACCCGACGAGCCTGCCGTTGCGCGACCCACCACGTCGAGGTCGATGGCATCGTGTTTCACGTGGTTCAGGTGCACCTGTATGATAGCTTTGCGTCCTTCGAGGTCGGGCAGTTCCATCTGGATGCGGCGGTCAAAGCGACCAGGGCGCAGCAGGGCCTTGTCGAGGCTGTCGGGACGGTTGGTGGCGGCGAGGATGATGACACCCTTGTCGCCCTCGAAACCGTCCATCTCGGTCAGCAACTGGTTGAGGGTCTGCTCGCGTTCGTCGTTGTTGCCGAACTGGCCTTCGCGACTCTTGCCGATGGCATCGATTTCGTCGATGAAGACGATGCATGGGGCTTTCTTGGCCGCTTCGCTGAAGAGGTCGCGCACCTTGGCGGCTCCCATGCCGACGAACATCTGCACAAATTCGGAGCCCGACATCGAGAAGAACGGCACGCCGGCCTCGCCAGCCACGGCGCGGGCTATGAGCGTTTTACCGGTACCTGGAGGACCCACAAGCAGAGCGCCCTTGGGCAGTTTTGCGCCCAGGGCGGTGTATTTCTTCGGGTCGTGCAGGAAATCGACCATCTCTTGCAGCGAGGCCTTGGCCTCGTCCTGTCCGGCCACGTCGGCAAAGCGTGTCTTGACGTCAGTGTCGGCATAGACTTTGGCACCGCTCTGTCCGAACGACATGAAATTGCCCATACCCATACCCATTCCGCCGTTGCCTTTGCCAATACGACGCGACATGGCACGGAACATCAGGTAGAACAACAGACCGGGCAGAATCCACCATAGCAGGAACTGCACAATGGGCGACTGCTGGCTCTGCACTTTCTGCACGAATTCGATCTTGCCGCTGTCGTTGGGACTGGAGGCATCGAGCAAACGGTCCACCAGACCGGGGTCATCGACGGCTCCGGTGCGATAGGTCTTGTCGGCAGTGGTGTAATAGATCTGGTTTTCTTGGATCACCACCTGCTTCACCTTGCCCGACTCCACGGTGGTGACGAAGGTGCCATAGTCGGTGTTCTCGACGCTGTGGCTTGTCGCCAAGGGGGTGATGAAGTAGTTTAGCAACAGTAGCAGGCAGACCACGCATACAAGCCCCCACATCCACGAGCCGCCGCCCTGTGGCATTTTTGCCGAGCTGTTTTTCTTTTCTTTTGTCGATTCGTTCTTGTCCGATCCTTTGCGGTCGGGAAATTCCACATAGTTCATCATTGATATGTATGGCGGGTTCTATTTATTCACTTTTTGGTTCGTCCAACAGACAGAACCCGTTAATCTGCCTGACGACCATGATCTGGCTTATTGCTTGGCGAAGTCGCGGCACTGGTTCAGCACCGTCTGCCAGAACACTGTAGATTGGATGTCTTCGGGGCCGTTCTCGATGTAGTCGCCGAAGAGGAACAGCATAGGGACCTTTGCTGCCACAAACTTCTTGTAGGTGTCGCTGCCCACCTCGGGAGCGAAGCCTGGCTCGACAGGATAGTCATCAATTTTACCCGTAATTCTCGATGAGATACTTCACGAACTGCGGGTCGCCGAAGTTGACGGTGCCTGTATCGTGCTGGTTCATTGTGGCAATCCGGGCCATGTCGTCGTCGCTCAGCGTGAAGTCGAAGAGGTCGAGGTTCTGCTGCATACGCTCCTTGTGGGTGGATTTCGGGATGGCCACAACACCACGCTGGGTCAGCCACCGGAGGGCCACCTGAGCGGCACTTTTGCCATACTTGGCACCTATGGCGGCAAGCTCTTCACTCTTCACGATGCCTTCGACCCCTTGTCCGCCAAGCGGTCCCCAAGCCATCATACGTGTGCCGAATTCTGCAAGTATCGGCTCGATGGCTGTCTGCTGTATGAGGGTGTTGCATTGCAGCTGGTTCACCATCGGCTTTACATCCACATAGTGGGCGAAGTCGAAGAAACGGCCCGACTGGAAGTTGCTCACTCCTATGGCGCGCACCTTGCCGTCGCGGTAGGCTTTCTCCATTGCCCGCCAGGAGCCGAACACGTCGCCGTAGGCCTGGTGGATGAGCAGCAGGTCGATGTAGTCCGTCTGCAGCTTGCGCAGGCTCTCGTCGATGCTCTTCGCCGCCTTCTCCTCGCCGGCATTTGCGATCCACACTTTCGTGACGAGGAACAGTTCTTCGCGCTTGAGACCGCTCTTGCGCCAGGCGTTGCCCACGCCCTCTTCGTTGGCGTAGGCCTGCGCCGTGTCAATCAGCCGGTAGCCGACGCTCAGTGCATCGCTCACACAACGTTCACACTCTTCGGGGCTCACCAAAAACACGCCGTAGCCCAAAACCGGCATCTCCACTCCGTTCGATAATCTGATATATTCCATATTTTTAAATTTCTAATGGCTAATTCCTAATTGACTTCAGCCATTTCTCCACCTTGGCCTTGCCGCTGCGCACTTCGTGACCGTAGATGCTGAACTCGCCCGTGACATTGGCCTTCGGGAAGGCTTTCCGCACGTCTTTGGCGCAGGAGGCCAAGCCGCTGCCCTCGTGAGTGGTGAAGGGGATGACGGTCTTGCCGTCGAGATTAATGTCCTTGAACAGCGTGAACATCACCTGCGGGTAGGTGCCCCACCACACAGGACCGCCAATGAAGACGGTGTCGTACTGGCTGAGGTCGGGAACGGTGCCTTCGTAGGGCGGCAGCTCGCCTTTGCGGGCCTCCTCCTTGGCCAACTCGATGAGCGGCGTGTAGGCCATGCCGTCGTATTTGTGGGTGACGATCTCGAACTGGTCAGCGCCCGTGATCTCGCTGATGTAGTCGGCCACGATCTTGGTGTTGCCGACCTCGATGTTGCCCACGCTGTAGTTGTCGCCCGCGTGGGAGAAGAAGATAACGATGTTTTTTTTCATATTTTCGGTATTTGATTTTTGCTCGTTCTGTAGAGACGTTTCCTGAAACGTCTCTACCGCATTATTGTTATTGTTTTGTCCGTTGCAGCCGCTGGCTAAAACCATGGCGAAGACTGCGATGATGATGTTCTTGATTTTCATGTTTCCCTGTTTTTGTTGTACTTATACCAATCCTCTCCATCCCATGAACATCTTGGTCACCTCGCCGTCGTGGTGGTCGAAGAAGAGGCTCTTGCCCGTGTCAAGCGTTGCAATTTGAGCCATGTCGTCGGCAGCGAGCTCGAAGTCGAAGATGTTGAGATTCTCGGTCATTCGTTCCTTGTGTGTTGACTTCGGGATGATGATGACCCCGCGCTGCAGCAGCCAGCGCAAAGCCACCTGCGGAATGCTCTTCCCGTACTTCTTGCCAATCTCGCCAAGCAATTCGTTGGTAAAGAAGCCGTTGCGACCCTCGGCCAACGGTCCCCACGACATAATGCGGCAGTCAAGTTCGTCCATATACTTTTTGGCCTCCACCTGCTGGTCAAACACGTGCGTTTCCACTTGGTTGACCATCGGCTTCACCTCCACGTTCGAAGCTAAGTCAATAAGGTGGTCGGGATAGAAGTTGCTCACACCGATGGCACGCAACTTGCCCTCACGGTAGGCTTCCTCCAATGCGCGGTAGGCACCGTAGCGGTCGCAGAAGGGCTGGTGCAGCAGCATCAGGTCAATGTACTCCGTCTGCAGTTTGCGCAAGCTCTCGTCGATAGAGGCCTTTGCCTTCTCGTAACCATAGTTCGAAATCCAGATCTTCGACACGATGAAGACCTCGTCTCGGGCGATGCCGCTTTTCTTCACCGCACTTCCCACACCCTCTTCGTTGGCGTATGCCTGAGCTGTATCTATCATCCGATAACCCACGCTCAGGGCATCGCTCACGCAACGTTCACACTCTTCAGATGTCACTTGATAAACGCCATAGCCTAATTGGGGCATCTCAACCCCATTCGATAATTTAATATACTCCATATTCTTAAATTCACAAATCACTATTCACTATTCACTAATCACCCTGATCAGCTTCGCCGGATTCCCTCCCACAATGGTGTTCGGGGCCACGTCCTTGGTTACCACGGCACCGGCGGCCACCACGGCGTTGTCGCCGACGGTCACGCCGGGCAGGATGGTGGCACCCGCCCCGACCCAGACGTTCTTGCCGATGTGGACGGGCTTGCAGGTGAGTAGCATCCTGTCGTGGAGGTCGTGGTTGTTGCTGATGAGCTGCGCGTTGGCGGCGACCATCGCGTTGTCGTCGATGGTGATGCCGCCCCGGGCCATCATCAGGCAGTTGTTCATGATTTTCACACCGCGGCCCAGCTTCACGTGGTCGAAACAGACACCTGTCAGACCGGGCATCACGAATCCGCCGTCGGCAAACACATCATGGCCGAACAGCTCTCCGGCGAGGGCGTTGTACTCTTCGGTGTAGGGCATCGTGTGGTTCAGTTTGAACAAGGTCTGCGCCTGACGCATCCCTTCTGCCAATTCCTCGGGCGTGCTTTGTCTCGGATCAACGATAAATTCTTGCATAACGTATTGGTTTTCTTTGTTTTATATTATTCTTATAATCCTTGCCAATTTGACGAGGCAAAAATACATCCTTTTGCGTTGCGCAAGTTTCACAAAAAACATCAAAACTTTCACAATAAGCACAAAAGTTTTGCGTTTTTATCTTAACTTGAATTACCACGAATGTATCACGAATGAATCACGAATAGACCACGAATAGACCACGAATGAATCATCAATTAATTCATTGTAATTCGTGAATAATTTATGATAATTCACGATAATTCACGTGAGATTTACGATAATTCATATTAAAGTATAATGTTATTCGCGTTATGAAAATTGATTTCCTCTATTCCACCGATTTCCTCGGCATGAACGCGCCGGAACTGAGCCACACCTGCATGCACCTGCTCTGCATAGCTGGCGAAGGGAGTTTCGTGTTCAACGAGAAATGCTACCACATCGTGAAAAACGACCTGGTGGTGATGCCAAACCCCACCCGTGCCAAGAACCTCGCCGCCGCACCGGGGATGCAGGTCGAGGGGTTCGCTGCTGACAACAAGTTCCTTGGCGGACTGCTGCCGTCGAACAACTACAGCATCGGGGGCAGCATCAGCCTTAACCAGAACCCCGTCATCAAGGTCGATGACCGTCAGGCGGAAATCTTGCTGGAGGATCTCCACCGCCTGCGCGACCGCCTCAACGACCGCCACCTGCTCTTCTACCGCGAGATGATGGGTAATCTCTGTCTAACGATGATATACGACATCTTCGAGCTTCACGCACGGCGCGAGGCCACCGACACCCACAGCGACCGTACGGCCTATATCGTCAAGCAACTGATGGATTTGCTCTCCACGGGCATCAGCCGCACCGAGCGCGAGGTGAGCTACTACGCTGAGCGGCTACATGTGTCGCCGAAATATCTCTCCGCCACGGTCAAGCGCGTCACCGGCCACAGCGTCAGCAGTTTCATCGACCGCCACACGGTACCCATCCTGAAGAAATATCTTGATGATGAACGTCTCTCGCTCACGCAGATAGCCGACCGCATGAACTTCACATCGTTGAGCTACTTCAGCCGCTACTGCACCAAGCATCTCGGTCAGTCGCCGAGCGAGTACAGGCGGAGTTTGCAGCCCAAGGGGTAAATTCTTTGCTATTTCAACATTTTCAATAGCGGCGACCGGCTCATGTCTGTAGGGTTGGTGCCGGGAACGCCTTCAGGGACGGGTGCCCCGAGTTCTTCGAAATGCTTGATCCAATATTCGGGCAAATTTCCTTCATCATCGCGCCAGTTCATTGGCTTCGTCGGGAAAATGTCGCCAAAAGCCACCTGGATGAGCTCCGAACAGTAGTAGGCATCGTTGTCGGGCAGAAAGGCGTTGTCGTAGGGCTTCCCGACAAGTTTCTTGGCACGGGCGATGACTGCAGCGGTGTCGAAAGGTACGGTGAAACGGTAGATGTCGATATTTCCTCGGAAGAATCCGAGATTGTTTTCCCTTTCGAATTGGTTGTAGGGTATTCGCTGCACGCCGTACTTTGGCGAGGCTTCGATAACCCACACGTCGTCAGCGCTGTCGCGTTCCACCAAAGCCACGTGCGAATATTCACCCGTGCTCGCTGTGATGGCTTTCTCCATGTCCGAGCGGTTGTTGTTCAGGAATATCAAATCCCCGCTTTGCAGGGTGTCATTGATCTCGTTGCGGCACCCCACGTCAAGCTCCCCTAACCGGTCGTGCTGCTGCGCTTGCACGCTGACGGCCAACAATAAGGTGATGAGGACAAGGAGGGTCTTTTTTTTCATGCCTTTTGAGCATTTTACTATGGTTAGTAGTTCTCCGCGTTGATCTCGAACCAGCCCTGGGCGTAGAAACAGACGGGGCAGACCTTGGGGGCTTCAGTGCCGATGACGATGTGACCGCAGTTGCGGCACTCCCAGATGCTGACACCGCTCTTGCGGAAGACCTCGGCGGCCTCCACGTTGTGCAACAGGGCACGGTAGCGTTCCTCGTGGTGCTTCTCGATGGCCGCGACGGCCCGGAACTGCTCGGCCAGCTCGTGGAATCCCTCCTCGTCGGCTTCGCGGGCGAACTTGTCATACATGTCCGTCCACTCGTAGTTCTCGCCTTCGGCGGCGTGCAGCAGGTTTTCGGCGGTCGTGCCCACGCCGCCCAGATGGTTGAACCAGAGCTTGGCGTGTTCGCGCTCGTTGTCGGCAGTCTTCAGGAAGAGGGCGGCAATTTGCTCGTAGCCGTTCCGCTGGGCCACGGAGGCGTAGTAGGTGTATTTGTTGCGGGCCATGCTCTCGCCGGCAAAAGCGGCCTCCAAGTTCTTCTCCGTGCGCGTGCCGGCATACTTGCTTGCACTCGCGGGCGCATTGGCTTCCACAACAACCTTCTCGAAATCCGAAGCGGGATGTTTGCAGATGGGACAGATGAAGTCCTCCGGAAGTTCATCGCCTACATACTCGTAGCCGCAGATGACACAGCGCCAGACGGTCTTGCCCTCGGCGGTCTGCCCCACAGGTTGCGGCTTCGGCTTGATGTGCTCCATGTAGTAGCTATACGTGGCGGAAGGTACCTCGTTGAGCACTTTCGCTTCTGCGACGGGCCCGATGAAGAGGACGTGCGAACCGAGATCGACGACCTGCTCCACCTCGACGGAGATGTAGGCGTTGGTGCCGCGGGTGACGGCCATAGTGCCGTTCGCGACACGGCGGCAATCCTTGAAGTCGGCGAACTTATCGACCTCGCGACCGCTCTGGAAGCCAAAATGCTTGAACAGCTCGAAGTCGGCGGCCTCACTGATGATGGAAGCGGTGAACCGGCGCGAACGCTGAATGAGTTCGGTGGTCAGATTGCCCTTGTTGAGGGCCACGGAGATGCGGTCGGGTTGCATAGCCACCTGCGCGATGGTGTTGCTGATACAGCCGTTGTCGCGGCCGCCGTCACACGTGGTGATGACGAACAGGCCATATTGGATGTTGAAAAGGGGATTGCTCATAATAACATCAGAATTTTTGAAAGCGCAAAGATACTCATTTTAAGATTTCCACAACCTAAATCGACCGGCCGATTTTCTTAAGCATACGCCGCACCTTTCGGTTTCGCTTAATCAGCCACTCTTCAATCATTTCATTTTCCGTTTTAGGGGTGTCTGGAGACTCTTTTCTGCGCCTTTTTGAGTCGGAGAACCGAAGATATGCTCCTATATGGCGGCTCTTTTTGTCATGGTAGATTTCATCGAACGGAATCAACACCGCTGTGTCCTCGATGTTGTGCATCAAGTGGTTCACTGCCGTGCCGAACATGAGCATCTCGGAGGTAATGGAGATATACGCCGTCACATTTGGCGGAACGTTCACCCCTCTCATTCTGGCAGCACCTTTAAGCAATTTGTAGTCTTCCAACAGGTCATCCTTGTTTACCACCAGATTCATCAATTCGGGATCGGAACCGGGCTTTATCATCTGGTCGTCCCATGGGCGTACCAGTTCATCCTTGTCGCCATAATGCTTCCATAAAAAATGGTATATCAAATCTTTGGTAATATAGTCGTATGAAGGATATATGGTGATTTTTCCAAAGAAATAGAGCAAGTCCGGGTGCTTCATGATAATGGCCACAAGGCCGTCCCACAAGTTGTCGAAGGCAAATATGGATTTGGCGCCGCCCTTGGAGCTCTGATATTCGGGAGCTACGAAATTACGTCCCAGTTCTATGACATGCGGAAGGTATTCGTCGATGAACTTCTGGGAAAAGCGGAACTGGTGGGAGCTTGCCAGAATCGGCTGACCATTTTCGTCGAACATCGCATCCGAACCGAAAAGGAAGCGATAGCCACCTATAATTGCCTCGTTATCAGGATCCCAGACAATCAGCTGTTTATAGGGTTTCTCCATCTTGTCATATTCGTCAAGATCCACGGCATTGCCTGTAGAACCACCGGCTTCTCGAAAAGCCAGCTCACGCAGCCTGCCTATCTCCGTGACAACATTGGGAGAATCCTGCCAGGTGACAATGTAAAGTTCGTTATGTCCTTTGTTTGTGTCTTCCAATTTCTTGGATTTGGTGAGTTCCGCTTTGAGCAGCTCAACGGGTACGGGGTCAATTATTGCATTCATAATGATGGGGATTTTCAATCAATACTGGATGGCCATGGGTTAGAAACAATACCGGCCATGTCAAGCATAGCTTTGTGAGCGATGTCGCGCATTCGTGCCGCTTCCTCTTTCCGTGGTGTGTTGAGGTCAGGAATAATCGGGTCACCCACATGGATGGTAAGCAGCGGCTCGCCATTGCCGAAGAGTTTGCGCCACCCTGTGCGGGGTCTGAATGAGAGCATCATGGGAACAATGGGGAGCGAAAAACGATAGGCCATGTTGAAAGCGCCTATTTTGAAGGGTCTGAGCGGGGCGTAGAATTTCCAGCTGCAGCTTTCAGGGAATATATGTATCCATTGTTTCCTGTCATGCAGCTCATTCAACGCCTTGTCAAACGCCCTTAGTCCACTGCGGTCTTCAGGGATGGCAATTCCCCCTATGTTTTTCATCAGGAAACCGTCTTTGCCACGGAAAGGCTGGGCGTACATGGGAATCCAAGCCTTCCGGTAACGCATCGCCTGCAATACGCAGATCATATCCCACCGATGAACGTGATTGCAAACAGTCATGACACCATTGGCAAAGAGTTTTCGATTCCGGCGGATTTTCTCGCGGCCTTCAATCTTAATCCCGAAACGGATTCGGTTCAAAGGGAATGCAGCAATCCAAAGGGTAAGGTAGATGAGGAAATGCCAAATCTTGAATTTCAGGGATTTGTCAAGATATGGATAGGTTTCGTCAAACTTGATGTCCTTGAGTTCCCCGCGTATGGGCGCCATCCTCGTGAATGGATTGTCTCCTGAGAACTCTTCCGGCGGTTCAGGGACATAAACCCCTTCCCTGACCTTGAAGTCCCGATATGCCGCACCAAATGATGAAAAGTCCTTTATCATGCCAGTTTTTTCAAAGTGTTTGCAACCGAAACGCAAAAATAACAAAATTTTTTAGAATGTGAAGGCATCTGTGATTTTTTTTGTCAGCTCTACAGATAGAAAAGTGAAATCTTGTATTATTATGTTGATTTCGCGCTGTTTTTTGCCATATAAAAAGAAAAGTGTGTCAAACGTGAGTTCGACACACCTTCTTGTTATTAAGACTCTTGAAGTTGTTCCCTATTTAATACCCAATTTCTTCTTGATGTCTTTCGGGATACCATCCTTGTGGACGAGGATGTTCATGGTTTTGTAGCGGGCGAATGCTTTAGAGACATAGAACATACCGTCATATTTTCCGTATTTGCCCCAAGAATTCTTCACCATGTAGTACTCGTTGCCCATTTGGTCGGTAGCCTTACCGTAGATCAACATGCCGTGGTCGTCGGTGGTCTCCCAGTTGTCGTAAGCGGCTTGACGCTCGGCTTGGGTGACCCAGCGTTGCGGCGTGGGCTTGGTCTGGGACTCTTTGTTACGCTCGGTGGTGGTCAGACCGGTCCAGTGAGCCATGTCGCTGCCAACCTGAGCTTTAGCCTCGAGGTCGGGAAGCACACAGAAACCGTTCTTGATGTTGTTGCGGAAACCGGGTTCGGAAACGTCGGAACCCCAAGCGATGGTGTAACCATTGTCGATGGCGTAGTCGAAAATCTGCATCATTTCATCCAACGGCACATTGTAAGACTGACCCCAACGCCAGTTGTCTTGGATTTCCAAAACGAATTTCTCGTAGAAAGGATGATGCGTGTAGGAAGTGATGGAGACATAGTCATCAGGATTGAGACCCAGTGAGTTGTAGAAGGATTGCGGGGTGTAGGTCACGCCTTTGTAGGAGAATTCCTTCGGGCATTGGCCGAGGTAAATCTCATGGACAGCGGAGATGGCCTTCAGCCAAAGGGGATTGCCGTTGGCATCGCATTGCAGTTTCTTGTGCTCTTTCTTGGCGATGGCATCGACGATGGCATCGGTGATGTCGGAAAGCTCGCCGTGGTCAGAAAGTGTGTCACCGTATGCGGCACCCGGACGCATCTCAGCCTCAGGAACCAAACCAAACGCCTTCATACCGTAAATCACATCGTAGAAAGAACCGCCTTGTGAGAAGGAAACGTCGCCGTGCATACGGACGGCTGCTTTGGCTCTGTCATTGTAAGTGTTTGCCACAATGTACATTTCCGAAAGGTCATACTCGCCTTTTCCCATACGGAGAAGTTCAGATTCGAGGAATGCCAAACCGGAGTAGCACCAGCATGTGCCAGCACGGTTCTGATCCTTAATGGAAGTGATCGGTAATTCCTTGGTGACCTTAAAGATGTAGCCTTCCTCTTCCGTTTTCTCTTTGTCTTGGGCGAAAGAGACATTGCAGGCAAGCAATGCGGCTGTTACCAATAATACGGATAGTTTTTTCATTTGAATAATGCTTATTTAAGTGATAAAATTAAAGTGCAAAAATACAAAATTAGTTGAAATGGCAATCTTCAAGCCATTTTTCCACGAGAGCTTCCTGCTTTTCGCGGTCTTTCAGCTCTTCGGTAATCACCTTCTGGGCGATGTCAATGGAGAAATTGGCGATGGCATTCTTGGCATCAGTGATGGCCTTCATCTTCTCGAAGTAGATAGCCTTCTTGGCATCCTCAATCATCGCCTGGCTTTCGGCGGAAGCTTTGAGTTTGGCCTTCTCGTACATCTCATCGCTCACTTTGCGGGCTTCGGCAAGAAGTGCATCGCGCTCAGCTTTGGCTTGGGCCATCATTTCCTCATGTTTCTTGTTCAAAGACTGCATCTCTTCGTGAATTTTGGCGGCCTCCTCCAACTGGTCAGCAATCTTTTTGTTGCGAGAGGCGATACCATTGGTGATGATCGGCCATGCGAATTTCGCCAAGATGAAAAAAAGAATGCCAAATCCGATGAGCATCCAAAAGATAAGTCCGAATGAGGGTTTTATCAATTCCATATATGTTTAATTTTTTGATTTACAACTAAAAAGGAAAGTTCCTCCGCCAACCGCGAAGGAACTTTTCCATTCATTACTTTGCGACAGCGATGAGCAGGCACACCACGGTGGCGAACAGCGCAACACCCTCAACCAGGGCGGCTGCGATAATCATGTTCGTACGGATGTCGCCGGACACTTCGGGCTGGCGGGCGATGGCGGACATGGCATCTTTACCAATGTTACCCACACCGATACCGGCACCGATAGCGGCCAAGCCTGCGCCGATACCAGCACCCAATTTTCCGATGCCGAGACCTGCGCCAGCTGCTTGCAACAACGTTGTCAATAATACTGCTAAACTTGACATAATAGTTTGATATTTAAGTGATTAAAAAGGGTTACTATCTATTGGTTCAAAGTTCAAAGTTCAACTGTTTAAGCTTCCACCATTGCTGTTTTCTCTTCGTGTTCCTCCTCGCCGATGGCCATGCCGATGTACATCGCGCTTAACAACGTGAACACGAACGCCTGAATGAACGCCACCAGAAGCTCCATCAGACCCATGAAGATGTAGAAGAAAATGGAGACCGGAGAGACCGCCCAGCCGATGACCGGGTTCATCTGACCGAAAATAAAAATCAATGAAACAAACGCCAGCGTGATGATATGGCCGGCGGTGATGTTGGCGAAAAGTCGCACCATCAACACAAACGGCTTCGTGAAGATGCCGATGGTCTCCACTAACGGCATGAGAGGCAGCGGAACCTTCAGCCACCACGGCACTCCGGGCGTGTTGAAGATGTCTTTCCAGTACTCTTTGCCGGAGGAGAAGGTGGTCACGAAGAAGGTGATGAGCGCCAGAATGCCGGTGACGGCGATGTTTCCGGTGAGGTTCGCGCCGCCCGGGAAAATTGGGACGATGCCCAGCATGTTGTTCAGGAAAATGAAGAAGAACAGCGTGAGCAGGTAAGGCGCGTATTTGTTGGAGTTTTTGCCCAATGACGGGGTGATTACCTCGTCCTGGATAAACACGATGAGCGGTTCCACGAGAGCCTGCAAACCGCTCGGCACCTCATCGGGATGCTCGCGGTAGCGTTTCGCTACGGACAGGAAAATGCAGGTTATCAAGATGATAGAAATGAGCAGGGCACAGACGTTCTTGGTGATGGAGATGTCCCACTTGCAGACGTGGTTGGCGTATGCTTCACCCTCTTCAAGGTGACCGGTGTAGTCGGAATAGTTGCCCTCGAGTTTGACGATACGGCCTTTGGTGTTTTCCTCCCAACCCATGGCATAGCCATTGTAGGCGGCCTCGCCGTGGTGGAACTTGTTCGACAGGAAGACCACGGGGCGGCCCTCGTTGAACAAAATGACGGGCAACGGGATGGTAACGCTCTTTTCACCGCTGCCGCAGATGTGCCAGCCATAGCTGTCGATGACGTGTTCTATGATGAAAGGACCGGCGTCAAACACTTCCTCTTGTGCCGCTTCAGCTACAGCTTCCACATTATCCGCGTCGACCGTTTCTGTTGTCTGGGCAAACCCGTTTTGGCACGCGAAAACCATCAGCAGTGCACAAACCATCGTTGCCAGTTTTATCTTGAAACCTTTATAACTCATACATTTATAACTAGTTATATCTTAATTCAAAACCTTCTACCGCTTAATTTAAAAAGCCGTGCAATATACGATTTTTCGGTTTATTCGCTTTTTTTTGTTGATGAAAAAATCCACTCCACAAAAATGCTATCTTTGCGCTTTCAAATTTTTACCATTATGAAGAAAATAATCCATACCAACAATGCACCGGCCGCCATCGGGCCGTACAGCCAAGCTATTGAAGCCAACGGAATGTTGTTCATCTCCGGTCAAATCCCCGTGAATCCCGCCGACGGCACTGTGCCTGAGGGCATTACCGCCCAAACCGAGCAGGTGATGAAGAACATCGCCGCCATCCTCGACGAGGCCGGCTATACCTTCGACAACGTGGTGAAAACCACCTGTCTGCTCAGCGACATCGCCAACTTCGGCGCGATGAACGAGGTCTATGCGACCCGCTTCCCTTCCAACCCGCCCGCCCGCGCCGCCTTCGCCGTGCGCGACCTCCCCAAAGGCGTGATGGTCGAAATTGAGGTCATTGCCGCGAAATAGTTTTTGGCTATTAGCTATTGGCTATTAGCTATTAGCTATTGGCCATTGGCTAAAGGCCAAAAGCTAAAAGCTAAAAGCCAGCATGAACTATCTCACCGTCGATAAAGTCTCCAAGTCCGTGGGCGAGAAGGAACTCTTCCACCAGATTACGTTTGGGCTGGAGAAGGGGCAGAAAAGCGCCCTCATCGCCCGCAACGGCACGGGGAAAAGCACGCTCCTCAATATCATTGCCGGATTCGACACCCCCGACGAGGGGCAGGTCATCATCCGCAATGATATTGTGGTGTCGTATTTGCCGCAACGGGACGACTTCAACGACGACAGCTCGGTGTTGGACACTCTTTTCGATACGCAAACCCCTGTATTCGAAGCGATTAAAGAGTATGAAACCTGCGTAACTCTGATGGAAAGCGGCCATGAGGTGCCGCAGGAGCGTATGGAGAAGGCCATCTCCGACCTAGACCGGCTGCAAGCTTGGGACTACGAATCGAAGGTGAAGGAGATTCTCTCCAAATTCGGCATTAACGACGTGCTGAAGAACGTTGGCGAGCTCTCCGGTGGTCAGCGGAAGAAGGCCGCGCTCGCCAAAACGCTCATCGCCGACACCGACCTGCTCATCCTCGACGAGCCCACCAACCATCTCGACATCGAGATGACCGAATGGTTGGAGAACTACCTCTCCACCGCCAATATCACCCTGCTGATGGTCACCCACGACCGTTCCTTCCTCGACCGCGTCTGCAACGACATTTTCGAACTTTCCAACGGCAACTTGTACCATTACCGGGGTAAGTACGACTATTTCTTGGAGAAGAAGGCCGAGCGGTTGGCCAACGCCGCCGCCGAGCAGGAGAAGCTGCGGCAGCTTTACCGAAAAGAGCTCGCGTGGGTACATACTTCCCCGCAGGCCCGCACCTCCAAAGCCCGCGCTCGCATCAACAACTTCGAGAAACTGCAGGAAGCGGTGAGCGTACGCAGCGAGGCCGCCTCTGAGGGCTTCAAAGTGCAGGCCGAGCGAATTGGACACAAAATATTGGAAATCAGTCATCTGGATTTCGCCTATCCCGACCAGACCATCGTCAAGGACTTCTCTTACATCTTCAAGAAAGGGGAAAAGTGCGGCATCGTGGGCAAGAACGGCTCCGGCAAGAGCACCTTCCTGAAGATGATCATGGGCGAGGTGATTCCCGACGGCGGCAAAATCACCCCCGGACAAACCATCAAGTTCGGTTACTTCTCGCAGAACGGGATGGAATACGCCGGTAACAAAATCGTGCTGGAGTTGGTGAAGGAGCACGCCGAAGTCATCAGAATGGAAAACGGCAACTATATGAGTGCCAGCAATTTCCTGAATCACTTCGGGTTTCCATACAGTCTGCAGTACACCTACTACGACGACCTCAGCGGCGGCGAGAAACGGAAGCTGCACCTGCTCATCACGTTGCTCAAAAACCCCAACTTCCTCATCCTCGACGAGCCCACCAACGACTTCGACATCGACACGCTGAACCTGCTGGAGGACTTCCTCGGCAACTTCGAGGGATGTCTGCTCATCGTCTCCCACGACCGCTGGCTGATGAACAAGTTAGTCGATCACCTCTTCGTGTTCGAGGGCGACGGCGTCATCCGCGACTGCTGGGGCAACTACGAAGACTACCGGCAGCAGCGTGAGAAGGAACGGCGCATTCAGAAACGGATTGAGAAGGCCGCTCGTCCCGAGCCGGTGAAACCCCAACGCACACCACAACCCAACAAGCTGACTTACAAAGAAAAACGCGAGTTAGAATCCTTGGAGACCGACATCGCCAACATGGAAATCGAGAAGAAGATTCTCGAAGAGAAAATGGCGATGGGCAAAGGCACGCCCGAAGACTTCGCCGAGTGGGGCAAACGCTACAACGAACTCAACCAGCTGTTAGATGAGAAGACCGAGCGGTGGATGGAACTGTCGGAAAAGGAGGGATGATTAACCAGTAAGATAGTGAAGTTTGTGAAGAGGTAACAGTAGAGACGTGCATGCATCGTCTCTGCTGTAACCGTAAACCAGCGGAATCTATAATTGTTTTTTAGATTCCGCTGGTTTATGGTTATTTTTTCTATCTTTGCAAAAAAATTCAGGTTATGCTAATAGGAAGAGAAAAAGAGCAACAAATTCTAAAAGAAGCACTTACAGATGAGTATTCTCAGTTTATCGCTGTGTATGGTCGTCGCCGTGTCGGGAAGACATTTCTGATACGCGAGTCGTATGACTATCATTTTACATTCCAGTTCACAGGAGCAGCTAAAACTCATACAAAAAAACAACTGGCACGCTTTCGCATGGCATTAAAAGAACATGGATTGACAGACTTACCACCCGTATTAACCAATTGGATGACTGCCTTTTCTGAACTCAAGCGTTTCATTTCGCTACAACCCGAAGGTAAAAAAGTTATATTCCTTGACGAGCTACCTTGGATGGATGCACCGCGTTCCGGTTTTCTTTCCGAACTTGAATCTTTTTGGAACGGATGGGCTTCAGCCAGAAAAGACATCGTCTTTGTGGTCTGTGGTAGTGCCACATCTTGGATGGTGAAAAAGATAATCAAAAACAAAGGTGGACTACATAACCGACTCACCCACCGTATTGCACTAAAACCCTTTTCACTTCGCCTATGCGAAGAAATGATGGAGTCGCGCGGAATTGAGATGACTCGAAAGCAAATCCTGAATGGATATATGATACTCGGTGGTATCCCGTATTATTGGAGTCTGCTGAATAAAGGCGCCAGCCTCTCACAAGAAATAGATCGCCTTATTTTTTCAGAAGATGGCGACATGCACGACGAATTCAGCATGCTTTACGCCTCACTTTTCAAGAAACCAGATCCTTACATCAAGATTATTAGCTTGTTAGCTGAAAAAAAAGAAGGAATGACCCGGTTGGAAATCATTGAGAAAGGGAAATTGGACGACAATGGTGCTTTGTCTGAAATATTGAAGGAACTCGAGTGGTGCGGATTCATCCGTGGCTATTCCATGTTAGGCAAACAGGTGAAGGATGAAATATTCCAACTTATTGATCACTATACCCTATTTTATTATGAGTTCATTCAGGGCAAGCGTCATGGCAAGAACTTCTGGCAAGCCATGGAAGGCAAGCCGCAGTACAACAACTGGTGTGGACGTGCTTTCGAACGTACTTGTTTATGGCATATTGACCAAATCAAACAAAAACTCGGAATCAGCGGCGTATTAACCAACGAGTACGCTTGGCGTTATAATCCAAAGAATAATCCTTCTGCAACAGCCAGCGAAGGAGTGCAAATAGACCTGCTTATAGATCGAAGTGACGGCATCATAGACCTTTGCGAGATAAAATATTCAAACTACAAATTCACCATTACTGAAGCCTATCAGGAAAAATTAAGTCGTCGGAAAAGCATTTTTGCAGAAGTTTCAAAGACAAAAAAAGCCCTTCACACGGTATTCGTGACAACCGATGGCTTAGCACATAACGCATATTCAGGCAATATCCAAAACGAAGTTTGCCTGAACGATTTATTTATGTAAATACCACTTTTATGCATTACTTCTACTCCCCCGATATATCCCAACCCTTCGTCACGTTAAGCAACGAAGAATCAGAACATTGCGTACGCGTAATGCGCCACCGCGAGGGCGATGTGGTGTGCGTCACCGACGGCTGCGGACACTTGGCGGAAGCCGTGGTCGCTGAAGCACATCCCAAAAAGTGTCTGCTGGAGATTCGTCAGCATATTACCGACAACCTCCTTACTCACAACGGATTGCATCTCGCCGTTGCGCCCACCAAGAACGCCGACCGCATGGAGTGGTTGTTGGAGAAGGCCATCGAAATCGGCATCTGCTCGCTCACGTTCCTGCAGTGCGACCACTCCGAGCGCACACACCTCAACCTCGAACGTCTGCAACGGTTGGCCATTGCCGCACTGAAGCAGTCGCAAACCACGTGGCTGCCGCCGCTCAAGATGACGAAATTCACGGATTATATCCACCAAAACGCAGACACACAAGCGGATAAGTTTATCGCGTGGTGCGATGAAAACAACCAGCGACAGTTAGTGGACATGCCGCGACAATTTTCCGAGATGATACTGTTAATCGGTCCCGAAGGAGACTTCAGCGAAGAGGAAATTGCCCTTGCGCGCGAATCCGGCTACACAGAGGTGAAACTCGGCGACCGCCGGTTGCGCACCGAAACGGCAGGACTGTACGGATGTCTGGCGGCTTCTGTGAATGTATTGCGGAAATAAGGCGGAAAAGCGGAAAAGTGCGGAAATTTTCTAAAGATTTCCGCACTTTTCCGCATTTCTCGCAACATTTTCCGCAATAATTATTGGAAGAATTGCCGTACTCGGTTGAAAACGCTCTTGTCGTTTTTTCCGGGTTTCGGCACGAAATTCTCGTGTGTGCTTAGCTGTTCCAGCATCGCTTTTTCTTCCCGAGTAAGCGACTTCGGGGTCCACACGTTAACATTGACGATGAGGTCACCGACGATTCGCGAATTGACCTGCGGTAATCCTTTCCCCTGCAGACGAAGGATTTGTCCACTCTGCGTGCCCGGGGCAATCTTGATCTTTGCTTTGCCGGTAAGCGTAGGAATCTCCACCGAAGCACCGAGCGCGGCTTGCGGGACACTAATATAATAATTAAGGTACAGATTGTTGCCGTCACGTTCGAAGACATCGTGGTCGGCCACCTCGAAAACGACGAGCAGGTCGCCGTTGACACCGCCGCGCTGCGCGGCATGTCCCTTATGCGGAACCGTCATCTGCATCCCATTATCCACACCAGCAGGAATGTTGATGGTGATGATTTCCTCACCCGACACCGTGCCATTGCCATGGCAGTGCGGACACGGATCCTTGATGACCTCGCCTATGCCACCGCATTTCGGACATACAGATGCCTGCTGGATGATACCGAACATACTGCGTTGCTGGCGCACCACCTGGCCGCTGCCGTGACAGTCGGGACAAGTTGTGACGCTGTTCGGATCTTTCGCGCCCGTACCGTTACAGTGCGGACACACTACCTGTTTGTTGATCTTGACCTTCTTCTCGATGGGTGCGGCCACCTCCTCCAAATTCAGCTTCACCTTGATGCGGATGTCACCGCCTTTGCGCACGCGACGTTGCTGACCGCCACCGCCGAAGCCGCCAAATCCACTGAAGCCGCTAAATCCACCACCGAATCCCCCGCCGAAAATATCGGCAAAATGGCTGAAAATGTCGTTGAAGTTCATGCCGGAGAAGTCGCTGGCCTGATTACCCATACCGGCGTGACCAAATTGGTCGTAACGCGCCTTCTTGTCGGGATTGCTCAGCACATCATACGCCTCTGCCGCCTCCTTGAACTTCTCCTCGGCTTCCTTATCGCCGGGATTGCGGTCAGGGTGGTACTGCATCGCCTTCTTGCGGTAGGCTTTTTTTATCTCATCTGCTGAAGCATCTTTTGAAACACCCAGCACCTCATAGTAATCTCTCTTTTCCATTCAGAATCTCCTTTCTTACTGACCCACAACCACTTTCGCGTAGCGGATAACTTTATCTTTCAGTTTGTAACCCTTTTCCGTCACATCAATAACCTTGCCTTTATCCTCTTCTTTTTGCGCCGGGAAATGGGTGACTGCTTCGTGGAAATCCGTATTGAATTCTTCACCTTTGGCTTGGATCTCTTCCACATCAAAACGCTTCATCATTTGAAGCAACTTATTGTAAATCAAATTAAAACCTTCTTTGATTGAGTCAATGTTGTCTGCTTTTTCATTGGCGGCAATGGCTCTCTCAAAATCATCAACGACGGGTAGCAGGCTCACCAGCACCTTTTCAGAAGCCGTTGCAATCAAATCCAACTTTTCCTTGCTGACACGCTTCTTATAGTTGTCGAATTCGGAGAAAAGACGCAGAAAACGGTCGTTGAGTTCAGCTTTCTCGGTTTTCAGTTGCTCAATCTCCTTCTCCAAATCCTGAATTTTCTGTTTTTCTTTGTCTTTCTTTTTGGTGAAAAAACTTTTTTTATTTTTGTCAGTATCTGCCTCTTTATCCGTCAAATTGTCAGTGTTTTCCTGAACTTCTTCTTTTATTTCAGGTTCCTGAACATTCTGTTCTTGATCCTTATTCTCTTGATTTTCTTCCATAATATGTTTAATTTTCAATTACTTACAAGCACAAATAAACTGCGGTGCCGAACGTTTTATTCGAACCGCCTGAATCGTATAGCAAAAAATTTGCCAAAATTTCAATTATTTGAAGAAATGGCGTTCGCTGCTGTGACAACCAGCTTCCATGAAAGAGATATATTCTAAAAAAATGTCATCTTTGTTGGAGGGAAATGGGTGCCCCAACAGTTCGGCAATTTTTACAATCTGTTGTAAATTATTGTATTCCAAAATATGATCAGCTTCTGTGATAAAATTGTGCGGAACCTTCGCTGTGTCCGTATAAGTGCCGGAAATCTCTTCAGGCAGATTTGCGGGCAGAATCACATCGTACATATTCGCATTTTCGGGCAAATAAGCGGTCTGCAACATGGCAAAATCCGAATTATCAATCTGATTGACAATATCTTGCGAGACATTCGCATTGAGAGCGTTCCATATCAGCACATTCCGGAAACCAGACCCATCGATGGTGGCAGCCACATCCACGGATTCCGTGCAGACGTTGGTTTGCCATAACGAAACCATCTTTTCCTGCCGCTGTGCCGTCATTTTGTGTCCGCCAGGGGCAATATGCGGGAACATTCCCATGTCAAAAAGACCCTGGCTGTTCAGTTCGCTTTTAATCGTCAAGAAACCTGATGCCGGCTTAGACTGCACATCCAGCAACATGCACATATTTTCCAATTCGTGGTAGGCCGGCTCCGTCAGCCACTGCTCCCAGACGATAAACGCAGGAGCCTGAATCGTGATTAAATCCTCAACAAACAATTGTATATCAGCATCTTTGAGGTTGTTCTTATGCAATAACTCCTCATAATCATCCGCCATCAGCGACTGCTTATAGGCACCATAATTCTTACCCAGCACATCCACATAAATGCCTTTCTCCAAATGATGCTGAATCAGATAGAAGTTGACACTGCGGAAAAAGGCGTAATAATCCGTAACATTCAGGGTATCAGGTTTATTAAACCAATAACGAGGGGTGTCGGGACAATGTTTCAGAACCTCGAAAACGGCCTTTAACGTTTCAGGGGTCTGTAGAGACGCGCCATGGCACGTCTCTACATCGGGTAAAACGCAATAGAATTTATCGGAGGAGAACATCTCGGCGAACGGCAGAATGTCATTCTTGTCGGCGAAAAAATCCGTGCCGCGCCGATAGTAGTCAAACGAGTCCAACGCATTGGTGTTCAATGCCGTACGAGCCAGACGTTGGAGCAAGTAAAGTGTTTCATTGGAGTAACTGCCAGAACTCATCACCAACGTGCTGTTGGATTCCGGATTTTGGAGTTTTTGGCCAACATATTGGAATGCCTCCTCGAACGAGACTTCCTCTAATTGACCGTTTTTTTTGATGTATGGGGTTGTGATTCGTTGATTCATTGTTTTTCTTTTATCCCTATTTCTCCCTAAGGGTCACTTCGTTCACCTTTATTCCCAGGGTTCACTTCGTTCATCTTTGTTCTCCTGCGTTCCCAGGGTTCACTGCGTTCATCTTTGTTCTCCTTTGTTCCCAGGGTTCACTGCGTTCACCTTTGCTCTCCTTCGCTCCCAGGGTTCACTGCGTTCACCTTTGTTCTCCTGCGTTCCCAGGGTTCACTGCGTTCATCTTTGTTCTCCTGCGTTCCCAGGGTTCACTGTGTTCTCCTTTGCTCTCCTTCGTCCCCAGGGTTCACTGCGTTCACCCTGGGTAAATAAGGGGTAGGGCTTTCAGCCCTTTTTGGACTTGGGGTTTTTCGCTTTATTCGTTCATATTCGTTTTTCCGTTCTTCGTTTGTTTCTTGTCTGTTTTATATATGGTGCTTCGTAGGTTTCTACGTCTTTCATCGTTTCATCGTTTCATCGTTTCATCGCGTCATCGCATCATTCATCGTCAACCGGTGGAAGAGTTGCTCCATGCCCAGTGCGTCGAGATCTTCGGCGGTTTTCAGTCCGACCTTTTCGGCGAGGAGATGGAGGTCTTTGGTCAGGGTGTCGGCCACGAGTTCGCCCTTGTTGATGATGACGACGTGGTCGCACATCGCCTGCACCTCCTGCATGATGTGGGTGGAGAGCAGCACGGTGCGGTTTTTACCGTATGAACGTATAAGTTCCCGGATTTCAATCAGTTGGTTCGGGTCCAGACCGGTGGTCGGCTCGTCCAGAATGAGGACTTCGGGGTTGTGGATAAGGGCTTGCGCGATGCCGACACGCTGTTTGTAACCTCGCGACAATGCCCCGATTTTCTTGTGCTGTTCAGGGGTAAGCCCTGTGCGTTCAATGACCTCATCAACACTCTTCTTCTTGTCCTTCAGATGGAAGACACCAGCCACAAACTCCAGAAATTCACGCACATACATGTCATAGTAGAGCGGATTCGCCTCCGAAAGATAGCCGACGATCTGCCGCAGTTTCAGAGAATCCTTCCAGATGTCAAGTCCACAAACGGAGACATCGCCTTCGGTGGGTGGAATCAATCCAGTGATGATCTTCATCATAGTGGTTTTGCCGGCGCCGTTCGGTCCTAAAAAACCGACAATCTCGCCTTTTTTGGCTTCAAAACTGACCTTGTTGAGGGCATATTGCTCCCCGAAAACCTTAGAAACGTTGTTTACAATTATTGACATGTTCTTTTCTCAAATCAAGGCGCAAAGGTACACATTTTTCAAAAACGCACAAATACGAATGTAAACGGTGCATCACAAATGTAGAGACGTGCCATGGCGCGTCCCTACAGCGTTTTTAACCATTTGTTCGCCTGGCCGCCCTTGGCACGGACTATGCGCATGGAGGTATGAGTCTGTCCGTCAATTTCGTTGCGGTGTATTTTGAAACAATAATTTCCTGCAGGTGCTTTTGCCAACTTGGCTCTGATCTCCTTGAAATATAGGTTGTTTCGTTTGGGATCCTTGATTTTGACCTCGTTTTTTGTTTTTTTTGCCCACACTTCTGCCGGAGTGGATGAGATGTGGTACTTTAATTCTTCTTTGGTGGGCATAGAGAATCCGTAACGGTAGGGCTGCCGCATCCTCAGATTTTGCAACTCTTTGGAAAGAAGGTCACGAAAATCCCGATTTATATGCTCACCTTCAATGGAATGCTTCAGGATGCCATTCGTATCCAACGAAAACACAAAAATGACATCCGACTCCATTGTGATGGCATTTTGTGCGGATTTCCGATTCAACAATTGATACAGATGGTCATCCATCGTCTTAAACTCTTCGGGAAACACCTGCCGATAGCGGAGTGCTGTATTGCGGTCTTTTTCCAGAAAACGGGAAACAGAATCCATCTTTTGGATGAAACTTCTGGGAAATCCGTGTTTTTCCCAGCTGTCCGACAAATTTTCCGTTTCACCTTTCACTTGCCAGAACAACTCGCGGGCGGAAGCAAAGTCGCCCTTTTGGTTCAAAGCTTCAGTATGGGCGAGTTTTTGACAAAGGGCGGCGGTCTGCGACAGCACTTGCGAACGAGTCTTCAGTGTATCTATTCTTGGGATGTTAAGATGTTCATACTCAGCGTATAAGAGCGCATCGGTACAATATTTGTCCGCACTAACCATATCCTGCATCTGTTCCAATTGTTTCGCCTGTTCCAGCAGATGAAAATACATGGAATAGCAATCCATGAGGACGATTTTCTCTTTTATCTGATTTTGGATTTTCTTATTCTGACGGGTGGCACGGGCGTCTCTATATGCTTCCACATAGTATGTTCTGGCGACATCGTACAGGCCGTTGTTCACCAAAACTTCGGCATCTTCATATTTCTGCCGATAAAGACCACCTTTCTTCTGTGCAGAAAGAGATAAGCATAATCCAATGATTATCAGTAAAATATTGTATTTTAAAACTTTTTGCATCATTTTTTTTAACAAAAAAGGTTTATTTTTAGAAGGCGCAAAAATAATCAAAAAAATGATACTTTTGCACGCTCATTCGGGAACGCAATTCCCGCGTGACATCTTAAGTGTAATAACCTGATCCTAAAGAAGTTCTGATGGAAAAGCGAATAGGCACCATTACGGTATTATTGTCAGACAGAGCAGCGGCTGCGCAGGTGAACGAGGTCATCTCCGCGCATTCGAATATTGTGTTGGCGCGGCAAGGACTGCCCTTCCACGACCGCCCCGTGGCCGTCATCTCCCTCATCGTCGAAGGCGGAGTCGATGAAATTAATTCGCTTTCCGGAAAGCTGGGAAAGATTCCGGATGTCACCTCAAAAGCAGTTGTGACGAAAACATACCCCCCCTGCCCCCCTAAAGGGGGGTGTTGCTCCCCATAAACCACTAACTACTAAACCGTTAACCCCAAAACCGTTAAACCCCAAACCCCAAACCGCTAAACCCTAAACCCTAAACCACTAACCACTAACCTCTAAACCCTAAACCACAAACCACTAACCTATAAACTCTAACCATTCAATAACCAATAACCGATAACCAATAACCCTTAAAAATATGCAATTTAACCCCGAAAAATGCCGCATTCCCGATGAGATTGGGAAACCGTTTATCGACCCGGAAGAGATCTGGGATTTTATCAACAAGACCGAAAGCACGCCTGAGCGGGTGCGCGAGATTATCGCCAAGTCGTTGAACAAGAACCGTTTGACGATGGAGGAGACGGCCGTCCTCATCAACACCACCGACCCCGAGCTGGTGGAGGAGATCAAGGAGGGCGCCCGCACGCTGAAACGCAACGTCTATGGCAACCGCATCGTGCTGTTCGCTCCGCTCTACGTGGGCAACTACTGCGTGAACAACTGCAAATACTGTGGATTCCGCTCCTCCAACCGCGAACAGGTGCGCACCACCCTCACCGACGAGGAGTTCGTGCACAACATCGAAGCGTTGGAAGAGGACGGTCAGAAGCGTCTGATCCTCGTCTATGGCGAGTCGCCGAAATACTCGCCCGAGTTCATCGCGCACACCACCAAATTAGCATACTCGGTGCATAAAGGCAATGGCTCCATCCGCCGCGTGAACATCAACGCCGCCCCGCTGGATGTGGAAGGTTTCCGCATCGTAAAAGAAGCTGGCATAGGCACTTACCAGATTTTCCAGGAGACTTACCATCCCGAGGCATACAGCTGGTACCACCCCGCCAACACCATCAAGGGCAACTACGAGTGGCGACTCACCTCCATGGACCGCGCCCAACAAGCCGGTATCGACGACAACGGACTCGGCATCCTCTTCGGCCTCTACGACTGGCGTTTCGAGGTGCTGGCCATGATTCGTCACACCAACCACTTGGAGGCCTGCTTCAACGTGGGGCCGCACACCATCTCGTTCCCGCGCATCAAGGACGCTTCCGGTTTAAACATCGACACCAAGTACTTTGTGGATGACGACACCTTCGAGAAGATCATCGCCATCTTCCGCCTCGCTGTGCCCTACACCGGCATGATCCTGACGGCCCGCGAGACCTCCGAGTTCCGCGCCAAGGCCATCCAGTACGGCATCTCGCAAATCGACGGCGGCACCAACCTGCAAATCGGTGACTACAAGTACCACCACGAGGAGACCGAGAAAAACAGTGACAAGCAGGAGGACCAGAACCTGCACCGCGAGCAGTTCAAAATCGGTGACGACCGCTCGCTGGGCGAAATCATCGACGAGCTGTTAGACAACAACTTCATCCCGAGTTTCTGCACCGCTTGCTACCGTTTGGGCCGCACCGGCGAGCACTTCATGGAGTTCAGTGTGCCCGGCTTCATCAAACGTTACTGCACGCCCAACGCCATCCTGACGCTGTCGGAGTATTTGGTCGATTACGCCACTCCCGAGGTGGCCGCCAAAGGCTGGAAAGTGATTGAAAACAACCTCGTCAATGTGGATGAGAAGTTCCACGACGAGCTGCTGAAGCGAATCGAGCGCATCAAGGCCGGCGAGCGCGACCTCTATTTCTAGCTGTTGGCTCTTGGCTGTTAGCTGTTAGCTATTGGCTTTAACATTTTGTTTTTTCCCATACATTGTAGATGAGGGTGTGTCAAAAGTGACGTTTTGGCACACCCTCTTTTCCGAATATCTATTACCGATGGTGAAGTTCTTCTTCCAGTTGCTTGCGCTTTTTGCCGCTGAACCAAAGTCCATAAACTTCACTCACATTGCTGGCGGTGGTGAAAGCGTTAATGTTCTCTTGCTTCATCCAAGCAAGCAATTCGCTAAACTCTTCGTTGCCGAGCAGAACTTCGAGTTCGATGCTCTTTTCCCCGCTATAGCCGCCGATAACCTCATATAGCGTACACCCGCGGTGAAGATGGTTGACGATGAACTCACGAACCCGTTCATAATCCTTCGACACGATACAGACCCGTTTGCGTTTGCCTAAAGCGGCGGTGAAATAATCCACAACAAGTCCGTTGATCCAGGTGCCGATAAGGCCAATGATGACCATGCGGAAAGGATTGATGAAGAAGGCGGTGCAACAGATCATGGCACCCGCAATGCTCACTGAAGTTCCGATGTCGAAGTGCAGATACTTGTTCACGATCTTCGCAAGAATGTCCAGTCCGCCGGTGGAGGCGTTGATGCTGAACATCAGGGCCTGCGATGCGGAAAGCAGCAACACGAAGCAGCAAAGGTCAAACCAGGGGTCGCCCATCACGGAAGGCGTGCCGGTGACGGGGTTGGCACTGGCGAGGTTCTGCCACGGATAAACCCAATTCCAGAAGTCCGTCAACGGACCGAGAATCAATGCGGTGTAAACGGTCTTTGCGCCAAATTCATTGCCTATCAGTATGAACGCTAAAATCAGCAGAAAGATGTTGATTCCCATGATCCATGTACCTAAACTGCCGCCAAAGATATTGCTCAGCACAATGCTCAAACCGGAAATGGTTCCGATGATCAGCTTGCTCGGAACGAGGAAATAATAGACAGCGGCGGCGGTAACCATCATGCCCAACGTCATGATTACAAGCTCTTTCCAAAATTTAAACGTCCCTAAATAATGGATAAAATCGATGATTGATTCTTTGATTTTTATATTCATATTATTTTACTATTAAAAAATTTACACAATTGCAGTTTTTTGTGGCAAAAGTACAAAAAACTCTTATGCTAAATGCATTCCCATCATATTTGAAAAAATCCTATCTTTGCCGCCGCAAAGTGGTGAAGGATTTTAGTCGCTAAAGTCCTGAGAGGGAAACAGGTGTGAATCCTGTACAGTACCCGCTGCTGTGAGTTCTACAAAGAAGAACGGCAAATAGTCACTGTCGAAAGATGGGAAGACGCTGTTCCGGAACGAGTCAGAAAACCTGCCATTTGCGTGTTGTTATCGCTTCGGGAGGTAGGCGGATGCAAAAGAGACCCTAATCGCGCTCTTCATTCCTTATATTGTCCGAAGCATTTTGTCAAACCTGAATGCCGAGGATTATGCGTTTATGGTATTTTCTTGAAAAACAGCAAGATTTTGTCGGATATTTCTTCGACAAATTCCTTATGCGCATATCACTATTCACCAATCACTATTCACTGATCACAATTAAACAAACAGTATAAATTATGAAGAAACTTTTAATTTTTTTCGGTTTATTGTGCATGATAAACCTGACGTTTGCCCAGCAGACGGTGACAATTCACCAGAATGGGCATGATTTCCAAGCGAGTGCAGTGCGCTCGGTTGATGAATTCCCTATGGAAGACATTGAATTTTGGGTTGGCAGCGGCAGCAACAGTGCCGTGGTGATTATCGGATGGGATGACAACCCTTCCGGCAACGATTTTGCATTGGCATGGGGAGTCCGTTTTAATGACGGGGCTACCGCTGTCAATATGTTGGATTCTATCGCCATCTATGACAATCGAGTGACCTACAACTTTGGTTCCGGATTAGTGACCTATATCGGATACAATGATGGTGTTTTGATGTCCGCTTCATCGGCTAACTATTGGTGCTATAATGTTAATGGTTCTTTTGCTCCGGTTGGATATAGCGAATACGAGATGTTTGATGGTGACCAAATGGAGATCAGCAGCTCGTGTTATTTCAGTCTTACGAGTGATGATGTGGAGGCTGCTACTGATTCGAACGGTGGTACTCCCACCGATCCTGTTGACGCTTCCCTTCCTTTCAACCAAATTCTCTACTGGGTGGGCTCCGGTTCCAACAGTGCCGAATTTATCGTCAACTTCGCGCAACCCGACACGGCTTTTGCGTGGGGTTACCGCTTCGATGGAACCACTACGGCGCAAGCTATGGTCGATGCCATTGCCGCCGCTGACCCGCGTTTCTGGACGGAGGGTTCTCCTTCTGTCAGTGGCGACATCCATTTTGTTCTCGACAATGGCGACACGCTGGGACTTTCCCCCGTTGATCCGAATGTCGGTTACAACTTCTGGTGGACCAACCTCAACGGCGTCAGTGCCGATGCCGGTGCAAGCAGCACGCTCCACAACGGAGATGTGTTCAAGTATGGTGATATGAACTCCGCCATTGGTTGGGATTTCCAATATGGTTATTATATGCAGGAAGCCTGGGTGAAAATGCCCACGCCCGTTACGCCTCCCGCAACTCCCGTTGAGCCCGACACCCTCTGCACGACCATCCATCCGCTGACCTACAGCGAGGATTTTGCCAGCTACACTTCCGATCAGAGTATGCGTCCCTATTTTGCTGGAGCTCCGAAACCCGATTGCTGGACTGTTTACAGCAATGGAACTGTCCATCATAGTGGTAATGGCACTTCAACCGATGCCGATTATTTCGGCGGTGTGGGTTATTCCACCAGCACCAACAGTTTCGGCGCCATTGCGGCCAACGATGCCTTCTTCGCATTCATCGCCAGCCAGATTTATACTGGCAACAACACAAATTATATCAATGATATGCTTACCACGGGAACCCGCCGTTACGCTGTGCTGCCCGCTTTCGACGCCCCCCTCTCCCAAACGGTGCTCACCTTCGATCATCGCACCAATATCGCTGATGCCAATACGCATCTTGTGGTGGGCTATATCATGAATGACACCGCTGACTTTGTGGCTCTTGAAACTTATACCGCCGATAACAAAGTCCTGCATCACGACACGATCCATTTCAACCAGTATGCCAATGTCCCTGCTGATGCACGACTCACGCTTATGTGGGATGTCGCCAGCACCACGGCCAGCACCACCGGTCCCGGCAACCGCTACTGCGGTATCGACAACCTGACGGTTGCGTTGGATGTTGCTGACACCACACCTGTCATTCCTGGTGACGCCACCATCGCCGCTGATGACATCCTCTATTGGGTGGGCGAAGGTAGCGAAAGCGCTATTTTCGTTCTCAACATAGACAATACTTCCGTGGCTTGGGGTTATCATTTCGACGCGGTTGACGAGCCTACGGTAGGTGATATGTTGGTGGATATTGATGCCGCCGACCCACGCTTGGCTTACACTATCAGCTGGGAAACTTACGAATATACGTTCTATTATGTCAACCACCCGCTCAAGTTGATGACCGACAACTTCCGTTTCAAAGTGGACGGGATTTTAGCAGACGAATATGAAGATTTCGAAGACTATGACCTTACTGACAACACGATTGTCGTGGTGAGCAACCGGACGGACAATGTATGGGATACGCCCATTGTTCCCGCAACAGTGGCTACCATGCCAGTTGACGCTACCATCTCCGCCAGCGACATCCAATATTGGGTGGGTACTGGTGACAATGAGGCCGTCATTGCCATCAACTGGGGTGTTCCTGACACCGCACTGGCTTGGGGCTTGCGTTTCAGCGGTGATCTGACCGTGACTACGGCTCTGCAGGCACTTGTGGCCGCCGAGGACCGCCTTACAACCAATGCAGCCATGTCCACGTTTGACTATAACGATGGCACCACAAGCCTCACCTTCCAAAATGTTACAGGAAACTACATGCAGTTTATCCTTAATGGCAACCCGCAGGCCGGTCTTACCAGCGCTGTTACTGACGGTGCTTTCCTGAAGGTCGGGGAGTCCGCATACGGTGTTGGCTACGACTCCACCGCTTTCGCTGGTATGTGGTATCCGATGGGGGTGACTTGGCCTACTGAGATTCATCCTGTCACGGCTCCTGACACCACACCTGTCATCCCTGTTCCCGAGGAGGCTACCATCGCCGCCAGCGAGATCCTCTTCTGGGTGGGTACTGGCTCCAACGAGGCCGTGATGGCCGTGAACTGGGCTGACACCGCGTTGGCTTGGGGTTACCGCTGGGACGGTACCGCCACCGTGGCTGACATGATGAACCATATCGCCGCCGCTGACCCACGTTTCAGCTTTACGGGCACGGGCATGGTCAGCGACATCAACTACATTGACACCGCTGCCGGCATGACCACTCCGCTCGGCATCACCCCAGGTTATTATTGGAGTAGCACCAATAACGGTGTGATGGACTGGGGTATGGGCCAAACACTCGCCAACGGTGATTTCGAGAAATGGGCGGATGGCAGCACGGGTATCCTCGTTGACAGTGTCTGGGTTGACGAATACGGCGGCTACTGGAACTACATCTATGTCTATCCGATGACGATTTATCCTGTCACCGTTCCTGACACGACGGGAGGTTCTGGCTCTGACACGATTCCCGAACACGGTCCTTTCTGTGGCGGCGTGGGTACCGAAGGCTGTAACGCAATCGCAGTGGATGACAATCAATTCGTGGCATGGGCTACCAATGTGGTGTTGACTCGCGGTCCACAAGACATCTCTAATCCGAACAGCCCGGCAGTCACCTTTGGCGACGAAACGAATGCCATAGGACCCGCCACACCGAACAACAGCATGGATGCTGTGAGTCTTGGCGACGGCGGTTCCGCGTTAGTTACCTTTGAGCGTCCTATCCAGAACGGGGAAGGTCCTGACTTTGCCGTTTTCGAGAACGATATTAACGGCGGCTTCCTGGAGTTGGCTTTCGTGGAAGTGAGCTCCGACGGCGTGCATTTTGTGCGTTTCCCGGCCACCAGCCTCACCCCGACGGAAACTCAGGTCGGAACATTTGGCTTTGTTGACCCCACCTTCATTAACAACTTGGCCGGCAAGTTCCAAATCGGCTACGGCACTCCGTTTGATCTTGAGGAACTGGCTGGCAGTGAAAACCTCAATATTGACAGCATCGTCTATGTCCGCATCGTGGATGTGGTGGGTTCCATTGATCCGCAATACGGTTCTTACGACGCTTTCGGTCACATCGTCAACGACCCTTGGCCGACCGATTACCATACCAGTGGCTTCGATTTGACCGGCGTGGGTGTCATCCACCAAAAACCCGTCGGCATTGACAATCACGAGATGCCGCAGGTCTTCGCCTACCCGAACCCTTGTAACGGCACATTGTACATCATCAATGAGAATTCCGAAAAAGTGGAACTTTACAATGTGAATGGACAGCTGTTGGAGATGGTGAACAGCGGTGACACGCACATTACCTTGAACATGCAATCTTATCCCGCAGGTCTTTATTTGCTGAAAGTCGGCAACGGTGTTCAGAAGATTCTGAAAAAATAACCCCTTTTATATTAATGAGCAGCCGGTTTTGGGATGAGTGGCCGGCTGAAAATGAAAAAGCCCCGCGATTGCGGGGCTTTTTCTGTTATAGGTTAGTATCGGTAAGCATCCGTCTTATACGGGCCTTCGACTTTCACGCCGATGTAGTCGGCCTGCTTCTGCGTGAGCTTCGTCAGTTTAACGCCGATTTTGCCTAAGTGCAGACGGGCGACCTCTTCGTCCAAGTGCTTCGGCAAGTTATAGACCCCCACCTTGTAATCATGCTGCCACAAATCGAGTTGCGCCATCACTTGGTTGGTGAAGGAGTTGCTCATCACGAAAGAGGGGTGTCCGGTAGCGCAACCTAAGTTCACCAAGCGGCCTTCCGCAAGGATGAAGATGGAGTGGCCGTCAGGGAAGATGTACTCATCTACCTGCGGCTTGATGTTGCGCTTCGTGATGTTGGGCTGGCTCTCGAACGCACTGACCTGTATTTCGTTGTCAAAATGGCCGATGTTACAGACGATGGACTGGTCTTTCATCTTGTTGAGGTGATCCACGGTAATGACGTCGCAGTTGCCGGTGCAGGTGACGTAGATGTTACCCTCATCGAGCGCGTCTTCCACGGTTTTGACCTCAAAACCTTCCATGGCAGCTTGCAACGCGCAAATAGGATCAACTTCGGTGACGATGACGCGGGCGCCGTAGGAGCGCATGGCTTGCGCGCAGCCCTTGCCGACATCGCCGTAACCGCATACGACCACTACCTTGCCGGCCACCATCACGTCGGTGGCGCGCTTGATGCCGTCAGCCAAGGATTCGCGGCAGCCGTATTTGTTGTCGAATTTGGATTTCGTCACGGAGTCGTTGACGTTGATGGCGGGGAAGAGCAGTTCGCCACGTTCCATCATCTGATACAGACGATGCACGCCAGTGGTGGTCTCCTCCGACACACCCTTGATCTCTTTCACCATGTTGTGCCAGTGGTGAGGATCCTCCTTCAGCACTTGTTTGAGCGTGCTGAAGATGACGGCCTGCTCGTGGGACTCCGGTTTGGCATCGAGGACAGTCGGGTCGTCTTCGGCCTTGCATCCTAAATGGATGAGTAGGGTAGCGTCACCACCGTCATCCACAATGAGTTGCGGACCTTTGCCGCCGGGGAACGAGAGGGCATTCACCGTACACCACCAGTAGTCTTCCAAGGATTCGCCTTTCCAAGCGAACACGGAGACACCATTGTCGGCGATGGCGGCTGCGGCGTGATCCTGAGTGGAGAAGATGTTGCAGCTGCACCAGCGAACCTCTGCGCCGAGGTGCGTCAGCGTCTCAATCAGCACGGCCGTCTGGATAGTCATGTGCAGCGACCCCATGATGCGCACGCCCTTCAACGGCTTCGAATCTCCGTATTTCTCACGGATGGCCAGCAAACCCGGCATCTCTTTTTGGGAGACATCAATGTCTTTGTGCCCCCATTCCGCCAAACTCATGTCGGCGATTTTGTATTTCAAATTACTATCAATCATATTATTACGATTATTTGTTAATTATTTTCAGTAAATAAAAGGCGGATGTGGTGAAGAAGTTACGCAAGTAGGGAATCTTTGCCATCATCGCGTTGAGTTTTCGAGGCTTCAGATGGAATTTCTGCTCATAATGTGGATTGATGAACCACAATTGTTTGTCAATGATTTCAAAACCTGTCTCTTTTGCCACTTTCTCAAACTTTTCCACAGGCATTTTTGATCTTTTGATACTCAAAAGTTCGTTGATGGTATTTTCATTCTCTTTGCCAAGACGCAGTAGCCCCTTATACAAAGGATTGGGCAACAGATGAATAAATGGAAGTTTTGAGATTTTGCTCTTGCAGATTTGCTGGTGTCCGCCAAATGGCATCTGCCATGCAGGAAACGCAAAAAAAACGATGCCGTTTTCGTGAACCAGAGGCTTTATCTTCGTGAAAAATTCTTCCTTGTCGGGTTGCTCAATGTGCTCAACGCAGTCATGAATCAGCACAATGTCAAACAGTTTGCTTTCGTTTGACTGGGGTGGGTAGTTCAAGAAATTCTCGGCACAGAAATCCCCTTTTTGTCCTTCTTTGGCGAAAAAATTCTTGGCATTTTCGATTTGTCCGACATTTAAGTCAATACCCTTCACATAGCACCCCATTTCTGCAAAAGGTAAGAGGTTGCCCCCTTCACCGCAGCCAATCTCCAACACTTTTGTGTTGGGCGTGATGGGAATATAGAGTTTTAAATAGTCAATATAAAATTTTCTGCTCGTATTGGCTAATTCAGTAAAATATTGCCATCTGTTTATATGACGTTCCTGCATCGATTCCCTTTTTGAAAAAACAAAGACAGACCTATTCCTAATAAACAGAATAAAGTCTGGTCATAAAATCAATCGGCAAAAATACAAAAAATCTCAATAAAAAATGTATCTTTGCCGCTTGTAATCTTAAAATTGTAATGATATGACTATCACAAAATTAGACCAATTAGTAGATTTAGTTAAGTCAAAACCGAAAAAAAGATTAGTGGCCGCAAATGCCAACGACGCGCACACCATTGAGGCCGTTTACGCCGCACTGGAATTGGGCGTGATCGATGCCACCCTCGTCGGCAATCCGGAAGAAATTGAGAAAGTGTGCAAAGAGCACAACTTCGACATGTCCAAATTCACCATCGTTCCTGAATATGTGGATACGAAAGCTGCCGCCAAGGCTTGCGATCTCATCAATGCCGGCGAAGGCCAGATTCTGATGAAAGGTCTGCTGCCCACCGACAAATACATGCGCGCCATCCTGAACAAGGAGAAGGGTCTCTGCCCGCCGAAGGCCACCCTGTCGCACGTCACCGTCATCGAGAACCCGGCTTACCACAAACTGCTCATCGTGGGCGATGTGGCCGTGATTCCCGCTCCCGAGCTGAAAGAGAAACAGGCCATCCTCAAATATTTGATTGAGACCGCGAAGGCTCTGGGTATTGATAAACCGAAAGTGGCTTGTCTCGCCGCCACCGAACAGGTGTCTGTCGGTATGCAGGCTTGTGTTGATGCCGCTCTGCTCGCCGCTATGGGCAGCCGTGGCCAACTCGGCAACGCTTACATCGAAGGCCCCATTTCATTGGACCTCGCTATCGACCAAGAGACGGTGGAAATCAAGAAATTCAAGAGCGATGTGGCCGGTGATGCCGACTGCCTGCTCTTCCCGAACATTGAAACGGGCAACGTTTTCTACAAATGCTGCACGAAATTCAACCACGCTGAACTGGGCGCACTGCTCAAGGGCGCTAAAGTACCTTGTGTGCTCTCCTCCCGTGGCGACAGCGCCAAAACAAAAATGTACTCTATCGCATTGGCTGCTTTGATGGCATAACATCTGGGAAGTATGATGACGTTGGCAGCTATTTTCGACTTTATCCATTTCCGCATCATTGATGTCCTCGACATCCTGATTGTGGCGATTCTCCTTTTCGAGCTGTACAAGCTGACGAAGGGCACCGCCGCCGTGAAGATTTTCTGGATGCTGGCCTTCATCTATGTGATTTGGAAAGTAGTTGCCTATTTCCATTTCACCATGCTTTCCGACCTGATGGGGGAACTCATCAACGTGGGTGTGCTCGCCGTCATCATCATTTTCCAGCCTGAAATCCGCAAGTTTTTGATTTACATCGGAAACGGGCGTTTCTTGCATTTCTTCAGCGAAAGGTTCGCCAAACAGACCAAGAGTTCTTCGTACATAGAGGAAATTGAGGCGGTGAAGAACGCCTGCCGACACATGTCGGCCGACAAAACAGGCGCCCTGATTATCTTCGCCCGGCAGACCCCGCTGAATGAATTTCTTAACACCGGTGAAATTATCGATGCCAAGCCGTCGGCTGAACTTTTAGAGAACATCTTCTTCAAGAACAGTCCTTTACACGATGGCGCGGTGATTATCAAAAATCATCGCATCACAGCCGCCCGTTGCATTTTGCCAGTGTCGAAAAACCGTGATTTACCACAGGAGGTGGGTCTTCGTCATCGCTCTGCCCTCGGAGCCACGGAGTTCACCGATGCGGTGGCCGTGGTGGTTTCCGAACAGACGGGCACGATTTCCGTCTGCTATAACAACACGATGACCCGCGACCTCACCCCTTCCACGCTCCGGCAGATGTTGGAGGAGATTCTGACAAAAGAGTAGGGCTTTATCTTGATAATATCACAAAAGGAGAGATTTCGACAGAGATTTCTCCTTTTTTTGTTAAGCTAAATGCCAATTCCCAAAAGGATTCCGCCAACCACCAACCCTATAGCCATGGTTGTCAGCTTCATGATGAGGAAGTTGCGTTTCGATTGTGCCATCATGGGGATGCCTGCGTGACCGTTCTGTGCTATGGAATTGGCCAGCAGAACAGAGAAGGGGATGCTACCTTGTAAAAACAGCATCACGAAAATCAGGTGCGGACCCGAAACCGGCAGGAATCCGATGCCCACCGCAATCAGCAGTAACAGCCATTTTGTCCAACTGTTGTTCTCCATAATCGTTTGCAAATCAAAATATTGGTTAAGGACACCCAACACCAAAAGCGTACCGAAAGCGTAAAGGAAAAGCTTCAACGCATGCTGTTTGATGACATGTTCCCAAAGGTGTTCCCGGAAAAAATGGATAATCCGCTCTTTCCAGTGTCGGTCATGAGGATTTTCGTGGAGATGTTGGTGCTCTTCATGAAGGACAAAATCGTGGGTTTCGGAAGTGGCTAATGTTCTGGCGGGTATTTTTTGCAAAAGCAGTCCGGTCACGAAACCGATGACGAATAAAACACCGGTCAGAACGAGGGCCTGTTTGGGGCTTTGTGCGGCTAAAAAGAGGGCTTCATCGCCGAAAGTGGCCACCATACCGCCAATTAGCGCACCAAACGAGAGTAACCGGTGGGTGAACAGCGAGACCACTACAAAGCCGCCGGCGCAACCGGGAATAGCCCCCAGCAGGCACGCCATCGCCACCTCCGCCACAGGTTTCCCATGCAATTTCTTGAACAAACGCCCTGACGAGGAAATATTGATAGACTCCACCACCGCCATCAGCAACAACACCAACAGCGTGATGGAGACCGACTCCTTTATCACTTCCCATAGTATTCCCCACAAATCCGCCATCACACAGCTTCAATAACCAATAACCAATAACCCATAACCATTTTAAAGATTCAGATTCTTCGCAATGGTGGGATCCGTCTTTTTTGCGCCCCACACTTTGGCGGAGATGTCGTGTGCCTCCTTTGGGGTGAGGAGGTCGTAATGCTCCATGGCGCGCTGCACGAAGATGCATTGTTGGATCTGTGCTTTGTCCGTGACAACGGCTTCGGCAAGAGCTTTGCAGGACGGATAGCCGCAGAGGTGACAATCCACTTGCGGTAGATTCTGGTTGATCTCGAACGCCCGTTTCATCTTCTGCATGGCCGCCGCCACATTATCATCCATCTTATCCATAGAACGCGGCTCCACCTCGCTGACATGCCGTTTGTCGGCTAAATAGTCGAAATAGTTGAGCAGGTCGTTGTCCTCGCTATCCACTTCGTCAGAGCATTTTTGCATCCTTTTGCGCTGGCGTTCGATCATAAGGAAGCGGTTTTCGGCCGTGAGAATGCCGCCGCAGCAGCTGCCATCGCAGGCTCGAAGTTCCAGGAAATCAATATCTTGAATGTCCTCGTCTTCCACTTTCTCCAAAAATTCAGACACGTTGTGAATGTCGTCGATGGCCAGGTTGCGGCCAATTCGCAGCATTTTAGTCTCCCCGCCCGTGAGCGGATAGGTGATGCTGGCTTTCGACAGCCGGTGGAAACGGATAGACTCGTCACACATCTTATATTCGCCAGTCTTGATTACACGCAACACCTTGCTGTACAGATAGTTCATGTTGATAACGCCCGACACGGGGGATTTTTCCTCGCCGACGGGGCTTTTGATAGCGGCTATCTTCGCGGCGCACGGCGACACATAGAAAATGCCGATGTCCTCCTGTTTCACCCCTTTTTCCGTCAGACTTTTCTTGATATACTCGGCAGTCATGTCGAACGGGGCCTTCACAAGATAGATATTGTCCACCAACACAGGGAATTTCACTTGGATGAGGCGCACGATAGCCGGGCAGAACGACGAGATGACCGGTTTTTCGCAAGGAGCATTTCCGTTTTCGAGGTCTCTGCGGATATATTCCTTGATGAAATCCACACTTTTTTCCACTTCGTAGATATCTTTGAAGCCGAGGTGGAGCAATGCCGAAAGGATAGTGCGCTCGCGGATTTTCTCCTCAAACTGGGCCAGAAAGATGGACGGCACCAGCAAAACTGGATACTTGTAATCGTAAATGGTCTGAAAGTCATCCTGTTCGATATAGATGGCGTTCATCGGGCAGGCCACATAGCATCGCCCGCAATCAACGCAACGGTTCGGGTCAAGCACAGGATGCCCGTCCTCAACATGGATGGCGCTAGTGGGGCACACGCCCGTGCAGTGCGAGCATCCGATACAGAGGTCATATTTGAATTTTAATGCGTGGTGGAAATCTTCGGCCATAGTTTTAAAGGTTATGGGTTATGGGTTATAGGTTATAGAAGGTTATAGGTTATAGGTTATAGAAGTAGGGACGCGAATTTTCGCGTCCATTGATTTGCGAAATATCGCAAACATTTTTGCGTCTCTACTGGAAATAGTTGATGAACTCGATGGTGGTTCCTTTGCCGACTTCGGAGGTGATGTTAAGGGAGTCGGAGTTGTTTTTGATGTTGGGGAGGCCCATGCCGGCGCCGAAGCCCATTTCCCTGACTTTCTGGGAGGCGGTGGAGTAGCCCTTCTGCATGGCCTTGTCAATGTCCGGAATGCCAGGGCCTTCGTCGGCAAGGACGATTTTCACGTGGTCTTCCTCCAAATCCACGAAAATGTCGCCACGATAAGCGTGCGCCACAATGTTGACTTCCGCTTCATACAACGCCACGACAGTCTTCTTGACGATTTCGGGGCTCACCCCGATTTTCTTGAGCATCCGTTTCACCTGACTGGATGTGGAACCCGCGTTGGTGAAATCTCCGCCTTCAACATGATATTCGAAATTCATAATGTAAGATTTTGGTTCATAATGGGTTAATATACTGCTGGTAAGCCAGCGTTGTATAAGATGCCGGCGGTCTTGTACATGGAAAATCCCGTGCGGATAACCACCATGTCGTTGTCTTCTGCCAGCTCCTTCATCTCTTCCGTCACCTCTTTGCCACGCACAATCAGCAGATAGCTGATGTCCGACATCTCGCATGTCCGAATGGACTGCAGGTTGCTTAAACCAGTGAGTAACAGAAGATTGTTGATGTCTTTCAGGGTGAGTACATCGCTCATCAAATCAGAGGCGAACACACTTTCAATCTGATGATCCAAATAATCATCGCCACAAATAACCTCGCCATTAACCAGCGTTTTAATTTCTTCGAGTGTCATTTCTAAATTCTTTTCTATAAATGTTTTTGAAAAATAATCTGCAAAGATACTTTTTTTTTAAATGACACGTTAACCTAATGTTTTGTGATTTTTATGTACTTTTGCCGCGCTTTTGAGACTTGAGATTTGTGACTTAGGACTTGAGATTTACAACTTGAAACATAAAGAATGAACAACGAAGGACAATATGACTAAAGACTTGAAACTAACGTAAAACCCCAAAGTCTTACGTCTTACGTCCAACGTCTAAAACCTTAAATAATGAATATATTAGGAATTTGCATTTTGGCAGGAATTGTGGTGATGGTCGCGGGCGCGGTCTATGTCACCAAAATGATAATGGAATCCAAGGCGAAGATTGCCGCGTTGGAGAACAGCAAGAAGAACCAGTCGGTGGTGCTGCCGCTGCGTCTGCAGGCCTACGAGCGTATGGCACTTTTTTTGGAGCGCATTGACCCCAACCAGCTGATCATGCGCATCCATACAGCCGGATTGACGGTGGCGCAGGAGCAGAATCTGTTGCTCACCGCCATCCGCAGTGAGTTCGAGCATAACCTTTCGCAACAGATTTACATCTCCGACAAGGTGTGGGAGAAAATTTGCGATGCCAAAGGCGACATCGAGGCCATCATCAATACTGTGGCCGCCGACATGGACAAGAATGCCGAAAGCCGGGAGTTCGCGGAGACCGTTTTGGCCGTCACCTCCCAAAAACCTGTGGTGGAGTTGGCTATCCAGATTTTGAAGGCCGATATGCAAAAGTGGGCTTATTAGAGACGCAAAATTTTGCGTCTCTGCCGACCGCAAATTGAACTGAACATTTTTTTTGTATTTTTGCACCGTTTTTTACATTCTAACATTAATTTTTTAAGAACAAAAAATCATTATGAACAACGCCAATTATGTTTTCAGAGAACCGCAGAACGAACCGGTTTTCTCTTATGCACCCGGTACTCCGGAAAGAGCATTATTGCAAAAAGAATTAGAAAGACAATATAACCAAGAGATTGAGATTCCGCTGATTATCGGCGGAAAAGAGGTCAGAACCGGTGACATGGGTCAGGTGGTGATGCCTACCGAGCACAGTCACGTGCTGGCCAAATACCACAAAGTGGGCAAAAAAGAGGTGCAGATGGCTATTGATGCAGCTATGGCCGCTAAGAAAGATTGGGAAGAGACCCCGTGGATCCAACGCGCTTCCATCATGATGAAGGCTGCCGAACTTCTCGCAACCAAGTACCGCTATATTCTGAACGCTTCTTGTATGTTGGGCCAGGGAAAAAGCCCGATGCAGGCTGAAATCGACTGCCCGTGCGAAGCCATCGACTTCCTGCGCTTCAACACCTATTTCGCTTCCCAGCTGTACAGCCAACAACCCATCTCCGACCACGCCACGCTCAACCGCAACGAGTATCGCGGCATGGAGGGTTTCGTGTATGCCATCACTCCGTTCAACTTCACCTCTATTGCGTTGAACCTCAACGTGGCACCCGCATTGATGGGTAATGTCACCATCTGGAAACCTTCTACCACGGCTATCCTCTCCAACTACTACCTGATGAAACTCCTCCAGGAGGCTGGTCTTCCTGACGGTGTCATCAACTTCCTGCCCGGCAGCGGCTCCGTCATCAGCGACGTGGCCTTCAAGTCACCGCATCTGGCGGGTATCCACTTCACCGGTAGCACCGGCACTTTCAAGAGTTTCTGGAAACTCATCGGTGAGAACATTGACATCTACAACACTTACCCGAAGATTGTGGGTGAGACGGGTGGCAAGGATTTCATCTTCGCACACAAGACCGCTCCCGCACGCGAACTGGCTGTGGCCATCCTTCGTGGCGCTTTCGAGTATCAAGGTCAGAAATGCTCTGCCGCTTCCCGCGCATATGTGCCTAAATCCATTTGGGATGAAACGCTGAAACATATTAAAGATATGATGAAGACGGTGAAGATGGGCGATGTCCGTGACTTCTCCAACTTCATCAACGCTGTCATCGATGAAAAGTCCTTTGACAATATCGCCGGTTACATCGACCGTGCAAAAGCCTCCAAGGATGCGGAAATCGTGCTCGGCGGCAACTATGACAAATCTGTCGGTTATTTTGTGGAGCCCACCATCATCCTGGCCAAGACCACCGATTACGAGTCCATCCGCGAGGAAATCTTCGGACCGGTCATCACGGTGTATGTCTATGAGGACGACAAATACGAAGAGATGTTGCACGTTTGCGACGAGACTTCTCCGTACGCTCTCACAGGCTCCATCATCGCTCGCGACCGTTACGCTATCATGCAGGCCGAGAACATTTTGCGCCATTGTGCCGGCAACTTCTACATCAACGACAAGCCGACAGGCGCGGTGGTGGGTTGCCAACCTTTCGGCGGTGCCCGTGCATCCGGCACCAACGACAAAGCCGGCAGCATCCTCAACCTCGTCCGCTGGATCAGCTCCCGCTGCATCAAGGAAACTTACGTTCCCGCCACGGACTACGGCTATCCTTTCCTCGGATAATCCTGTGGAACAACATGAACATATTAAAAGGCGACTCGCAAGAGCCGCCTTTTAATTTTTGCATTAATAGCCAACAGCTAAAAGCCAATAGCTAATAGCCAACAGCCAACTATCCGTTCAATGCGTTGGCGCCGCTCACAATCTCAATCAATTCGTTCGTGATGGATGACTGGCGGGCGTTGTTGTACTTCAGACGCAGGTCTCGCAGAATTTCGGTGGCATTGTCCGTGGCCTTGGTCATGGAAATCATGCGGGCACCGTGCTCTGAGGCGATGGAGTCTGACAATGTTTTGTACAGCTGTGTACGCAATATCTTGGGAATCAGTTCTGACAGCAGTTTGTCAGCGGATGGTTCGATAATATAGTCTTTGTTCACCTTTTTTTCTTCATCGGCCTCGATTGGGTTGACGGGCAAGTAGTCCTCTATGGTGACCCGTTGTGTCGCGGCGTTCAGGAACTGGTTATAGACAATGTCAACTTTGTCCACTTCGTGATTGATAAACCGTTTCATTAAATCATCAGCCAGAGAGGAGATTTCGGTGAAGTCGGGGTTGTCCAACAGCTTTTCGTTGTAAAACGATACAGGGAACTGTTTGCTGAGCTGTTCTTTGCCTTTTTTGCCGAAACAAATCAGTTGCACGTTGCCGGCACGTTGCTGTTCGGCATATTTTTCTGTCACCAGATGGTTGACAGTCTTGACAATATTCGAATTGAACGCGCCACAAAGTCCTTTGTTCGAAGTGATGACCACGATGACCACTTTTTCGGGTTCGCGCGTCTCAAAAAGCGGAGACGGCTCAGTGCCCGTATTGGAACCGGCCAGATTGTTCAGTATCTCGTTCAATTTCTGGGAGTAAGGACGGAGATGCTGGATGGCGGTCTGGGCGCGGCGGAGCTTGGCAGCCGACACCAGTTTCATGGAACTGGTGATCTTCTGCGTCGATTCAATTGAGGTGATGCGCGTGCGTATTTCCTTCAGGTTGCCCATAACTATTCGTATTTTTTAGCCACCTCAGCGCAGGCATCGGTCAGTTGCTGCATGATTTCGTCATTGATGACACCTTTGGCTAATGTGTCAAGGACATCTTGGTGGTTGGAGTGCATGAAGGAGATAAATTCGGTCTCGAAATTGCGGATGCTGGTGACGGGGATATGCTGCAACAGACCGCGGGAACCGCAGAAGATGATGGCAATCTGCTCTTCCACCTTGTAAGGCGTGTATTGCGGTTGTTTCAAGATTTCCACGTTGCGCACGCCTTTGTCGAGGATGAACTGTGTGGCGGCATCCACATCGGAGCCGAACTTTGCGAACGACTCCATCTCGCGGTATTGTGCCTGGTCGAGTTTCAGGGTGCCGGCCACTTTCTTCATGGACTTGATCTGCGCGTTACCACCCACACGCGACACGGAGATACCAACGTTGATGGCGGGACGCACACCGGCGTTGAAGAGGGATGTCTCCAGGAAGATCTGGCCGTCGGTGATGGAAATCACGTTGGTCGGGATATAGGCGGACACGTCGCCGGCCTGGGTTTCGATGATGGGCAGAGCCGTTAGGGAACCGCCGCCCTTCACGATGGGTTTCAGCGTTTCGGGCAGGTCGTTCATCTTGGCGGCAATCTCATCGGATTCGATGATTTTGGCGGCACGTTCCAACAGTCTGGAGTGGAGGTAGAAGACATCGCCAGGGTAGGCCTCGCGTCCGGGCGGGCGACGGAGCAGCAAGGAAACCTCACGATAAGCGACAGCCTGTTTCGAAAGGTCATCGTAGATGATGAGGGCGCTGCGGCCGGTGTCACGGAAAAACTCGCCGATGGCGGCACCCGCGAACGGGGCGTAGAACTGCATGGCGGCGGCGTCCGACGCGGTGGCGGTCACCACGATGGTGTAGGGCATGGCACCGCGTTCCGTAAGGGTTTTCACTAACGCAGCCACGGAGGAACCTTTCTGTCCCACAGCCACATAGATGCAATATACGGGGTTGCCTTGTTCGTAGAAAGACTTCTGGTTGATGATGGTGTCGATGGCGATAGCCGTTTTACCCGTTTGGCGGTCGCCGATGATAAGCTCACGTTGTCCGCGACCGATTGGGATCATGGCATCGATGGCCTTGATACCGGTCTGCAACGGTTCTTTCACGGGTTGGCGGTAGATGACGCCGGGAGCCTTGCGCTCAATGGGCATCTCGAAGAGTTTCCCTTCGATCGCACCCTTGCCATCGATAGGCTCGCCTAACGTGTTAATGACACGGCCCAACAAGCCTTCACCGACTTTGATGGAGGCGATGCGGCCGGTGCGTTTGCAAATGTCGCCCTCGTTGAGCGATTTGGAGTCGCCGAGCAGCACGACACCCACGTTGTCCTCCTCAAGATTGAGGGCGATGCCGGTGATTTCGTCGCCGTTTTTGGTACTGAACGTCACCAATTCACCGGAGCAGACGTTGTGCAGGCCATAGACACGGGCAATGCCGTCGCCCACGAGCAACACGGTTCCAACCTCTTCCATCTCGGATTTCTGGTTGAAATTTTCTAATTGCTGACGTAGGATAGAAGTAACTTCTGAAGGTTTTATTTCTGCCATGAATATGCTTATTTAAAATTGTACTTGAAACATGTTTTGCGAAAACTCTTGTCTTAACTTGTTGATTTTGGATAAGATACTGGAATCCAAATAGTAGTCGCCCATCTGTATCATAAAACCGCCGATGATTTCAGGATCCACAATTTGTTGCAAGTTAATGGTGGCATGGGTTTGTTCCACCAGCATTTGCGTGATTTTTTCCTTCAATTCATCGCCTAAGGGCTGAGCGGTCGTGATGGTTACAGGACGGATATTATGGGCTGCGTTATACAATTTGAAAAACTCTTCACAGATGGTGTCCAAAGCTGGTTCACGTTTCTTTTTCAGCAGGACATCCAAAAACTGATAAGTAGTTTCCTGAAGGGTGCCGTTGAAGATGCTTTCGAAAATCTTGTGTTTTTGATGAGGCTCAATGACAGGATTCCGCAATAGCAATTGCAATTCACGGTTTTCTTTCAAAACATCCGCAAAGAGTCGGAGATCTCCACACACCTCTTCAACTTTGTCTTTTTCAGAGGCGTAATCAAAAAGCGCTTTGGCATAACGGCCAGATAGTTTCGGATTTTTCATCGATGAATTTTAAAGCGGCGGCAAATATACTATTTTTTTTGCTATTGGCTATTGGCTATTTGCTATTGGCGTTTAGCCTACAAACCTATAACCCTATAACCAACAAACAAAAAGCTTCAATAACCAATAACCAATAACCCATAACCATTACATCTTCCGGCTGCCGGGTTTCACGAACGGCAAACCTTGTTTGCAGAGCGGGCAATCCTCAACGGCCCAGTTCTGGATGTTGAGTTTGGTAGCGCTGTAGATGGGGTAGGGGAAGGAACCGTCACTACGGTCGGCGATGCAGCACACGCCGATGACTTCCGCACCGAAAGCTTTCAAAACCTCGATGGTTTCGAGGGAGGATTTGCCTGTGGTGACAACATCTTCTGAAATGAGCAGTTTCATGCCGGGTTTCACCTCAAAACCGCGGCGCAGGCACATCACGTTATCGACACGCTCGGTGAAGATGGCCGGAACGCCTAACTGGCGGCCCAGTTCGTAAGCCACAATGATTCCGCCCATGGCCGGACCCACCACCATATCCACGTGCAAATCCTTCACCTGCTCCGTGATTTTTGCGATGACCCGCTCGGCTCTGTCGGGATATTGCAACAACTTGGCACACTGACAGTAACGGTCGCTATGACGACCCGATGATAACAAAAAGTGGCCTTCTAAAAGTGCTTCGGACTGCTTCAGTTCCTCTATAACTAAATTTGTTTTTTCTTCATTCATAATATGATAGGCTTAATTTTGACTAAAAACGAAACGCAAAGATACATAAATTTCGAATAAACGCGGCCAAATGATATTTTCCTTTCTGTAGAGACGTTTCCCGAAACGTCTCTACTCCGTTGGCAAAGCCTTGAAGCCTTGACCCATAATTTCCGCGCTGTCGATGATGTTCACGAAAGCGGTCGGGTCGATGTGGTGAAGGTTGTTTTTCAGCTTGACGAGGTCGGCGCGTTCCAGGGAAACGTATATCATGTTGCGCTCGGTGCCGGCGTAAAGGCCTTGTCCGAGGAATAGCGTGCCGCCGCGCTTGAGGTCGTTGAGGATGTAGTTCCGCATGGCCTCCACGTTGTCGGTGACAATATAGACAGTTTTGTAGGTCTTCATGCCCTCCACGATGAGGTCGATAATCTTACCTTCGATGTAAATCAGGATGATGGAATAGATGGGCAGACGAATCTGCTTGAAGGCGATCAAAGTGGTGAGGGTGATGACGGAATCCACAATCATCACAAGCGTACCGAGGGAAATTTTGGTGTATTTGTGGATGATCATGGAGATGATGTCGCTGCCGCCGGAAGTGGCTCCCGACTTGAAAATCAGACCGATAGCGATGCCATAGATGATGCCGGCCACGACGGTGTTCAGAAAGTAGTCGGGCATGAAAAACAGCTCGCTGTGCGGAATCTGTACCATATTAGGTGTACTGGCGGCCTCCACGATACCTTCGTGGATGACGGGGTTATAGCCCCAGAAAGTTTCTATCACCCAAGTGAATGCGAAAATCAGGATGGTGGAGAGCACAGTCTTGAAACCGAATTTGGGTCCGAGAATCCAGGTGCCGATGAGAAGCAGCGGGATGTCCATGCAGATGGCGTAGTAACTGATTTTCCACGGCCATACGGTGTTCAACACGTTGGAGAGACCGTATGTGCCGCCAGGCGCCAACAGATAAGGGTTGACAAACATCACATCGCCGACTGCAAAAAGAAAGCTGCCGACAATTAACATCAAGTATGCGATAATCTGCTCTTTAACTTTGTTTTTTTGCTCCATTTCTCTTGATTTTTTGCGATGGCAAATGTACATAAATTACGAATATATACAGACAGATGAAATTGACGTAGTAGAGACGTTTCATGAAACGTCTCTACAATTTCAGATGAAAGATACTGTTTTTCGGCTATTGGATGTAGGCTGTTAGTTTGCATAAGAAGTTTCTTTTTGTAATATTCAAAAACTTTTATATTTTTGCCGTTTGAATGAATATCACGGAAATATGTCGAAATTGGCGGTTGTCATATTAAATTGGAACGGCAGGAAATTTTTAGAGCAGTTTTTGCCCACCTTGCTGAAAACACTCCCTGATTATGCGGAGGCGGTGGTGTGTGACAATGCTTCCACAGACGATTCCGTGGTGTTCATGCAGGAACATTTTCCACAGGTTCAACTGCTTCATAATGAACGAAATGAAGGGTTTGCAAAGGGCTATAACCTTGCCCTTGAGCGTGTTGAAGCCAAATACTATTGTCTGCTCAATTCCGACATAGAGGTGACGGACGGCTGGATAGAGCCGGTGATTGAGCAGATGGACGCCAACGAGAAAATTGCGGCGGTGCAACCCAAACTGCTTTCATACTATCGTCGCGATGAGTTTGAATATGCGGGTGCAAGTGGCGGTTACATAGACAAATACGGTTATCCGTTCTGCCGCGGGCGCGTGTTCGGCAACGTGGAGAAAGATCACGGCCAGTATGACGCGGTGCAGGATGTCTTTTGGGCTACGGGCGCAGCAATGTTTGTCCGCAGCGATGTCTATCGCAACATGGGCGGTTTGGATGACGACTTTTTCGCCCACATGGAGGAGATCGATTTCTGCTGGCGCATCAAGAATCTCGGCTACAAGATCAAAGTGAACCCGGCCTCGGTGGTCTATCACATCGGTGGCGGCACCTTGCCCAAGAACAATCCCATGAAAACGTTCCTGAATTTCCGTAACAGCCTCTATCTGCTGATCAAAAACCTGCCGGACGAACGCTTGAGGCCGACACTCGTCCTCCGCTTCTTCCTTGACCAGGTGGCTGCGTTCTCTTTTTTGGCGCAGGGACATGTTCGGGATTTTTTTGCGGTCTATAAGGCAATTTTCACCTTCATCCGCACTTACAAGCATTATCAGGCCAAACGTAACACCTTGCCGAAGCTTGCTTTCCAGGATTGCTACCCTGAGTCGGTTGTGAAACTGCATTATCTTAAAAGAAAGAAAAAATTTAACGGAAAAACTTTCGAATAATATTTTAATATGGAATGTTTTGCCCAGTTTTATCATTATCTGCTGCCCATAATGACCGTTCTGGGGGTGTTGGTGTTCATTACCTTGCAATTTGTTACACCCGCTTACGGCATGACCTTCAATAACCGTTGGGGTGTCTCGGTGCGCAGCAATTTGGGCTGGTTCATCATGGAATGCCCCGTCTTTTTCACCATGTTGGTGTTGTATTTCATCTCATTGGGACTTAATGTGAAGCCGTTTAATGTGGTGACTTGCGTGATGTTCATTTTTTTCGAGTTCCATTATTTCCAGCGGTCATTCATTTTCCCGCTGCTGATGAAGGGACAGAGCAAGATGCCGTTGTCCATTATCATCACGGGGGCGACGTTCAACACGTTCAATGCCATCATGCAGGGCGGTTGGCTCTTTTTCTTCTCGCCGGCGGACGCTTATCCCATCAGCTGGTTTTGGTCGCCGCAGTTTATTTTCGGCACGGCGCTTTTCCTGTTCGGCATGGTGGTCAACATCTATGCTGACCGAGTGATTCGCGATCTGCGCACCGATGTCACGGATAACAACTATTATCTTCCTCACGGATGGATGTTCCGTAAGATCAGCTCCGCCAACTATTTCGGGGAGATTCTGGAGTGGGCCGGTTTCGCCATCCTCACATGGTCGGTGTCGGGTGCGGTGTTCCTGTTGTGGAGTTTCGCCAACATCGTACCGCGCTCCAAAGCCGTCTATGCCCGCTACACACAGTTCTTCGGCGAGGAATTTACTTCGCTGAAAAGGTATAAGATTTTCCCGTATATTTATTAAGATATTATGGTAGGGGCGAATGATTATTCGCCTCTACGGCAATTAAAAATTCACTGTTTATAAGTAATTTTTACCACAATAAAATACACCTTTGAAAGTTGTATCTTTGTTCGTTTGTAAAATAGGTTATAATCAGTGAACTATATGAAGATAATCAAGGCGGCCCTGTTATTATTGATAACGGGCATTTTCACCATTCCGTTTGCTTCTGCGCAACGCACAGAGAACTTCAAATCACCCCAATATGAATATCAGACGGCGGTGGATTTGTTCAACAAGGAGAAATATGGATCGGCGCAACAATATTTTAAATATGTATATGAAAGCACCGATGACAAGCAGCACGATTTGAGGACGAACTCCCTCTTCTATCAAGGTGTTTGCGCGGCAAAGCTCGACAACCAGGATGCTGGCTACCTGCTGCAGTCGTTCATCGACCGCTATCCGGTCCATACTTCTGTGCCTGAGGCGCACTACTACCTGGGTCGTTTTTATTTCGCCCGCAAGAATTATAAAAAGGCAATTGCGCAGTTTGACGAAATTTACGAGTCGGAAATCCAGCCTGAAAATGTGCAGGAATACCATTTCAAGAAGGGATATTCCTATTTCATGACGGAAGATTACGACAACGCAAAAATGATGTTCCGCAAAGCGCGCGAAGAGGAGGGACCCTACAAAGACCGCAGTCTCTACTACCTCGCTTATATGGCGTATCAGGCGGAACAGTATGATGCCGCCCTGGAGGATTTCCTCATCCTGAAGGACAATCCGGAACTCAAGAGCGAGGTGCCCTATTTCCTTACCCAAATCTATTTCAAAGAAGGACAGTATGAAAAAGTGCTGCAAGTGGCTCCCGAAACGGAAATCGTGAAAGACAAGAATCTGGCGCAAGTGGCTCGTTGTGTAGCTCTCTCTAACTATAAGTTGAATCAGTATGAGGCGGCGGCGGAACAATTCGACAAAATAAAGGACAACACACTGTTAACATTTGATCGTAACGATTGGTTCGCGAAAGGTTTTACCGACTATCGTGTGCTGAAATATAACGATGCCATCACAGATTTCTCCCGTGCTGCCAACGACAAAAACCCAGACGAGATGACCCAACAGTGTTATTTCCTCATCGCTGACTGTTACATGAAAACGGCCCAGCGCACCCTTGCGGCGCAGAGTTTCAAGGAGGCCTCCAAATACAATTTCGATCCTACTATCAAAGAAGAGTCCCTTTTCAACTACGCCAAACTGCAATGTGAAACCTCCACAAGCCCATTTAACAACGGCATTGAGGCTTTGCAGGATTATCTTAACCAGTATCCGCACGCCCAGCATAGCGAAGAAGCTGCAGACTATCTGTCTCGCATCTATCTCTCCACGAAAAATTACCAGGCCGCTATCTCTTCCATTGAAAAGCTGAAAACAAAAAGTCCAGCCATTCTGAAAGCGTATCAGCGTTGCACGTTCAACCGCGCCCTCGAACTGATTAATAACAAGGATTACAAGACTGCTCTCGCTTTATTGAATAAGACGCTATCCTCTCCGTCGGACAAGAAAATCCACCAAGACGCACTCTACTGGAAAGCAGAGGCACAATATCGTAACGAACAATACAAAGACGCTTATTATTCATTTCAATCATTTCAGAATTCAGATAGGGCAGCTTCCAATGAATACTATGTAAGTTCTTATTATTCATTAGGATATGCAGCTTTGAAGTTGAAACGCTATCGGGATGCGGGCAACCATTTCAAGACCTATCTCAATAAGACAACTAAATCGGAAGACATTGAAATTCAAGCTGATGCGTCTGCCCGTTTGGCAGACTGCTATTTCATGCAGCAGGATCTCTCAAATGCCATAAAGTACTATGACCAATGCGAACGTCTTGGGCAGTCAAACGCCGACTACGCTGTCTATCAATTGGCTAAATGTTATGGCTACCAGAAGAACAACAACAAGAAAATCCAAACCTTAGAACGTTTGTTAAATTCTTATCCATCATCAAGTTACAAGGATGATGCAGAGTTTGATCTGGCCGTGACCTACCATACGCAGAATGATTATGCGAGTGCCATCTCCGCCTACAAGAGTTTCATCAAGAACCATCCGAAAAGTCAGTATATCCGTCAGGCTCATACCCGTTTGGCACAGGCTTATTTGAACAGCGACAACCAACAGATGGCCATCTCCACATACAAGTATGTGGTGGAAACCTATCCCGGTTCGCAGGAAGCCAAGGACGCGCTTGCCAATTTGGAGACCATCTACACGGAAAACGGCAACACCAGCGAGTTCTTCGACTACGTGCGTTCCAAGAACATGAACATTTCGGCCGACCGTCAAGATTCCATTGCCTTTAAGGCAGCGGAGACGAAATACAACCGCGGAGACTGCGAAGCCTCCATTGCCGCCTGTCAGGATTACATCCGCCAGTTCCCGAACGGCTCTTTCGTAGCCAAAGCCCACTTCTACAAAGGAGAATGTGAGTACGGGATGCGTCGCTATGATGACGCATTGGCTGACTATGAGGCGATTATCAAGAAATACAAAACGGAATACAATGTGACCGCCTTGCATAAGGCCGCTTCTATATTATATAATGACAAAAGCTATTCGAAGGCGTTGACCTATTTCAACAAGCTGATGGAGAACACAACGGCCGAAGAGGAGGTTATCTATGCCAACAATGGGGCTATGCGGTGCGCCTATTTCCTGAAGGAATATCGTTCAGCGCTCACGAGTGCTGAGAATATCATCCGCGCGAACCAGCCAGACCAGGATCTTCTTTCGGAAGCTTTGCTGATTGCCGGCAATTCCGCTTTGGAACTCAAGGAGATAGGGACGGCAAAGAATTACTACAGCAAGCTGGTTCCGAAGGGTAGCAATGACCTTTGCGCCGAGGCCGCCTACCATCTGGCCGACATTGCGCTTAATCACGACAAGAATCTTGATGATTGCGAGGCTCGCATCAAGGCCATCCTCGGTAGCGACTACTCCTCCGAATATTGGTATGCCAAAACGTTTATTTTGTACGGAGACCTCTACAAAGCCAAAGGCAACTATTTCCAGGCTCGCCACACCTATCAAAGCATCGTGGATAACTATGCAGGCGAAGACTTGGTGAAGGTGGCGCGGGCGAAAATCGCGGAAGTTGACGCTTTGGATAATTAGCAGTTAGTAGTTTGTAGTTAGTAATTGAAAATAGATACAGAAGGATGAAAAAGATAACGATATTGGTTTTTATGGTGTTTTGCGTTGCCGGTTTGCGGGCGCAGGTGGTGGACTCGGCACAATTGCTGATCAAATATGTGCCGAAGCTGGCCAATTCCAACAAAATCAACCAGCAGGCCGTGCTGAAGGATACGGTGGTGAGCGATCAGGTGGAGTTCAATTATGTCATTGCTCCGAACAAGCCGGATCTCGATTTCGCGCCGGGTGACATGCAGGTGGGCAAACTCAATCCCGAGGTGAAGGAGCGTTATTATCGCAACTACATCAAAGTCGGTTTCGGATACCCAATCACACCACTGGCGGAGTTGTCAATGCACAACTGCCAGAATCCGAAATATTCCTACGGGCTGAACTTCCATCATTTCTCCTCGTGGGCTGAACCTATCGGAAAAGAGCAGAAGAAATTCGCGTATGCACCCACGAGCGATACACGCATACATCTGTTTTTCAATAGAATCTTCAAAAACCACACATTCTACTCCTCCGTCGGTTACAATCATGAACTCGCCAACCTATATGGATTTTCCAAAGACTGGGTGCTGCCGGTTTATACAAACCCCGACCACTATTATGACAAGGAGTACCGCGACAGTATCAAGAACAATTTCAACCATGTGCGTGCGGAAATAGGATTGCGCTCCAATTATACGGCGGAAGAGAAACGATTGAAAGAGGATGTGCGTGCGAATTACGATTTCATCCATACTTATTGGAAAAATATGGAACATGGAATCGGTTTGAAGGGAATACTGGCGTATGATGCCAAGTTCTTAAAAATATCTGGTTATCAGCATTATCAATTGGACATCGGGTTGAATTATTTCAATAATGTTTGGAATGACAGTGTGCCGATGGGTACCGATAGCAGTCTGCTGAGACGGCGCATCGACAACAGCTTCATGTTTGAACTGAAGCCGACCATGAGTTTCAGCATTCGTGAATATCATCTGACATTAGGTGTCGGGGTGCCGATTCTCAACCAGTTCAACAAGACACAATGCCCCGTTTATCCGATAGCGGAGGTTCAGATGGGATTGATACGCGGGATTTTGAATCTGTATGTGGGTGTTGATGGACGGAGCTCGTACACTTCATTGAAAGATTTGCTGTATGAGAATCCGTATGTAAAACCGAATATCGATACGTTACGTTTCACCAAATCGCAAATCAGCATTTACGGAGGTGTCAAGGGTAAGATTATTGACAAATTGAACTACCATGTGTCTGCGAGATATTCGTATCGTCGTGATTTACCGTTCTTTATGTTGGATACGGCAAGTCTGCTTAAGAACCAATTTGACGTGGTGTATGCAAAAAAAGGCACGGAGTTGGATGTGAATGCCAATTTGAGTTGGGAGGCTATCAACCATCTTTACCTCTCTTTGAACGCCCGTTACCACGATTTCTTCTTCCTCGAAGACTATGACTGGTTCGGTTCAGATGCCATCACGGGCGGCAAACCGCTCTATATCCCGCGATGGGAAATCGCTTTCGAGGGTAAGTATATTTGGCGGAACAGGTTCATTTTCACCGCAAATGCAAAAGTGGGATTCAACCGCTGGGCAGTGGTACCGAATAGTCAACCTGTATATGCTGTTAATGAATTTGGTGATTTGGTGCCTGTGATGGACATGAATGGCAATCAAGTGATGACCATAGGCTATTCCGTTGAGAACGACATTCGCAAAAACCCCGATGGCCAGAAAAGTTCTGTCAAACCGGTGCTGAATTTCGGAGTCGGATTCGAATATTTGATTAACAAGCAGTTCACGGCATTTGCCAACATCAACAATGTGGGCTGCCAGTATGCCACGAATTACTATGGTTTTAACAACTTCGGCATCAACGCCATAGTGGGTATTACCTATTCGTTTGGAAATGAGGCTATCAAACGCATAAAGAAGAAATCCTCCACCACTCCAAAACTTTGATGATGACACGTAAGACCATAATAATCGCATTGTTGTCTGCAATCTTTTTCACAAGTTGTAACAACCTCTATCACCCCACGATTCCCCACAGAAAAGTGGATTTCACGATATATCCCAATGATGTGATGTATTATAGGCTAAACACATACGGAGGGTATGAATATTTCACCGGTGGGGTGAGCGGGATTGTGGTCTATCGTCTGGATGAATGGACATTTTTGGCATACGACCGTTCCTGTACGTATGATTGGGAGGACAATGCCTCTTGGATTTGGGTTCACCCGAACGGTATTATGTTGATAGATTCATTGTGCGGATCCACATATAACATATTGGACGGGAGTGTCATCACAGGCCCCGCCATTTGGCCGTTATACCAGTACAAAACACGTTACGACGGCGTGCAGTTGCGTGTGTATAATTAGCTGTTGGCTGTTGGCATTGGCTTTAAGCTGTTAGCTTTTGGCTTTGGCATTCGTGAAATTTGTTTCTTATGTCTTGCTTTTGTAATAAAGCCATGCAGTATGGCTGATACAATATTATTAATGTATATATAATATTATTGTATCAGCTTTTTTTTGAATAAATAATCGCAAGGCGAAATCCGTATTGAAAAATTTTATATTTTTGCAAGCTTATTATAGAGTGGATAATAGTTTTATGTTTAATATAAATTAATGGCTATGATTAAAAAATTACTCGCAACTTTAGGAGTAATCATCCTGTTCGTTAGTGCGGCATTCTCACAGAGCCAGATTAAAGGTAAAGTGACAGACCAAACGAAAGCGCCATTGGCTTATACCAGGGTGTTTCTGAAGGTCGGAGACCGTGTGGTGAACATGGCAACCGCCGATGACAAGGGTGATTACGCAATGTTCAACATTGAGGCCGGAACGTACGATTTGCAGGCTGATGCTGTGATGGTCAACAAGACCATGACAAAATCCAGTGTTGTTGTGCCATCCAATCAAGTCGTGTTTATCGACTTTGAGATTGACCTCACCTCAGACATTGAAGAGGTCGTTATCACGTGGGAACCGCCTGTGTTCTCCCAGGATAACACGACTTCTGCCAGCCGTATGTCAGGAGACAACATCCGTACAACTCCCGGCCGTTCGGTGACCAGCGCACTGGCAAACCTTGAAGGTGTCTCCTCCGTGGACGGCGCCATGACCAGTGTCCGTGGTAACCGTTCCGATGGACAGCAGACCATCGTCGATGGTATGCGCGTCCGTGGCGGTAGCGGTGTCTCCATGTCCTCCATCGAGGAGGTGCAGTTGATCCAGGGCGGTGTGCCGGCCGAATACGGTGATGGTACTTCCTTCACGGTGATTACCACCAAGCAAGCTCCCAAGGACTTCCACGGTTCTTTGGAATTGCGCGGTTCCATCGACGGTTACAACAACTTTTTGGTTGCTGCGACCGTTACCGGTCCCCTGTTGAAGGGTAAGACCAAAAATGACCCGACCCGTATCGGTTTCTTGTTCAGCGGTGAGATATCATACACCCATGACGGATCCCCCGCACGTGGTGGTACATGGGTGGCCAACGATGAGACGTTGGATGCCCTCATTGCCAAACCGCTTCGCTATAGTACCTCCGAGTACGGTGTCTATTATCAGGAAGGTTGCTATCTCACCAGCGAGTCCTTCCATAAAGAACGTGTCAGAAAAAATGCCGGTTATTGGGACTATCTTGGTCAGCTGAAGTTTGACTTCATCATGGGCAAGCGCCATAACATGAAATTGTCCCTCAGCGGTTCCTACGAGTATGACAAGGGAAAATCCTGGGGTACAACCTATGCGCTGTTTGATGGAGACAACAACCCGATTTCCACATCCAGTAACACACGTGTGAACGCCCGTTTCAACCACCGTGTCGTTTCCGACACCACCGGTAAGGCGGTTCTCAAAAACTTGATGTATGACATTAATGCATCCTATACCCATATCGGAAGCACTTCGTATGCGGCCCACCACAAAGACCGTCTCTTTGAATATGGTTATGTGGGTCAGTTCACCACTAACAAGGCAAAAGGTTATGAGTATCATGACGAATTGGTTTTGACTGACAGCATCAATGGAGATAATGAACTTCACGGTGTTTTCGAGTTTAACGGTTGGTATGACTCCGTGGTTACTTTCCGGGTCAACCCTGACTACAACGTGAACCCGATTTTGTCTCAATACACCTTGAATTTCCTTGAGGAATTCCCCATGGAGAGTATCAGAGAATATTTTGGTTCCACTCCTTATGATCTGAATCTTTATCAACAGCTGGGCGCTTTGAGAAATGGCGACAGCCCCGACCTGATTTACTCCATGTACTATTCACCTGGTACAGTGCTGGGTGGTTATAGCAAATCCTCCATGGATCAGATTGGTTTGAAAGCCAGTATCTCCATGAACCTCAATGACCATGAGTTGAAATTCGGTTATGATTTTGAGAAATTGACGTATCGCGGATATGGTATCTCACCTGTTCCGTTGTGGACGTTGATGCGCAACGAGGCTAACTCCCATATCACTGAGTTGGATAAGGATAATCCTATCATCACTTACGGTGACGAGTACATTTATGTGGATTATAACCGTTATGTCAATACGGACGCTCAGACTGTTTTTGACAGAAACCTGCGTTCAAGCTTAGGATTGAATCCCAATGGAGACGATTGGATTGACATTGACAACCTTGCTCCCAACACATTCAATGTGGATATGTTCTCCGCAGAAGAGTTGCTTTTGGGAACTTCTGCAGGTACTGAACCGCTGGTCAGCTACTATGGATATGATTATGCAGGTAAGAAATACAATAAGAAAACCACTATTGATGACTTTTTCAACAATGTGGAAAATGGTCAGAAGACATATAACATCGGAGCATACGAACCCATCTACATGGCATTCTACATCCAGGATAAGTTCGCCATCAACTCCCTCCTGTTCAATGTCGGTTTGCGTGTTGACCGTTTCGATGCTAACCAGTCAGTCCTGAAGGATCCTTATTTGTTCCGTGAGGCTTACACTGTTGGTGATTTGAGACAATTGAACAACAACCTGAGATTCGTGGGCAACGCTACGGATGAGTGGGTGGTTTATTATAGCGGAAATGATGTGTATATGAGCGAAGCTGACATTAGCGGTGGTGAATTCAACTCCCAGTCTATTGTGGGTTATCGTTATAAAGACACATGGTATGATGCTACCGGTGCCGAGGTTGTTGACCCGGAAGACGCTCTTGCATTGAACGTGAACGGTCCTATCCTCAAGAATGAGATTGACCAAACCAACTCAATCACCAAAGTGGAGTCAGGCGCCTTCACTGATTACAAAGCTCAATGGTCTGTGATGCCTCGTATCTCCTTCTCCTTCCCTGTGAACGACAACTCTTTGTTCTATGCTCACTATAACATCATCACTTCCCGTCCTACTAATTTGCAGATTTCCCCGGTTGACTACTTGTTCATTTCCAAACGTAATTCGGCTAATGACATTATCAACAATCCGAACATGAGACCGCAACAAAGTATTGACTATGAAATCGGTTTCCGTCAGAAGATTGGTGCTAAATCCGCTATCAGTATCAGTGCTTATTATTCAGAGAAACGTAACCAGATTCAAGCTTATCGTTTCTCAGGTGCATATCCGAATACCTATTATTCTTACCAGAACATTGACTTCGGTACCGTTCAAGGTTTCACCTTCTCTTACAGAATGAACAGAACCAAGAACATCACTCTTTCTGCCAACTATACGTTGCAGTTTGCAAAAGGTACTGGTTCCAGCAGCCAATCACAGTTGGCCATTTTGCAAGCCGGTCAACCGAACTTGCGTACTCTGACCAACTTGAGCTTCGACCAGCGTCACAGAATCGGTGTCAACTTTGACTACCGTTTTGAGAGCGGTGTGAACTACGACGGTCCGACCAGCGACAAGACTGTCATTGTTGACGGTAAAGAAACGGTCAAGACCATCGAGTGGTTAGCCAACACTGGATTCTCCTTGTTGTTCTCCGCAGCATCTGGTACACCTTACACCCGTTCAAGCACACCTTACTCCACTATCGTTTCCGGTACCAACTCTACGCTTTCCGGTACCATCAATGGTTCTAACATGCCTTGGCAGTATCAGTGTGACTTGCGTATCGACAAAACGTTCATGTTCAACTTCAACAAGAACAAGAAGGATGAGAACGGCAAGGCAAAGGCTGCAAAAATTGGTTATGTCACTGTTTATGTTGATATTCAGAACTTGTTCAACTTCAAGAACATCATCTCTGTCTATGACTACACCGGCAATGCCGATGACGATGGTTATCTGTCAGCAGCTGCTTACCAACAGCAGATCAACTCACAGGTCTATGTTCCTTCCTACATTGATTATTACACAATGAGAGTGCAGAATCCGTACAACTACAGTCGTCCGATTCGTGCAAGCTTAGGTATTCAATTCGGCTTTTAATCAATAGAAAAAAATAATAGGATATATGAAAAATATTAAACAAATTTTCTGCTTGACTCTTCTAATGGTGCTTGTGATGTCTGGCACATTACGCGCCGAAAAATTAAAAGGAGAGGTTAGACGTTCTTCCTCACCGAAAGCGGAATCGGCTACGTGCCTTCCTGCAAGTAGCTCCAATGAGTTGACGGTGAACAATGTACGTGCCTATATCGAAACCGGTGGTACAATGTGGTTCAAGGAAGTTGCCGAATATGAGGTTCCAAGAGGCTCTGGCAAAACTTCTATGTTCTGCGCTGCATTGTGGATTGGTGGTTATGACTCCAATGGACAACTGAAATTGGCTGCCGTCCGTTTCAGACAAGTCGGTGAAGACTATTGGACTGGGCCGCTGAAACTTGTCGGTGCAGGTACGACCAAGGACATGTGTATCAAGTTCGACAAGCATTTCAAAATCACCCGTGCTGAAGTTGACGAACATATCAACGGTTACAACACCTCTGGTTATGTGATGCCCGCCAGTATTGCTAATTGGCCTGCACATGGTGACGCGTTGTATTCTTACTACTTGGCTCCTTTTAAGGATGTGAACGATAACGGTGTATATGATCCTGAAAACGGTGACTATCCGTACTATGATGTGAACAATGACCTTTGTCCGTGGACGGAGGATAACATCGCACTCGCAGCAGAGCATGCACTTCCCAGAACTCCCGAAGATCTGCTCTATTATGGTGACGATTGGCACAATTCCAACGGTATGATTTACGCCGACCATGTGTTGAAAGGTGATGAGACTCTCTTCTGGATTTTCAATGATAATGGCGGCCCGCATACAGAATCCCAAGGTGCTAACATCGGTCTTGAAATTCGTGGACAGTGCTTTGGTTTCGCTACCAATGACGAACTCAATAACATGACGTTCTACTCTTACGAGATCATCAACCGTTCAACCTATACGCTGACGCAAACCTATTTCTCACAATGGGTTGACCCGGATTTGGGTTATGCTAATGATGACTACGTGGGTTGTGATGTCGGTCGTGGTTTGGGTTACTGTTACAACGGATCTAACGTTGACGGTTCCGGTCAGAGCTGGGCTTACGGCGATCAACCGCCTGCCGTGGGTGTTGACTTCTTCCAAGGTCCGTACATGGATCCTGATGGCCGCGATAATCCTAAATTCTACGCTGACAGCGCTTCAGAAGCCGGTTATTGCGCCAAATTCCTCAGAAGTCAATACGAACTTGACCAAATGGCTATCAATGGTGTGAACTTCGGTGATAGCATTGAAGATAACGAACGTTTCGGTATGAGACGATTTGTGTATCACAACAACAACGAGAGTGTCACGGGTGACCCGCGTATCGCTCCTGAATATTACAACATGCTGCGTGGTTTGTGGAGAGATAACTCCAAAATGCGTTATGGTGGTAATGCCCACACATCAAATGGTGCTGATGGTCCTGCATGTGACTTCATGTTCCCAAGTTTGACTGATGTGTGTAACTGGGGTGTAAAGGATGAAAATGACCAACCCGGTAAGGAGTGGGATCCTACGAGATATGGTGCTGACGGCTGGACGGAGGCTAATGTGGGTAATGCCCCATACGACCGTCGTTTCATGCAGTCTGCTGGTCCTTTCACTTTGAAACCCGGTTCTGTCAACTACATCACCGTCGGTATTCCGTGGGCACGCGCTTCTCAAGGTGGTGCTCAGGCTTCCGTTGATTTGTTGAAACGTGCAGATGACAAGTGTCAGTCTCTTTTCGAAAACTGTTTCAAGACCCTTGATGGTCCTGACGCTCCCGATGTCACAATTCGTGAGCTCGAGAATGAGTTGATTCTTTATATCTCCAACAATAATCCTATGGCTAACAACTATCACGAGACTTATACCGAACTTGATCCGCAGATCCCGAGAACATTGGCAACGGTTTCTTATGTTAATCAATATGATACCACTTTCGCCTATACTGCGGCAGGAGATCCGGATACCATTGTCCATGTCTCAACTGTTCCGGTTGAAACCCTTGATACGTTGACTCACGAACAACGTTCATACGTGTTTGAAGGTTACCAGATTTACCAATTGAAGAATGCTTCCGTCAGTGTCACCGACCTTAATGATGCCAGCAAAGCTTTGCTTGTTGCTCAATGTGACATTCAGAACGGTGTAGGCCAGCTCGTTAACTGGATTTACAACGATGCTATCGGTACTTCAGTTGCCACTGAAATGGTGAACGGTTCTGACAACGGAATCTCTCACTCTTTCAGAATCACAGAAGATAAGTTCGCCACCGGTACCAACAAAAGACTTGTCAATCACAAGGAGTACTATTTCCTTGTTTTGGCATACGGTTACAATGAGTACAAACGTTTCACATTGGATGCGGATTATCTTGACGGTCAGCAGACCACTTATCTCGCAGGCCGTAGAAATATTAAGACCACGGTCGGTATTCCTCACAAACCTGTTGAGAACATCCTGAATTCACAATATGGTGATGTGCCTATGATCACCCGTATTGAAGGACAGGGTAATGGTGGTTATTTCCTTGACCTGACTGATGAGTCTCGTGAGAAGATTCTTGCAAACAATGTCTATAATGATGTCCAATACAAGAACAATTTTGGTCCGTTGAACATCCAAGTTGTGGATCCGTTGAAGGTGAAACCCTATGACTACATTATTAAATTCCTGCCGAATAACATCAGCGAGGATGTTAATGACAGTACAATGTGGCAATTGATTATTTCCGATGAGGTCTCCGATCGTGAACTCATAGACAACGGTCTTTATGATGTTGTTGAGGGTGATACGCTGCCAACGCGTGTGACAACTGCCGCCATGCCTATCAGCATGACAAACGAGCAGCTCTTCCTGGAAATGGGTATCTCTATTTCTATCAAAAACGCCGATTTCAAGATTTATCAGCAAAATCTCAAGGATTATGTCTTGGAGCATGGTGGATACACATACCAGAATCTGACACGCTATGCACAACCTGATGCCGTCGGTTCTACTATTGAATATGGCGGTGATTATCCGTGGCTTGGCGGTGTTGCTGACCAAGAGGGTGACTATCCTGCTAACTGGATTCGCGCAGGTCAACAGACTGCTTCCAACAAATGGGAGTGCAATAGTGTACAGCCTGATCAAGCTCAATGTGACTATATGAAGTGGCGTGCTGAGGACTTCTTCAATCTGTTTGATTTTGTGGACGCTAACGGTTCGACTGAGTTGGTTCGTGGTTTCATGGATCCCAATCAGCAGTTTGAAACATTTTTGAGTGGTCTTTGGGCTCCTTACGTTATGTCCTCTCCGTATGATGGTGGTCCTAAAGCCAGATTCTTGGTTCAAGATATCGTTGAAGGGGAAGCCTCTCCTCAACCTGCTGAATTTGATTTCACCACTCTATCCTCTATTCCTAACCTCGGTGGTTATAACCAGACGCTGACGAACCTCTACTCTGTGGATATTGTCCTCACTCCCGACAAGAGTCTCTGGACACGTGCGGTTGTCTTGGAATCTGGTTCCGCTGGTTTGAACGACAACTATCTTGTCACCCAGCATTTCAATGGTCAGACCTATCAGAATGTGCGTATGGAACCGAAACATTGTCCTTCTGTTGACAAAGACGGAAATCCCGACAACAGTGGTACGACTGGTATGGGTTGGTTCCCTGGTTATGCTATCAATGTGGAAACCGGTGAGCGTTTGAACATCATGTTCGCAGAAAACTCTGCTGATGAGTTGAATAATGGTAACGACATGCAGTTCAATCCTACGAGTGTCTATGCTTACATGAAGGATGTCAGAGCTGATACGCTTATTACAGATGACCAAGGCAATTTGATTGCCCTTACAGAGGGTGAGTACAATGCCTATAGAGATTCTTATGGTTTGTCCTTGGGAGAACCTTTGAACGGCGGTCGCCACTATGTATATGTGGTGGGTAGTTCCGGTAATACGGCCAACACTTACTACCGTTTCAACAGAGAAAGAAACTTCAACGATGGTGGTCAGACTGTTAGTGCAGCCGGAACCACTCATGGAGGTACATTCACGGGCTCCGATGGCAATTCGTATCCGTACTACGATTGCGGTGTTTACGATGAGGGTAAATGGTTGAGAGAGAAATTCAACACGGTTAATGAAACTAATTACACGTCCAACGCTCGTAAGGCGAAAAAGATGGATGTGTTCAACAATGTGATGTGGACCAGCATCCCGATGCCTAACCAGATGTTCGCGGACAAATGGCTCTCTTCCGATGTTACTATCAAGTTGCGTGTTTCCCGTCCTTATATGAGATATTCATCTCGTTGGTATGACGATCCTTCTCAATCCTCTCACGCAAGTTTGAACAACGGTTATCCGATGTATCAATTCACCACGAAGAACATTGCTCCTACCAAAGTTGAGCAAGTTGCTGATGTGGAACAATTGCTGCAAGACATCAATATTGTGCCGAATCCTTATTATGGTTTTTCCAACTATGAGCATTCCGCACTTGAGAACTATGTTCGCATAGTTAATCTCCCTGCAAGGTGTACGATTTCCATCTATACGGTCAACGGTACGCTGATCAGGACTCTCACACACGGCTCTGATGCCGACTCCTTCGTGCAATGGGATTTGAAGAACCACGCTAACATTCCTATCGCCAGCGGCGTTTACATTATGCATGTGAATGCTCCCGGCATTGGCGAGCGTACGTTGAAATTCTTCTGCAATATGCGTCCTACAGACTTGAATGGTTTCTAAAATTATTAATCTTAAAAAACAGAGAATATGAAAAATCTATATAAATCATTAATAATTTGCACAATTATCGCTCTCTTGTCTGCAAGTACCTCTATGGTATTTGCAGGAAATAGAGACCGTTCCGGTCAGGCGGGTGCTTCTCACCTGCTTATCGATCCGTGGGCCCGTACAAGCGGTTTGGCGGGTGCTGGTGTTGCTGAAATCCGTGGTCTGGAATCCGTTTTCTCCAATGTTGCAGGTTTGACGGCTGTCCGCAAAACGGAATTGGCATTCAACAGAACCCAATATCTTGTCGGTTCAGGTGCTGGTGTCGCTATCAACTCCATTGCCATTGCTCAGAAATTAGGCAAGAAGAAAGACTTTGGTGTCCTCTCCGTTTCTTTCTTCTCTCAAAGTTTTGGTGATATTATGATTACCACAACGGAACAGCCTGAAGGCGGACTTGGTACGTTTAGCCCTTCTCTGACATACATTGGACTGCATTATGCAAAGTCTTTCAACAACTTCATCAAAGGAGGTATCTCATTAAAAATCATCAATGAGCGTATTTCCGACTCCAAAGCCACTGGTTTTGCAATTGATGCAGGTGTACAGTATGTGACTGGTAAGTATGAAAATTTCAAAATCGGTGTTACGTTGAAGAATATAGGTCTTCCTATGCATTATTCCGGTGACGGTCTCTCGGTCCGTTCCCGCATTCCGAGTCAGGAGTTCGATCAGACTTTGCAGATGCGTTCCGCCGAATTTGAGATGCCTTCTCTTTTGTCCATTGGCGTTTCCTACGACCTCTTGTTCTTCGGTGGCGAATACGCCGAAATGTCTAAAGAGGAATTGGCAGAAGAGGGTCTTACCCGCGATGATGCAGATCACAGACTCACTTTCGCCGGTACATTCACCGCAAATTCTTACACGAGAGATGTCTTTGCTATTGGTATTGAGTACGGTTTCAGAAACATCTTTATGATTCGTGCCGGTTACGGTCTTGAGAATATCGGTAGAGGAGCAAAATCCAATTTGGATGAAACTGCTGCCATTCTCTTGAATAGTGATTCTTTCTTCACTGGTCCCGCTGTCGGTGCAACCGTTTGCGCACCCCTTACCAAAGAGCGTGCGAAACATGCTATCGGCCCCAGAATCTATTTCGATTATGGCTATAGATTCACTAATAAGTGGAAAGGCAATCACTATATGGGTATTAAAATCACTTTGTAAACATATTCAAAATTTTATTGTTTATCACGATAGAAGAGACTTAACGGTCTCTTCTATTTGTGTAATTTTATTAAACGTATTATGGAAGATGTAAAATATTATTCCCAAGAGGGCTTGGATGCGCTTAAACATGAACTGAACCAATTGGAATCTGTGGAAAGGCCTAAAATCTCGCAGGCCATTGCCGATGCACGAGACAAGGGCGACCTCTCCGAAAATGCAGAGTATGATGCTGCTAAAGAAGCACAAGGCATGCTCGAACTGAAAATCGCCAATCTTAAAAACCTGATATCTAAAGCGCGCGTCTTGGATGAATCTAAGATTGATGTCTCCAAAGTGTTGATATATTCTATCGTAAAGATTAAGAATTTGAAGAACAACATGGTGATGACCTACACTATTGTGCCTGAGTCGGAAGCGGATTTGAAAGGCGGCAAGATTTCGGTCTCAAGTCCAATCGCCAAAGCTCTTATTGGCAATTCCAAAGGCGATGTGGTCAGTGTGCAGGCTCCTGCCGGTGTTATGGATTTTGAAATCTTAGAAGTTTCCCGTTAATCTGAATAGTATGGAAGAGACAATTTTCACCAAGATCGTGAAAGGGGAATTCCCTTGCTATAAAATCGCAGAAGATGACCGTTTTTTTGCCTTCCTTGATATTTCACCATTGGCAAAGGGTCATACTTTGGTTATCACCAAGTTGCAAAATGATTACATTTTTGACTTGGATGATAAGATGTTAGGCGATATGATGGTTTTTGCCAAGAAGGTCGCCAAAGGCATTGAAAAGGCCATACCGTGCAAACGCATCGGCGTGGCTGTCATTGGCATTGACGTTCCGCATAACCATATCCATCTCGTTCCCATCAACGGGGTAGGGGATTTGGATTTTAAAGCCCCTCGTGTGCAACTTTCCAAAGAGGAGTTCGCGGACATCGCTGCCAAGATTTCTGCCGCCATTTAAGAAATAGTCAAACAATAAGGTGGCACAATTACGATGCCACCTTTTTTTTCTCTTGTATTATGAAGATTATTGGAATAACAGGTACTTTGGGCGCCGGAAAAGGCACAATTGTGGATTATCTCATCCAACATTATGGGTTTAAACATTACTCCGTCCGAGGCTACCTTATAGAGGAAGCAAAACGGCGTGGAATGGAATTGAATCGCGACACTTACGTTGTGGTTGCCAATGACTTGCGTGCTAAGCATGGTCCCTCGTACATCACAGACCAACTCTATTTGCAAGCTGCTGAGAACGGTGACAATGCCGTCATTGAAAGTGTCAGAACCCCGGGAGAGGTGGAATCGTTGCGCAAACACGAACATTTCTTGTTGTTCGGTGTGGATGCCGATCCCGAAATCCGTTATGAGCGTGTGGTCAACCGTGCTTCCGAAACCGACCAAATCAGTTTCGATACGTTTATTGAAAACGAACAGCGAGAAATGTCCTCCACTGACCCGAATCACCAGAATATTGGCAAATGCATGCAAATGGCCGATTATGTCTTTATGAACAACGGAGATTTCCAGGATTTGTATAGACAAGTTGAACACGTGTTGGAAAGTGCGGAGGATGATAATGAGTAAAACAGGCGGCCGGATTTTTGTGAGTAATTGCCAATTTTTTAGGTGGGACTAAAATGATAATGTATTTTATAGGTGGGACTTACCGGTCGCCTGTTTGTTATCATTTTTCAGCGAGCAAAGATATAAAAAATTTCTTTCAAAATTTAATTTATAAAAATATTTTTTATAAATTTTTGTTTACAATTAACAGCTAAAATAAAACACATTAACCTAATTGAAAAACCATGACGAAAGAAGAGAAAATTTTATCGGAACTCAATGAGCAGCAGCGGGTTGCAGTTTCTCAAACGGAAGGCCCCGTTATGGTACTGGCGGGTGCCGGTTCCGGAAAAACACGAGTTTTGACCTACCGGATAGCTTACATGTTGGCTGTGAACAACATCAGCCCGTTTCGGATTTTGGCGCTGACGTTCACCAACAAGGCCGCTGCGGAGATGCGTGAACGTATCATCCAGCTTGTGGGCGGTGAGACGGCAAAGGCAGTGACCATGGGAACCTTCCATTCGGTGTTTTACAAGATTCTGCGTATAGAGGCTGAAAAAATCGGTTACGGACCGAATATCACCATATACGATACTGACGATGCCAAATCTTTGATTAAGAGTATCGTCAAGGAAATGGGATTGGATCCCAAGCAATATACGCCAGGCTTTATCCTGAACCGAATTTCCATGGCCAAATCGAGTCTTTTGTCGGCACAGGAATATGCGGACAACCCGGAAATCGCAGCCGCTGACCGTATGTCCAACAAGCCGATGATTGCGCAGATTTTCTTCAAATACAATGACAGGCTTCACAAGTCCAATGCCATGGACTTTGATGATCTGCTTTATTATATGAACGTCCTCCTTCGCGATTCGCCTGAGGCGCTTTTCAAGTACCAAAATCGTTTCCAATATATTCTGGTGGATGAGTATCAGGACACGAATTATGCGCAGTATTTGATTATCAAACGTCTGGCGGCGTTGAACCAGAATATTTGCGTGGTGGGTGACGATTCGCAAAGTATCTATGGCTTCCGGGGTGCGGATATTCAGAATATCTTGAACTTCAAAAGAGATTATCCGAACACGCGGATTTTCAAGTTGGAGCAGAACTACCGTTCCACGCAGAACATCGTGAATGCGGCCAATGAGGTAATTCGCCACAACAAAGACAGGATGCCCAAGAAAGTGTGGACGGATAACGTTGAAGGGCCGAAAATAGAGTTGATACGGGCTTCTTCTGATATGGAGGAGGCCAACGAGATTGCCAACAAGATTTTCGAGTGCCAGATGAACGAGCATGTTGAAAACCGGCAGTTTGCCATCCTTTACCGGACCAATACACAGTCGCGTGCGTTGGAAGAAGCTATGGTAAAGCGGCATATTCCGTACAAGATATTGGGTAGCATATCTTTCTATAACCGCAAGGAAATTAAGACAGTGCTGGCCTATTTCCGCTTGGTGATCAACCATTATGACGAGGAGTCGCTCCGTCGGGTGATTAACTACCCAATGCGCGGCATCGGGGACACCACGTTGGCTCGTTTGGCCACCGCCGCACAAGCTGCCGGGGTCCCGTTATGGGATGTGGTAGAACGTCCAGAAAACTATGCCACGGAATTAAACGGCAGCGTGACAGCCCGTTTGCGTGATTTTGCCGACCTTATCAAAGGCTTCTCCGCGCAGCTGACGACAAAGGATGCCTACGAGTTGGGAATGCAGATTCTGGTCAAATCCGGGGTTGCCAAAGCCTTGAACGAGAATGTTGAGGAGAAAGAGCGTGTGGATCATGTGACGGAGCTATTTAATGCCATCCAAAGCTTTGTGGGTCGCGAACCCGAGAATATCCTCAATGAAGACACTGGTGAAATGTTAGAAACCTATTTTCCGTCGCTGGACCAGTATATGCAATCGGTGTCGTTGTTGGATGACCGTGATTTGAACAAGGAGGATGAGGAGAAACAGAGCAATGTGGTGCGGCTGATGACCATACATTCTGCCAAAGGATTGGAGTTTGACTATGTGTTTGTGTCGGGAATGGAGGAGAACTTGTTCCCGTCGTCAATGAGTTTGGATTCCCGAGCGGCTTTGGAGGAAGAACGTCGTCTGTTCTATGTCGCGCTGACCCGTGCCCGCAAACAGGTTTTCCTCTCCATGGCACTCTCGCGGTTCCAGTATGGTCAGCGTCGGCCGTGTGAATGCAGCCGGTTTTTGGACGAAATTCCTGACCGTTACATGAAAGTGATTCAGAAGGCATCGGAGGGCAGTGGTATGTTCGGAAAGTCTTATTCCGAGCCGGAAACTGGAAGATTCCGCTTTAAGTCCGAGTCTCGTCCGTCATCTTCTGGCTATATGCGGGAGGTGCGGAAACAGCCGGTTGTCGCAAAGCCAGTGGTGAAAACCAAACAGGATGTGCAGCTCGACCAGATCGGTGAGTTAGCGGCACCGGAGTCCGTACAGCCAGGCGTGCGAGTCTATCATACGAAATTCGGTTTCGGCCGGGTGGATTCTGTTTCCGGCAATGGACCCGATGCCCGTGCTGTGGTTATCTTCGATACTGTAGGCAGCAAAACCTTAGTCCTTAAATTCGCTAAATTATTGATTCCAAAATAAGAAAGTATGCAATTCAGAACCATCATACCCGCCCCGCAATATCCTTTTGAAATCACGCCAAACGACACGGTGATGCTTGTGGGTTCCTGTTTCTCCGACAATATGGGACACTATTTTGACGTGCATCGTTTTGATGCCTGTTCCAATCCGTTCGGAGTGCTTTTCAATCCGATTTCCATCGACAGGGCATTGCGTTTTATGCTTCAGCCTGACCTTTTTGACAAGAACCGCTATTTTTACAAGTATCGGGATTTATGGGTGAGCTTTGCCCACCATGGTCGTTTCTCAAAAGAGAATTATGAGGATTTTGAGTCGGAAATCGACAGGAGTTTACAGGAATGTTCCGATTTTCTGTACAAAACCCGCTATTTATTTGTCACTTTCGGAACAGCCTTTTGCTATAAGTTCATTCCCCGGGATTTGATTGTCTCCAATTGTCATAAGATTCCGAACCATCAGTTTGAGCGGATTCGTTTGGATCAGAAAAAGATTGTGTCTCAATGGAATAGTACGCTTAAGTTGCTTAAAGATGCGGTTCCGGATTTGAAGGTGATTTTCACGGTGAGTCCAGTTCGTCATCTTGGCGATGGGGCGCACGAAAACGCGTTGAGCAAGTCCGAGCTTCTTTTGTCGGTAGATAAGTTGGTGGACAATGAAACCACATTTTATTTCCCCGCTTACGAGTATTTGATGGACGATTTGCGGGACTATCGTTTTTATGCCAAGGATCTTTGCCACCCTAACGATATGGCGGTCAGTTACTTGGAGGAGAAATTGGCGGAGGCCTTTTTCTCTCAGGAAACTCGGGAGCAAATGGTTGAAATTGAAAAGGAGAACCGTTTCCTAAATCACCGCCGGTTCAGGTAGAAGAAACTACCGGTTGATTACTTCATTGATTGTCAGTGGGAAATATTGATGTTCCAGCTGGTGGATTTTCGTTTCGATGGTTTCTAACGTGTCGTCATCCTCCGCGTGGAAGGCGAATTGGTTGATGATTTTGCCAGTATCCACGCCTTCATCGACAAAATGGATGGTGATGCCGAACACTTTCACGCCGTAGTTGTAGGCATCGGCGATGCCGTGTGCGCCCGGAAACGAGGGCAGCAGGGCAGGGTGCAGGTTGATGATGCGCATTGGGAAAGCTTCTAACAGCGTGGACCCGATGATGCGCATATAGCCGGCCAGCACAATGTACTCGACCTGTCGTTTTTGGAGTTCTGCTAAAACGGCCTGTTCGTATGCGGCCTTTCCGGCGTAGTCCTTTGCACAAAAAGTGAACGCGTCAATGCCGGCGGCATTGGCGCGTTCCACTGCTTTGCTTGAAGGATTGTCGGATACCAGTAATGCGATGTCGGCGTTCAGCGTCTGCTGTTTCACGGCCTCGATAATGGCTTGGAAATTGGAGCCGAAACCACTGGCGAATACGGCAATCTTTTTCATAGCGAATTAGTTACCTTTCGGACATTTGCCGCCTTCCTTGGGGCAGCCTTTGCCTTCACCTTTGCATCCGGGTTTGTCGCCGCCTTTGCAGCAAGCTTTGCCTTCACCCTTGCAACCGCCGCAGCAGCTCATTTCGTCGAAAGCGGCTTTTCTGTCATCGAGGGAGAGTTTGTCCCAGTTGAGCATGGCAGCCTCGAATTTGGCTTTCTTCTCTTCCTGGGCTTTCTTCATAGCTTGCATCTCATCGTATTTGGCCTTGCGCATGTCAAGCAGTTCCGTTTTGCGCTCCTCGGTGAGATTTTCCCAGTTCTGCCAATCCTCGGCAGCCTTCTTGCAGGCTTCCATTTCGGCTTTCTGTTCTTCGGTCATCTCCTTGCAGCAAGGTTGATCTTCGGCTTGCACTTCGGTGCATTCGGCTTTCTGCTCAGCAGGTTTGTTGTTGGTGCAGGCGGTGAAAGTCAGACAGCAGGCAGCTGCCATCAAGATAAAAAGTTTCTTCATTTTTTTGTTTTTTAATTTGTTTCTAACTTTATGAATTACGGGCGCAAAAATAGTCTTTTTTCAATCCCCGAACTGTTTAAAATTCTTAAATTTGCACGGAACGAATAGAGACGCAAAATTTTGCGTCTCCATTTCTTGCGTCTCGGTTTTTCACGTCTTTATTTCACCGGATACGGTATCACAATGTCGTCGCAGTACTCGCAGCGGTAGGAGCGTTTCCCTTTATCAACGAGGTGGAAGACGTGTGGGAAGTAGTGTTCCACAGAGGTGACGCAGCGCGGGTTTTTGCAGCGGATGATGTTTTCCACGCGGTCAGGCACCTCTAACTTCACCTTCTTGATGGTTTTCCCGTCCTCGATGATGTTTACCGTGGCGTTTGGGTCGATAAGCCCCAAAAAGTCGTAGTTGATGTCAATGACATTGTTGATTTTGATGATGTCTTTTTTGCCCATCTTTTGGCTATATGCGTTGCAGATGAGCGCGACATTATAATCGGCCGTGTCAAGGTTCAGATAATTGAACACTTGGATGCCATATCCGGCGGTAATGTGGTCGATGACAATACCTTTTTCTATGCTGGTGATTTCTAACATGATGTTTCTTATTTATGATGATGTTTTCTTACTATTTTGACTTGAGACTGAGGACTTGAGACTCGGGACTTGTGACTTTAGATTTGAGAGTTTTTATCATAAATCATAAGTCTTAAGTCCTCAGTCCTCAGTCCTCAGTCTTACGTCTAATATATCCCTAAAAGTTTCAAAATTAACGCCATACGAACATACATACCGTTCTTGGCCTGTTGGAAGTATTGTGCTCTCGGGTCGTCATCGACTTCGGTGCTGATTTCGTTGACGCGGGGTAGCGGGTGCAGGATGTAGGTGTCGGGGCGAGCGTAGGACATTTTCTCCTTGTCGAGGATGAAACGATCTTTCAAGCGGATATAGTCCTCTTCGTTGAAGAAGCGTTCGCGCTGCACGCGGGTCATGTAGAGGAAGTCGAGTTGGTTCATGTAGGGTTCCATCTGATCGACCTCTTCGAATGGGATGCCTTTCTTGCGGACGACCTCTTCGCGGATGTATTCCGGAACTCTCAGCTCCTCAGGGGAGATGAAGATGAAGCGGACACCCTCGTAGTTGCTGAGGAATTTGACGAGGGAGTGGACCGTGCGGCCGAATTTAAGGTCACCGCAGAAGCCGTAAGTTTTGTTCTCCACGTTGCCGCGCAGACGCTCGATGGTGAGGATGTCGGTGAGGGTTTGCGTGGGGTGCTGGTGGCCGCCGTCGCCGGCGTTGATGAGCGGCATGTGGATGTAGTGGCTGGCCAGACGCGGGGCACCCTCCTTGGGATGGCGCATGGCCGCGATGTCGGCGTAGCACTCCACAGTGCGCAGCGTGTCGGCAATGCTTTCACCCTTCGCTGTGGAAGAGGAAGCGGCCTCGGAGAATCCGATCACTTGACCGCCCAAGCGCAGCATGGCCGTCTCGAAACTGAGGCGCGTGCGCGTGCTCGGCTCATAAAAAAGAGTTGCCAGGATTTTGCCTTCGCAACTCTTACTGTATTTTTCGGGATTGGCGATGATCTGGTGACCCAAATCGAAAATTTCACGGAATTCTTCGCGTGTGAAATCGGACGGGTCGATCAAACTTCTGTTTTTTAACATAATAAAACCTCCTATATTTTTAATTATAAACAACTTCCATATTTCATTGCAGCCTTTTCCACCCCTTAATTTACCAAAACTAAAACCAATGCAAAAATAGTATTTTTTAGGATTGAAAACAATTGTGTTCAAAAAATATATCATAAGATTTCCCTATTTGCGATGAAAAAACGGGTACCAGTTGTAAAACCGATACCCGTTTTTTATACACGAGATCCGTGTGATCCGCGGAGACTACTGTTTGACGAACGGCTTCGTCACCACTCCATTGTCCGTGGTCACGCGCACGAAATACATACCTGCGGCGAGACCCGAGACGTTGATTTGGGCCGGGATCTGGTCAACGGTGCGGACAACCTTACCATAGACATCAACAACCTCGATTCCCGAACATTGAGCATTGACATTTGAACCTTGAACATTGATAACGTCCTTCGTCGGGTTCGGATAGACCACGAAGTCTATCAGGTCGGTGTTTGCATCAATGATATTATCGTCATTCGCAACACTCTTGCCCACCACGGTAAAGTCAAGGTTGATGTCATCAATGTAGTTGACGCTGTAGTCCAATGTGGAACTCTTGCTCACAGTGTTGCGGAAGGCGATGCGGTGACCGCCGCCAGCGTAGTTGGAGAAATCAACTGTGATATCTTCCATATTTGTGCTGGCATTGTTGATGGTTTTCACCGCCTCGAACACACCGTTGTCGTTCACCACACCGACCTGCAGGCGATAGACGCTCTTGGGCTGGCGCAGCTTGAAGGTCATGGTCAGTCCGCTGACGTTGATGCTCTCGTCCAAAGCGGGCATTGCAAAAACGCAGCGGTTTTTCATACGCAAGGTGTAGCTTCCGCTGGTGGCGTAAGTGGCGTTGTAATAGACCTGCGGTTTGGTAGCGCCAGTGAGAGCGACATCCTCGGTGATCACATCCCAGCAATCAGGTTTCACGCCCGTCTCGGGAGTAGTGATGTCGGTGAAGTTATCAAAGTTTTCATTGTATGGCAAGGTAATGTCGCAATTCATTTGAGGAATCTCTGTCAGGGTGACGTCGTCAATGTAATTGTAGCTGTAATTGTAGTTGTAGCCATTAGCCAACACGTTGCGGAAGGCGATGCGGCGGCCGTTTCCATTGTAACCGGAGAAATCACACTCCACATGTGTCACGCCTGTGCCGCTGTTGTTAAAGGTAGCCACCGGAACAAAGTTGCCATTATCTTCCCAGACACCCACTTGCAGCTGATAGTAAGCCTTCGGTTGACGCAGGTACATTTCTAATTTGACTTGGTTGAGCGGAATAT
>JAFXTE010000019.1 GCA_017525245.1 Bacteroidales bacterium | reverse complement strand
GAATGTCAGTCCGGAAGCGCTGCTGGCTGCCGTAAACGCCATGACGGCTGAGCAGAAGGCGGCCTTGAATAATGCCCTGTTCTTCGAGTGCGGCACCTCCACGGTGAGCGATCACGAGGGCAACGTGTATGCCACGGTGCAGATCGGCGACCAGTGCTGGATGCGGGACAACCTGCGGACCACCACTTCGCCGAGTACGGGCACGTACCTCATCCCGGCCGCAGGCACGGGCAACACGTACACTGGCAAGCAGGCCCGCTGGTACAACAATGACTCGGCCACGTATGCGCCGATGAACTACGGCCTGCTGTACAACTGGAACGCTGCTGTCGATACGTTCAACACGGCCTACGGGGAGACGAGCGTGAACAACAGCAGTGACAACGCGGTGTCCGTGACATTCAGCGGCCACCGCAGAGGCATCTGTCCTGCGGGCTGGCATTTGCCGAGCGATGCGGAGTGGACTCAGCTGGAAAACTATGTGGGCAGCCAGAGCGAGTACACTTGCAGCGGCAACAGCAATTACATTGCCAAGGCGTTGGCCTCCACGGAAGGGTGGAACAGTTACAGTGGCGAGTGTTATCCTGGAGACCAGAGTGTGACGGCGAACAACGCCACGGGCTTTTCCGCCGTTCCGGCAGGCTACTGCTCCGGTTCGTCGTTCTACAACGCGGGCTACGGTGCCTACTTCTGGAGTGCTACGCAGTACGCGAGCTACCCGGACTACGCCTACGACCGCCGCCTGTACTACGACAGCGCGTACGTGCTCAGGAGCACCAAGTACAAGTTCAGCGGATATTCCGTCCGCTGTCTCTGCGATTAAATGTGACGTGAGACGTAAGGCGTGAGACGTTAGAAGGGCGTGGCCGAGGGCTGCGCCTTTTTTGCGATTTGCAGTTTACGATTTGCGATTGCTGATTGTTTTCTGCGTGCCCTTGCAGGTTGTGCCGTTAATTTTTAGTTCTTGCCCTTGCGGGAATCTTTTTTTCGTTTAGTCAATTTTTTTGTAGATTTGCAAATCTGTTGTCATAAATTGTAAGAAAAACAGAACTATTTGATAATCAATTAGTCATCAAAAAATAATCTCAATGAAAAAATTTACAATCCTAATCGTAATGATTTTCATAGGTGTAACTGCGCTTTTCGCGCAGGCGCCGGAGAAATTCAACTACCAGGCGGTGGTTCGCAACGCGAGCAACGCACTGGTCACCAACGCGCCGGTGGGTGTGCGCGTGAGCATTCTGCAAGGGAGTGCCAGCGGCAATGCGGTGTATGTGGAGACACACACCGCCTCCACCAACGCCAACGGCCTGCTGACCCTTGAGATTGGCGGCGGCGCCGTGCAACAAGGCTCCTTCGCCGGCATCAACTGGGCGAACGGTCCCTTCTTCCTGAAGACCGAGACCGACCCTGCCGGTGGCAGCAACTACACGGTCACCAGCACGCAACAGCTGATGAGTGTGCCCTACGCCCTCTACGCAGAGGAAGCGGCCAACGGCTTCAGCGGCGACTACAACGACCTGACCAACAAGCCGACAATCCCGCAAAATGTCGGGGATCTGACGAACAATGCAGGTTATATCACCGCCAATGACATCCCCGCACAGGTGAACGCCGACTGGGATGCCACAGGAGGTCCTGCGGAAATCTTGAACAAGCCTGTCAACGCCGACTTCGGACAGGGCGTTGTACGCAACAAAGTCAACAACCCTTCAGGAGAGACCGACATTGCGGTCAACTTCTCCACTTACCAATTAGTGAACGGCGGCGTGGTGTCGTTAGTCTTCACCCGTGCCGTCCCTGCTGGTGCAACCCTGAACATCAACAGCATGGGCGCGAAGCCGATTTACTATCACGAATCACCGCTGGCCGCCGGCGTCATCAAGGCGAACGACCGCTGTCTGTTCATGTACAACGGCCCCGGTGAACGCTACTACCTGATTGCCATCGACCGTTGGGGCGTGGATCTCAACGCTCTCGCAACAGTGGCTCACACCGGCAGCTACAATGACCTTACCGACAAACCCACTATCCCCACGGTTCCCACCAACATCAGCGCATTTGTGAACGACGCGGGCTACATCACCGCCATCCCCGACAGTTTAGGCGGTGGCAGCCTTGAATCTGACCCCATATTCTCCGCTTGGAACAAGGACTACAACGACCTTATCAACAAGCCCACCAATGCTACCTTCGGACAGGGAATTGTCCGGAACAACGTTAACAACGCCGCCGGGGCGACCGACATTGCGGTCTCCTTCAGCACCTATGAGTTGGTGAGCGGCGGTGTGGTCTCATTATCCTTCACCCGCAACGTACCCGCGAATGCAACCCTGAACATCAACAACAAGGGCGCGAAACCGATTTTATATCGTGGAGCTGCTCTGCCTGCCGGAACCATCAAGGCGAACGACCGCTGTTTGTTCATGTACAATTCCGGTGCTGACAGCTACATCCTGATTGCCATCGACCGTTGGGGCGTGGATCTCGACGCTCTTGCAACAGTGGCTCATACGGGCAACTACAACGACCTGACCAACAAGCCGAACCTCGCTCCTGTAGCTACAAGCGGTAATTACAACGACCTGACCAACAAGCCGAACCTCGCTCCCGTAGCCACAAGCGGCAATTACAATGACTTGACCAACAAGCCGAACCTTGCTCCCGTAGCCACAAGCGGCAATTACAACGACTTGACCAACAAGCCCACCATTCCCACAGTGCCCACCAACATCAGCGCTTTCGTGAATGATGCGGGTTACCTCACGGCCATCCCCGACAGCTTGGGCGGCATCAGCCTTGAATCCGACCCCATATTCTCCGCTTGGAACAAGGACTACAACGACCTTATCAACAAGCCCACCAATGCCACCTTCGGACAGGGAATTGTCCGGAACAACGTAAACAACGCCGCCGGGGCGACCGACATTGCGGTCACCTTCAGCACCTATGAGTTGGTGAGCGGCGGTGTGGTCTCTTTATCCTTCACCCGCAACGTACCCGCAGGCGCAACCCTGAACATCAACAACAAGGGCGCGAAACCGATTTTATATCGTGGAACTGCACTGCCTGCAGGAACCATCAAGGCGAACGATCGCTGTCTGTTCATGTACAATTCCGGTGCTGACGGTTATATCCTGATTGCCATCGACCGTTGGGGCGTGGATCTCAACGCTCTCGCAACAGTGGCTCATACCGGCAGCTACAACGACCTTACCGACAAACCGACTCTGTTTAGCGGTAATTACAACGACTTGACCAACAAGCCGAACCTCGCTCCCGTAGCCACAAGCGGCAATTACAACGACTTGACCAACAAGCCGAACCTCGCTCCCGTAGCCACAAGCGGCAATTACAACGACCTTACCAACAAGCCCACCATCCCCACGGTGCCCACCAACATCAGTGCTTTCGTGAATGATGCGGGTTACCTCACCTCCATCCCCGACAGTTTAGGCGGTGGCATCAGCATTGAATCTGACCCGATATTCTCCGCTTGGGACAAAGATTACAACGATTTGACCAACAAACCCGCCAATGCGGATTTCGGACAAGGTGTTGTGCGCAACAAGGTCAACAACCCCTCAGGAGAGACCGACATTGCGGTTAACTTCTCCACTTACAAGTTGGAGAACGGCGGCGTGGTGTCGTTAGCCTTCACCCGTGCCGTACCCGCTGGTGCAACCCTGAACATCAACAACAAGGGTGCGAAACCGATTTACTATCACGAATCACCGCTGCCCGCCGGACTCATCAAGGCGAACGACCGCTGTCTGTTCATGTACAATGGTCCTGCTGAACGCTACTACCTGATCGCCATTGACCGCTGGGGTGCAGATCTCAACGCTCTCGCTGCTGTAGCCACCTCCGGCAATTACAACGACCTGACCAACAAACCCGTCATCCCTACCTCAATCAGCCAATTGACGAATGATGCAGGTTACATCACCTCTTCTGATGTTCCCGCTCAGGTGAACGCTGACTGGAACGCCACCTCAGGCGTTGCAAAGATTCTGAACAAACCGAACCTCGCCACCGTAGCCACCACCGGCAACTACAACGACCTGAACAACCAGCCGACCAATGCGGACTTCGGACAGGGAGTTGTGCGCAACAAGGTCAACAACCCTTCTGGTGAAACCGATATTGCGGTCAACTTCTCCACTTACGAGTTAGTGAACGGTGGTGTGGTATCGTTAGCCTTCACCCGTGCGGTGCCCGCTGGCGCAACCTTGAACATCAACAACAAGGGTGCGAAACCGATTTACTACCACGAAGCCGCCCTGCCCGCCGGACTCATCAAGGCGAACGACCGCTGTCTGTTCATGTACAATGGTCCTGGTGAACGCTATTACCTGATTGCCATCGACCGCTGGGGCGCCGATCTCAATGCTCTTGCAGCCGTAGCCACCTCTGGCAACTACAACGACCTGAGCAACAAGCCCACCATCCCGACCCAACTCAGTCAACTTGACAACAATGTGGGCTTCATCACCGCCAGCGACGTTCCCACGCAGCAGAACGCCGACTGGAATGCTACGAGCGGTGTAGCGCAGATTTTACACAAACCGAATCTCGCTACGGTGGCCACCACCGGCAACTACAACGACTTGACCAACAAACCCACCGGTTTGAGCCAATTTACGAATGATATGGGCTACCTCACCGCCATCCCCGATGGCATGGGCGGCATCAGTGTTGAGTCGGATCCCATATTCAGTGCATGGGACAAGAACTACAATGACCTGACCAACAAGCCCACCAATGCGACCTTCGGACAGGGAATTGTGAAGAACAAGGTTGACAATCCTTCTGGGGCAACTGATATTACGGTTAGCTTCTCCTCCTATGAATTAGTGAGCGGTGGTGTGGTGTCGTTAGCCTTTACCCGCGCCGTGCCTGCTGGCGCAAACCTGAACATCAACAACATGGGTGCTAAGCCGATTTACTATCACGAATCCGCACTGCCTGCTGGAACCATCAAGGCGAACGACCGCTGTTTGTTTATGTACAATTCCGGATCCGGCGGCCGCTACTACCTCCTCGCCAACGACCGCTGGGGCGCGGACATCGACGCTCTCGCGACGGTGATTCCCGACATCACAGGGTTGCAGCAGCAGCTTGACAGCCTGCAGGGCGTGGTGGACGACCTGAACAACACGGTGAACTTCGAGTGCGGCACGAGCAAGATGGTGGATGCCGACGGCAATGAGTACGAGACGGTGCTCATCGGCACGCAGTGCTGGACGAAGACGAACCTGCGGGTTGTGCCCGCCGGTGCCACGGACGCGACATCTTCTGGCGCATATAGCTACACGGAGCCGTACTACTACGAGAACCCGGGTGTTGACGCGGTCACCTACGGTTACTACTACAACTGGGAAGCGGCCAAGTTGGCTTGCCCGAGCGGGTGGCACCTGCCGAGCGATGCGGAGTGGACGGCATTGACGGACTATGTGAGTTCCCAAAGCGAATACACCTGCGGCGGAAACATCCTCAACATTGCCAAGGCACTGGCCTCCACTGAGGATTGGGAAACGAACAGTGGCCCTTGCGTGGTGGGCAACAACTTGTCGGCAAACAACGCTTCGGGCTTTAGTGCTCTTCCTGCCGGCTACTGGGATAACAACGGGTTCAACTACGCGGACGGCTTCCGCGCCTACTTCTGGTCCTCCACGGCATCCGGTTCGAGCACCGCATGGAGCCGTTTCCTAGTCTACTTCAGCAGCGGAGTGGTATCAGAAAGCAGTAGTCTCCGCCGCGACGGATTATCTGTCCGCTGCCTCCGTGATGCGGAAACGTCCGCTGCCACCATCAACCTGCATGACAGCTTGGCTGAGGTGGCCTTCACCGGCGACTACAACGATTTGGATAATAGACCGACGATTCCCACGGTGAACGACGCCACGCTGACCATCCAGCAGAACGGCACCAACGTGGGCACGTTCACGGCCAACCAAAGCTCAGACCAGACGGTGAACATCACCTCCCTCACCGCCGAACAGGTGCAGGCCATGATCAACGATGCTGTGAGTACATTACAACAGCAGATGGACAACTTGCAGGACAAGTACGACAGTTTGCAGGACAAATTTGACAGTTTGCAAGATGTTATCGTTGATTTGCACACCGCTACCTATAAGGTTCCTTCTTCTGGTACCACGACTGTCAACCTTGACAATACGGTGATTCATTTGGATGTCTATGATTGGGGCGGTCCCGATGGCAATTACGGTAATAGTTGGGACGGTTCACTGACATTCGTGGCGAATAGCAGCAACAAAGTGTTTAAGATTACAGGCAGTTATCAAACAGAAACTAGTTTCGATACTATTTTAATTTATAATGGAACCGGTGCTGCCGGAGCAAATACCATTGTGAAATTAGGCGGTTCAGGAACCATTTCAGAACCTATTTATTCTGTTGGAAATACCATTACCATACGGTTCCGTTCAGACGCAACTGTCTGTAGTTACGCGGGTTTTGCGTTAAGCATAGACATAGTGGACAAGCCATCGTGTACAGCGGCCAAAGCGGTGGATGTGCAAGGCAACTATTACTCCACGGTGAAGATTGGCAACCAGTGCTGGATGAAGGAGAACCTCCGCACCACGAAATACGCGAACGGCACGGACATTCCCAGTGGCGGTTTGAGCTCTACTGAGCCATATTACTTCGATTACAGCAGCTCCGGCATTCCGTTGGAACAGCGTGGTTACCTTTACAACTGGCCTGCCGTGATGCATGGAGCTTCTTCAAGTGAAGCCAACCCGAGCGGGGTGCAGGGTATCTGCCCCACGGGTTGGCACGTGCCGAGTTATGCGGAGTGGACACAGTTAACCAATTATGTGAGCAGCCATAGCGAATACACCTGCAGCGGCAACAACAACAACATCGCCAAGGCGTTGGCCGCCCCTGCATGGTGGAATAGCAGTACTACAGACTGTGCCGTCGGCAACAATCCGGGAAGTAACAACGCCACGGGCTTTTCCATCGTTCCGGCAGGCGGCACCAACAGTGAGGAATTCCACAACGCGGGCAGCATCGCTGAAATCTGGTCCTCTACGCAGTCGTTCAGCGACCATGCGCATTATCTCCAACAGTCCCACAACAACGCTTACGTGAGCATAATCAACGGCATCTGGTACGCTGGCAGTTCCGTCCGCTGCCTCCGCGATTAAAAACAGACGTGAGACGTAGGACGTGAGACGTGAGATTAGGGCGTGGCCGGGGGCTGCGCCCTTTGTTGTTAATGTAGAATGTAGAATGAAGAATGTTGAATTATGAATGATGAATGATGCGTGTTGTTTTCGTTAGGAAAGGGCGGCCAAACGGAATGGTGCATTTGCTGGTTGGGTCGGTTTGTTTGGTTGTACCGTACGCGAAGCAGCCCATAGGGCTGAAGGGCTCGGTAGCGATGCGGGAATCCGTGCATTTTTCGCAGGCCGTCAGGTCTGCGGGCAAACGGATGGATGATTTGTTCGCCGCCGCGCCGGAACGCCCAAAGAATAAAATTAACAGTTAATTGTAAAAAAATGCTCTGTAAATAATATTTTATCATTTCAATTGGTGATATTGAAAAAAATGTAATTTTGCCGCGTTTATTTTTTGACTCATTAATACTAGAAACAATGGAAGAAGCGATAAGCAACAATCCCATCGAAGAGGCCCGGAGATACGTGGCCAACGCGGAAGAAATCATACAGAAGTCGAAGTATGATCCGGAGACTAAATCGTACAGGGATAAAAAGTATGTCCGGATTGCGGGAGACACATTGTGGAAAGGCTGTCTTATCGCCCTTGACGCTGTGTTTAATGTACGAAAGGGAAAAGGACGCCCTTCGATAAAAAAATACCAGGAAGCTGTCGCGAAAAGAGATGGAAAATTACTGAAGTTCTTGAATCTTGGCTATGAGACCATGCACCTTGTAATGGGTTACGACGGCAACAGGGATAAGAAAATCTGTGACGCAGGTTTCGAAAGGGCCAACGCTATCATCGACAATTGCGCGACGCTGATGCCGAAGGTTGTGTGCGCGTGAGCAGTTAGCAGTTTTGGGAGTGGCCGGAGGCTGCGCCTTTTTTGCGGTTTGCGGTTTGCGGTTTGCGATTTGCGATTTACGGTTTGCGAGGAATGGCGTTCCTTCCTGCTCTTGCGGGTAGCGCTGTTTCCGATTCTCCCTGCCCTTGCGGGTCGGAGGTTCCGTTTGGCCGGTCAAGGCATCGCTTTAACGTTGGGGAAGTTGGTTTCGGCAATGCGTGTTGTTTTTGTTAGGAGAGGGTGGCCAAACGAAATGGTGCAATTGCTGTTTGATAATAATTTTCTCCAACCATCCCCTTATGTCAAAATTTTTTGTAACTTTGCGCCCTATTATGTTAAAAATATAAAATATTAAAAATCAATTAATTATACACCAATGAAAGTTTATCAAACGAAAGAAATCAGAAATATCGCTGTCATCGGCGGTAACCGCACGGGTAAGACCACTCTCTGTGAGGCTATGGCATTTCACGGCGGCGTCATCAGCAGAAGAGGTACTGTTGAGGACAAGAACACACTTTCCGACTACCGTGAAGTGGAACTCGAAAGACAACAATCTATCCAAAGCTCTGTCATGTATGCCGAATTCAACGGCATGAAAATCAACATGGTTGATTGCCCCGGTTTTGACGACTTCATTGGTGAGACGATTTCCGCCCTGCGCGTGATGGACACCGCCCTCATGGTCATCAACTCCCAGAACGGTGTCGATGTGGGTGCCGAAATCCAATGGCGCCACGCCAAGGCCGCTGGCATCCCCGTGATGTTTGCCGTCAACCAACTCGACCACGAAAAAGCCAACTTTGACGAGACCCTGCACCAGCTGAAGGAATACTTCGGCGGCAGCGTCATGGCTTTCCAATATCCCGTGAACGCCGGTATCGGCTTCGACGCCGTGATCGACCTTCTGCAAATGAAGATGCTCAAATTCCCGGCCAACGGTGGCAAAATGGTGGTGGAAGACATCCCCGCAGACCAAATGGGCAAGGCTGAAGAGATGCACGCTGCTTTGATTGAAGCTGCTGCTGAAAACGACGAGGCTTTGATGGACAAATACTTCGAAGAGGGTACTCTTTCCGAAGACGAAATGATTCGTGGTCTGAAACTCGGTATCGCCAACCGCGGCACTTTCCCGGTGATTTGCATCGCCGCCAAGACCGACCAAGGCATTGACCGCCTCATGGATCTCGTCATCAAGAACTGCCCGACTCCCGATGAAGGCCGCACTATGAAAGCCACCAACGGCAACGAGCACAAATGCAATGCCGCCAATCCTTTCGCAGGTTACATCTTCAAGATTGGTATCGAACAACACCTCGGTGAGGTTGCTTTCATCAAGGTTGCCGACGGCGAAATCAAGAAGGCTGACGATTTGTTGAACACCACCACTAATACTAAAGAGCGTATTTCTCAGCTGCTCGCATTCTGCGGCAAGAACCGTGTGGAGGTTGAGAAGGCCGTGGCCGGCGACATCGTGGCTACTATCAAGCTGAAATCTTCTCCCGCTTGCTCTACTCTCGTTGCCAAGGGCGATGACGTGATTGAACCCACGGTTTATCCGGATCCTAAGTTCCGCACCGCCGTTCGCGCCGTCAACAGCTCTGACGATGAGAAATTGGGTGCTGCCCTCAACGAAATCCGCAAGACTGACCCGACTTTCCAGATGGAACAGTCCAAGGAACTGAAACAGCTCATCATCTCCGGTCAAGGCGAGCAACACCTCAACATCGTGAAATGGATGATTGAGAAGCTCAACAAGATTGATATTGAATACTATGCTCCGAAGATTCCGTATCGTGAGACCATCACGAAATCTGCTGAGGCAATGTACCGTCACAAAAAACAGTCCGGTGGTTCCGGTCAATTCGGTGAGGTTCACATGCTTATCGAGTCTTACTACGAAGGCATGCCCACCCAGACCAAATACCCGATCCGTGCCACGGAGACCTACGATCTGCCTTGGGGCGGCAAGTTGATCTTCAACAACTGTATCGTCGGTGGTGCCATCGATGCACGCTTCATGCCCGCTATTTTGAAGGGTATCATGGAGAAGATGGAAGAGGGTCCGCTCACCGGTTCTTACGCCCGCGACATCGTGGTGAACATCTACGACGGTAAAATGCACCCGGTTGACTCCAACGAATTGGCATTCAAGTTGGCTGGCCGTAACGCTTTCAAGGAAGCCTTCAAGAACGCCGGTCCGAAGATTCTGGAGCCTATCTACGACGTTGACATTTTCGTTCCCGCCGACCGTATGGGCGATGTGATGACCGACTTGCAGGGCCGTCGCGGTATCATGATGGGTATGGACAGCGAAGGCGCGTTCCAGATGATCCACGCTAAGATTCCGTTGGCTGAGATGAACAAGTACTCCACCACGTTGAGTTCCATCACTTCCGGTCGTGCTTCTTACAGCATGAAATTCGCCGAATATCAGCAAGTTTCTGCCGATGTTCAAAGCGAAATCATCAAGAAATACGAAGAAGAGCACAAAGACGAGGAATAATCCAGATTCGTTTTTATGTAATAAAAAAAGATTCGGCAGCCATGTCGAATCTTTTTTTGTCCATTAAACTTCAGTTTGTAGTCACCATCTATCCGCCCTTGAAAAATGAACGGAAACCTATTAATAAAAATTTTCACCGAGTGTTCAGAGATTCATAAAAAGTGTATCTTTGCCGCTCAATCAACAACAATTAAAAAGTATGGCATACAAAATTAATGAAGATCTTTGCGCCGCTTGCGGAACTTGCATCGGCGAATGCCCTCAAGAGGCTATCTCTGAAGGCGCTGCTTACTCCATCAACCCTGATCTCTGCATCGAATGCGGTGCTTGCGCTGACGTTTGTCCGTGCGAGGCTATCAGCCTGGAGTAGTCAAAATTTTTTGTCTAACCACAAAAAAAAGAGGCTCGGAATTTCCGGGCCTCTTTTGGCTATTGGCTATTGGCTGTTATAAGAGGAATTGTGCGGCCAAAAACACGATTGCCCACGCAAATGTAGCACCGATGATACCGCGGCCGGTTTTGTCGAATTTCAACTTCAACAGGTAATAGCGCAAAATAAACAGGTTGGGAATCAGCGCGATGAGAATGAATTTCGGAATCAGCACTTTCACCAGATTAGGGTTGTTTACGAGCATCTGCGGATTGGAGTGCAAAATCAGCGCGAAAATGCCATATATAATGCCAAATAAAACAGCAGGAACCAGCAAACCCAAAGCGATGCCAATCCCGTAAGAGTCTCTTCTTAGTTTTTCCATCATATTTCTAAATGTTTTAAAGATGCAATGTATTGGTGGGCAGTCAGGTCGAACTGTACGGGCTGCACGGAAACATAGTTGCGCTGGAGAGCTCCCTCGCAGGTGCTTTCGTCTTCTTCGAGACGCTCTAACCAGCCAGTGAGCCAGTAGTAGTTTCGGCCATACGGGTCCGTGCGTTCCTGCAAATCCTCATGCCAGGTGGCATGGCACTGGCGGGTAATTCGGATACCTTTGATAGCTTCGAGTGGTGCTTTCGGAACGTTGACGTTCAGGCAGATATAGGGAGGAAGCCCCTTTTCCAGCACCTTTTCGACAATCTGACGGCCATAATGTATCGAAGCAGTGAAGTCGGCGTTCGGACTGTAGTCCTGCACGGAAAGCCCGACGGCGGGAATGTTGTCGAAAGCGGCTTCAATGGCAGCGGCCATCGTGCCGGAGTAGATCAGGCTCACGGAAGAGTTGGAGCCATGGTTGATACCCGACAGCAGCAAATCGACTTTCCGATTGCGGAGCACCACTTTCTCGCCCAACTTCACGCAATCCACAGGCGTTCCGTTGGTTTTATAGTAGGAGATCCCGTCCTCGTTTTTGTAGTTGGTGAGACGCAACGGTTCACCCATAGTGATGGCGTGCCCCATGCCGGAGCGGGTCCGGTCAGGCACCACCACCGCCACTTCACCCAACGGCTTGGCAATTTCTATCATCGCCTCCAAACCCCTGGCTTCGTAGCCGTCATCGTTGACAACCAATATCAGCGGTCTCGTTTTGGTCATGACTATTTCTTGATGAATTTGACAGTTTGTGTCTGATGCAGGCTGTTTTCTATTCTCAAGAAATAAATTCCTGAAACGAGACTCCTCACATCAATTTCAGTATTATCCGACAAGCGTCCGCCCTGCAACAGTTTGCCAGCAAGACTTAACAATTGGTATGTATAACCTTGATTATCAGAATTATCCAGTAATTGAAGATGAAGAACATCTGTGGCCGGATTTGGCCAAACTTGATAAGAATCGGAGTTTAGTGCAATTTCTTGAATAGAAACTGGATAATTCACTTTTCCGCAAGGGAATGCAATAGCATCGATGTAAGCGCAGTCTTTGCCAGAGGTTCCGTAGTAATCTTTGGAATAAGTCCATGTGTAGGTGTGTGGACCAGCATTCACCGGGTAGGCAGCGCGGGTCCAACTAATGTTTCCGCTCCATTCGCCCTTGGTCTGTCCGTCGATCTTAAACGTCAGTTTGTCATAGTTCTGTTCGCTGGACACTTTATAGAAGAAAGAGATGCTGTCAGAGACAGTAGCGGTGTCTGTGACTCTCAACGTTGTATTGGCACTGTTGCCGATAGTTCCTGATTTGGCGCAGTAGGTGCCTTCAAATGGTGATGTTGTGGTGATAGTCCACGGGGTGGAAGAGGTGTTTTGCCAACTCATATTGTAGAAGTCCCCTGTTTCCCAGTCTTCCATCACTGCTCCGATTCTAACAGGAAAATAGGCGGATGCGTAAAAATAGTTGACCCAAAGCCCGGCTTTGATGTAGGAAATTGTCGGTTCTTGGATGATGCTGTTGACCGTAACAGGTAATGTAACCGTTGTGGTGCCATTAATGTCTATTGCTGGGAAAAAGATCGGGTCAGTCTGAAGACTTAATTCATCGCCTTGATTTTCAAAGAAGATGTTTCCGCCAACGATAGGCATGTTTCCCGTGTTGGCAATGGTGAAGTTGCAATTAATAGTTTCGCCGTAGTCAGCTTTGTTGTTGCCGTTGCCAGTCTCCGTATCGTCAATCACTAACGAGATGATATTCAGCTGCGGTGCGTACAATTTCACTGATTTGGATTGCCGTAAGGTGTCATTATTGAAGATGATTTCCATTTTGATGACGGCATTGTGGTTGGCAGGCACAACATTCTTGACCGAGAAGGTGAATGTGGGTGAATTGGCCAACGTGTCGTGTGAAGGTAACGTTGTGACAGTCAGAATCGGATTGTTCAAAGTGATGTATTCGTCTTCAGTGGAGACATTGATGCGCACATTAGAGGCATTCTGATTACCGATGTTGATGATTTGCGGTGTCACGGTCATGGTTTTACCAAATTCTGGCAAATTATTAGACTGGTTGTTCACAAACGGAAGGGTTTTGTCAGTCAGGGTCAGGTCACCTATAATCACATAAGGTCCCTCGTTTGGAATGAAATTTATCGTGCCTTCATAAGGAAGATAGTTTGTGGCGGTGGCTAATACTTTCAGCGTGTCTGTTGGCAGATAAGTGTCGTTGAAAGTGAGCGTATATTCACCACCTGTAATGCGACCTGTCGCCACGACTTCGTTGTTATGGGTAACTGTGATTTTGGCATTCTCAACTGCGGAAGAAAATGTCAGAGAAGGAGTGCCGGCGGGAAGGATGGCATTGTGGGTGACTTCAAGTTGTTCGGGAACAGCGGTGCGCATCTGAAGCGTGGGGTCACCGAACAGAATCCAGGTGCGAAAAACTTCCACATCGTTATAGACATCCAACATTTTAATCATCCCGTTGAAAAACATGCCACCGAAAGTAAAGTTCTGATTATCTTGGTTAGTACCGATTAAAAGGTCAATCATGGCATCTTGGGCGCACATGGGCGAATTCCACGGTTGGTTGATGGTAGAGCCTGTAAAACCGACAGCACCTGTTGGTTGTCCGTTGTGCGTGGCGCGCAGCCAAGCTTCGGCAAAACAAGTGCCCGTGTGGTATTCACCGTTAACACAAGCCACTGAAAGAATGAACGGGAGCATGCCGACATTTGTCAAACTATTGACATTGCTATTGTTAAAGCTGGTGGTGACCCACATCTGCACGTCGCCGTGACCACAGTAGCTTATAATTCCGACACCATTGTTAACACCCGTTGTCACCATCGCAGCAGTAGGGTTTCCGGATGCGTCCAAACCACCTTGACTGCCTTCAAACAGTTCATAACCAGATGTATAGGTGTAATTTTGCAGTTTATTGTTGATATTGCGAATATGCTGGTAGTCGTACTCATTGTTGTCGCCAGGACCTTGACTGGAGGCGATGCCCATGAAAGAGGGGAAGTGGGAGGTCTCGGGAGGATTCTGTTCGTATTCGATGAAGCGTTGCACCTGAGTTTCCACTTGTGCTACGTTTTCAGCGGAAATCTTGCCTAAAATGATGTCGGGGTAACTATCATTACCTGCGATTTCCGTAAAGTAATTATCAGATTTGTTACCACTTACGGTCGGGGTGGGGAATTGGGCGTTGTCACCCACAATAATCACAAAAGCCAGATTGTGTTCATTATAATAATTTGTGATGTAAGTTTTTATGGCATTTGCATTGTTGCCGGCAGCAGTCACCGTAACCATTTCAGTGTTATAGCCGTTCCGGATTTTCCAGTCAACATACGGCTGCATGGCTTCCATGAAGTTTTCGGGACAGATAATAAGAATGTCACCTTCTTCGGTTACGGGAGTACTGCGCAAACCATGGTAATTCAAGAATTGGTTGGCATAAACGGCTTCGAATGTGCGGTTGATCTTAGTGGCAGCGGTCACAGACCTCGTGCTGTTGAATGTCACCTTGACTGTCACGGAAGAGTAAATCTTCAGCTTCTGCGCCACAGGGTTGTAATCAAAAGGATAAACCTTGAAATTCATTCCCTGGTAATCACGAAGCTGATAGGTTTCTCCCGTTTGTATTGCATTGCCTAATAGGTAGTCGGCCGCTTGATAATCTGCGTTTTTCGTATATGGAACATTCTCCGGATCCACATTACGATATAGATTACCTTTTGATGGCGCTAAGGCAAAAGACTCTACAACAGTGTATTGCGCATCCAGGATTTCCGTTTCAGGGTTGCTTCCTTCGGGTACTATCAAGGAAAATGCCGTTTGGAGCAACTCAGGGCTGCCTTTTTTCAAGACGGGATAAGCGTCCGCCATGATCAGTTTTTGCATATCCTCGTCGTTCACGAAAACCGTTTCCGTTTGGTAGGTGCCGAAATCGACCCGCACCACTGCCTCGCTTTGTGTGGAGCTGAGCAGCGTAAACCGGATGTTCTGCGCTTGTGAGATTGCCACCATGCCCATGATGATGGCCATAACTGTCATTGATTTCTTGAATTTGTTCATGTTTTTTTCGTTTTGTTAACCCCACACAACGCTGACGCTTGTGTGGGGGTTATTAGCGCTTCGCGCGTCTTGCCCCTTCGGGGCTGCTTAAGGAAGTTGTTATTTTAATTATTTCAGATTTTCAACGGCCTGTTTGATGCGTTTGCAGGCTTCTTTGAGGCGGTCTTCGGAGGTGGCGTAGGAGAGGCGGATGCAGTCGTCGTCACCGAAGGCGGTGCCTTGCACGGTGGAAACGCTGGCGTCCAGCAGGAAGTAGAATGCGAGGTCGGTGGAGTTCTCAATAACGGTCTTGTTGTACTGTGCGGCGAATTTGGAGTCAGCAGGCACCTGTTTGCCGAACAGACTGCTCACTTTCGGGAAGAAGTAGAATGCGCCCTGCGGCAGCGTGACCTCAAAACCGGGGATTTGCTTCAGCAGGTCATAGACCATATCGCGACGCATCTTGAAGATGTTCCGCATCTTGATGATGTCCTCCGAGGTTTTGGGATCCATTTCCATGGCTCTCAGCGCGGCGCGTTGGGAGATGGAGCCGGTAGCGGAAGTGATTTGTCCTTGCAGCTTGTTGCAGGCCTTGGCCACCTCCACGGGAGCACCGATGAAACCGATACGCCAGCCCGTCATGGCGAAACCTTTCGCCACGCCATTAACGGTAACCACTTGGTCCTTAATGAAATCGAACTGTGCAATGCTCTCATGACCACCTACGAAATTGATGTGTTCGTAAATTTCGTCCGACATGATCATCATTTGCGGGTGTTTGGCAACCACCTCGGCGATGGCGCGGAGTTCCTCCTTGGAATAGATCATACCCGTGGGGTTGGAAGGGCTGCTGAACATCATCAGCTTGGTTTTCGGGGTGATGGCGGCCTCCAACTGTGCGGGCGTAATCTTGAAATCGTTCTCAATCTTGCAAGGGACGTACTTGATTTCAGCTTCGGCCATTTGCGCGATGGCACGATAAGAAACCCAATAAGGAGTGGGAATAATCACCTCGTCACCGGGGTTTACCAATGCCATAACTGTTTGGTAGATGGCTTGTTTACCTCCCGTGGAGACGACAATCTGTTGCGTGGTGTAATCCAAATTGTTGTCTCTCTTGAACTTATGGCTGATGGCTTTCAGAAGGTCGGCATAACCGGGAACTGGCGGATAATGTGTGAAATTGTCGTCGATAGCCTGTTTGGCGTATTCCTTCACGGTTTCCGGCGTATTGAAATCCGGTTCACCGATGCTCAGGCTGATGACATCCTGACCTTTATCCTTTAACTCACGTGCCAATGCGGTCATGGCCAATGTTTCTGATGCGGGCATTCCCAGCACTCTTTTTGAAATTCTTTCCATATTGTTAACTTTTTTTGTATCTGAAAATTGGACGGCAAAGATACGCAAATTATGAATACATGCGGACAGGAAAAAATGCAAACGCAAAGCCTTTCGATGCCCGCAAAATTACGAAGTCAGGAATTAGTGAGTTTCGGAAAAAAATCGCCAAAAACTTCCAAATGCTTACTTAAAATTAACTATATACTATTAATTAATTTTCTAAAAAATCATGTAACACAGTGAATATCAGGGTGGAACAAAAATTTTAAAAATCTATTGACAAAGGTTGTTTTCTGATGTATTTTTGCAGGTGGAAAAAGAAGTCTAAAAGAACGAGAGATGATCCTGTAGATGAGTGCATTGACACGTTCCATTGACAAACTATCCAACCACAAGAAACAAAACGATTAACCAAACAAAAAACGATGAGAGAAAAAAACGAAAAACCAAACAAAAACAACTCTAACTACGGTGCCGGAATCGAACACCTCTTTTACATCAACCCATTAACCGACTTTGGCATTAAAAGAATTTTCTTCATGACACGGAGAGGTCCGGATAGGTTGATTTGTTTCCTTCGGGCTTTTCTCCCAGACATTATGCGTGATGTTGTCAGCATTACCTTCAAGCCCACGGAGTTATTCGGAGAGAGGGAATCGGAGAAAAGGGTAGTGTTTGACATCTACTGCGTAACGAATACTGACAAGCACTTCATCATCGAAATGCAGCGCTCCAAGCAGTCGTTCTTCCAAAACAGAATTATCACCTACGACAGCCGTGTGGTGAGCAGTGAGGTTGAGCGTGGGGATATGAAATACAATATCCCGACCGTAATATCTTTTAACATAATGGATTACGATTCTGACGAGTTTGTACACAGCGAAAAGGCTTTCCACATAGTAAAGCTGAAAGATGACGAAAATGTGGTTTATTCTGAAAAAAAAGTATTTTGTTTTTTAGAATTGAGTAAATTTGCAGCGCAGAATATCGGACAGCTGAAAAACATCAACTTTCTGGATGACAAGCAGAAATGGGCGTTCATCCTAAAAAATATGCACCAGATGAATGAACAGGATTTGTCGGATGAAGACGAGATTTTCCGTGGGCTGTTTGAGGACTGCAGGTTTTCTAAACTCACCAAAATGGAAAAGAAGAAGTACAAAAAGAGCCTGATGGACTATTATGATGTGCGTGATGCCATGAACGTTGCCCTCGAGGACGGTAGGAAATTGGGCTATGAGCAAGGCATCAAAGAAGGACGTGAAGAAGGACGTGAAGAAGGACGTGAAGAAGGACGTGAAGAAGGACGTGAAGAAGGACGCACCAATGAGAAATACCAGCTCACGCTCAATATGCTTGAAGAAGGTCTTGACACCACAATGGTTGCAAGAATCACAGGGCTGCCTGAGGTGGAAATTCTAAAACTGATGCAAAGATAAAGCTTTATTTATTAGCATTGGTCAACCGAATCTTATACCGACCGCACTGGATATGGGATGATTATCTCTTCTTCAGTTGGGGATATGCGAGATTTCTGCACGTATTATCTTTCACAAAAAATTGTATCTTTGCGCTTCCTTTCAAAAAGGGAAAATTTTCATTGTAAATCGTTAATATATAACAGGTTAGATTAGAACAAACATGGCTACAGAAATCAATACCAAATACGACCCGATTGCGGTTGAGGACAAATGGTACCAGTTTTGGATGGAGAATCGCTTTTTCCACTCCGAACCCGACAGCAGACCGGCATATTCCATCGTGATTCCGCCGCCGAACGTGACGGGCGTGCTACACATGGGACACATGCTCAACAACACCTTACAGGATGTGATGATTCGTCGCGCCCGCATGAAGGGTTTCAACGCCGTTTGGGTGCCTGGCACCGACCACGCCTCTATCGCCACAGAAGCCAAAGTGGTGGCTTACCTCAAAGAGCAAGGCATTGACAAAAAGGATCTTACGCGAGAGGAATTTCTGAAGCACGCTTGGGAATGGAAAGAGAAGTACGGTGGCATTATCCTCAAACAGCTCCGTAAGTTAGGTGCTTCCTGCGATTGGGAGCGCACCAAATTCACCATGGATCCGGAGATGTCGGAAGCCGTGACTGACGTGTTTGTCGATCTGTACAACAAGGGTAAGATTTACCGTGGTGTGCGCATGGTCAACTGGGATCCCAAAGCGTTGACCGCCGTTTCCGACGAAGAGGTGATTTACAAAGAGTTGCAGTCGAAACTCTATTACGTCCGCTATCAAATTGAGGGCGAAGAGAATGAGTACATCACGATTGCCACAACCCGTCCGGAAACCATCCTCGGCGATACGGCCATCTGTATGCATCCTGAGGACGAGCGTTATGCCAAATACAAAGGCAAACGCGCCATCGTTCCTATCGTAAACCGTTCTATTCCTTTGATTTACGATGAATATGTGGAACGCGAGTTCGGTACCGGCGCGCTGAAAATCACACCGGCGCACGACATCAATGACTACAACCTCGGCATCAAACACCATCTGGAGACCATCAACATCTTCAACGACAACGGCACGCTGAACGAGAACGCGCAGTTCCTCGTGGGCATGGACCGTTTTGAGGCGCGGAAGGCCATTATTCCGTTGTTGGAGGAGGGAGGCAATCTCGTGAAGATTGAGGATTACACAAACAAAGTGGGCTTCTCGGAACGCACCAACGAAGTCATCGAGCCGAAACTCTCTATGCAATGGTTCTGCAAGATGGGTGAATTAGCGAAACCCGCCCTCGATGCCGTGATGAACGGCGACATTAATTTCCATCCTGAGAAGTTCAAGAACACTTACGCCCACTGGATGGAGAACATCAAAGACTGGTGTATCAGCCGCCAGCTTTGGTGGGGACACCGCATCCCAGCTTGGTATCTGCCGAACCACGAATTTGTGGTGGCGCACAATGTCGACGAGGCTTTGAACATCGCTCGTCAAAAATTTCCCGAACTGAATCTGACTGCCAATGACTTAAAGCAAGACGAGGATGTAATGGACACGTGGTTCTCCTCGTGGTTGTGGCCGATCTCCGTGTTCGACGGCATCCGTCACCCCGACAATCCGGAAATCAACTACTATTATCCGACGGCGGTTTTGATCACGGCCCCCGACATCATCTTCTTCTGGGTAGCGCGTATGATCATGGCCGGTCTGGAGTGGCGCGGCAAGATTCCGTTCAAGGATGTGTATTTCACGGGTACGGTGCGCGACAAGTTGCACCGCAAGATGTCGAAGCAGCTCGGCAACTCGCCCGATCCCATCATGCTGATGGAGAAATACGGTGCCGATGGCGTGCGTTTCGGTATGTTGCTCAGTTCGCCCGCCGGCAACGACCTGCTGTTTGACGAATCTCTGTGCGAACAGGGTCGTAATTTCAGCAACAAGCTCTGGAACGCCTTCCGCTTGGTAAGAGGCTGGCAGGTTGATGATAATCTGCCGCAACCGCTGCACACCGAAACCGCTATAACCTGGATTCACGAGCGTATGACGGAAGTGCTGCAAGGCGTGCAGTGGAATGTGAAACGCTACCGCATTTCCGAAGCCCTGATGGACATCTACAAACTCGTGTGGGACGATTTCTGCTCCTGCTTCCTCGAAGTGGTGAAACCCGGTTTTCAGCAGCCTATCGATGGCAAGACCTACCGGGAAATCATCGACATTTTCGAAGTGTTGATGCAGATTTTGCACCCGTTTATGCCGTTCATCACGGAAGAATTGTGGCAGACGATGCGTCAGAGAGGCGAAAAAGAGTCCATTATGATGACGAAGATGCCTGAGGTGGAAGCTGAGGTGAACCAGAAAGTGCTGGATGATTTCGCCGCCGCCCGTAAGGTCATTGACCAGGTGCGTCGCATCAGAACGGAGAAGAACATTCCGCAAAAGAAAGCCCTTACGCTCAACGTTTATACCAATCCGTCAGCAGCCAATCCCGCCACCGACGCAGTGATTGCTAAACTTTGCAATCTGGAACATATTAACTATCTGGAAAGTAAAGACATTGACGGGGCTTCGTTCATCGAAAACAAAATCCAGTATTCCATGCCTTTGACTGGACTGGTGGATATGGATGAGGAAATCAAGAAGTTAGAAGCTGACCTCAAATATGCGGAAGGTTTCCTGCAGAATGTGTTGAAGAAGCTCTCCAACGAACGTTTCGTGAATAACGCGCCGCAGCAAGTAGTTGATATTGAGCGCAAAAAGCAATCCGACGCGGAAGAGAAAATCCGCATCATCAATGAGCAACTGGCTAAATTAAAGTAGCATGAAGGCTGTTTTGCGTTATTTCATGTTGTTGGCAGCTCTGCTGATACCCATCACTTTCTCCTCGCTGAAGCAGCGATTCCCGATAGTGGTGGGCATCACCCTTGGCGTGACGCTCGCCTATTGGGGTATGTATTTCTGGATGAAAAAAAAGGAGAAACAACAATAATTTGCGTTTTGTAAATCAGTATTCGTAGTTGATACCTGCTTGATATGGCTTTTAGCTATTGGTCTTTGGCTATTAGCTTTCGTTTATATGCAAAAGCCAATGGCTAATAGCCAACAGCCAAAGAATAAGACATAGTTTTATGGATAATATAGGGTAGAGACGTTTCATGAAACGTCTCTACTCGAATTGCACCGCTTTCACGGGTGATATTTTTTTGCTGATGATCCATGCAGGAACGACGAGCACGAGCATGCACGCCGTGAAAACGCCAATGTTCAGCAGTAGAACTTCCCAAAATTGAAACTTGATGGGTACGAAGTTGACATAATAAGTGTCCGGGTCAAGTTTGACGAGATGGAATTTCTGTTGCAATGCTCCTAAACCGAGGCCGATGAGGTCTCCTATCAAAAGCCCTTGTAATAATGTGCGACCCGCCACCATCAAAAAGGTGTGAACCACATGTTTTGTCTTCATTCCCAGGGTTTTAAGAATACCAATTAGCCGTGTGCGCTCCAATATGATGATGAAAAAGATGGACATCATCGTAATCATGCAGACGCAGGTTGTGATGATGAGCAGCACAGAGACGTTGGTGTCGAATAGGGCAATCCAGTCGAAAATTTCGGGGTAAATCTGTTTTATGGTTTCTGCTTTCAGGTTTATATCTATTTGATGGTGAAGTTGTTCACCTACTTCGTCTATTTTGCTGTAATCATGGGTGAGCACTTCCACACCGCTCACCTGTTGAGGATTCCAGTCGTTGAGTTTCTGCACATGACGGAGATCCACCAAGGCGAATTTGGCATCATATTCGGGCAGACCTGTCTCGTAAACACCTGTCAAAGTGAAGCTTCGCTGTCTTGGCGGATCCTGCACGAAATAGGTGCGCACTTTGTCTCCCAACTTGATTTGCAATTTGTCAGCCAGCTGTTTGGAAAGAATGATGTGGTTGTCGGCAACGGTATCGTTTAACAGCAAAGTGTCACCTTCCACGATATTCCGGACGAATTGCCGGCCATTGAAAGAAGCGTCCACACCTTTCAGCACAACACCTTCCACCTGATCGGCTGTTTTGATGATTCCCACCTTCGTGGCGTAGGGTTGGATGGAACTGACTTCCGGATTCCGTCGCAATTCTTGTAACAGTGTGTCATTCAGGACAATGGGTGTTTGTTCGTGGGAGTAATTCCGATCGTAATGAGAGATGCGGATGTGCTGTCCCATGGCCACCACCTTTTCCTCAATCACCTGTTTGTAACCGGCTGTGACACCGATGGCCGCCAGCATGATGACCACACCGAGCGCGACACCGAACGCCGAAAGACGGATAATCGGTTTGGCAAAGCGATTGCCCTTTTCGCGCAAAATGCGGTGGGCCAACTGCCAGTGAAAGGAGAATTGAGACATATATATAATTGTAGAGACGCAAAATTTTGCGTCTCTACAAATTGAGGATTCGAAATATTAGAACGTGTTACCTGCGGCCTGACAAGCGGTGATGGCCACGAGGCTGACAATGTCTTCCACGGAGCAGCCGCGGGAGAGGTCGTTGATAGGAGCAGCCATGCCTTGCATGACGGGGCCCACGGCATCAGCGCCGGCGAAACGTTGCACGAGTTTGTAGGCGATGTTGCCTGTTTCCAATGATGGGAACACCAACACGTTAGCCTTACCCGCGACAGGGCTGCCGGGAGCTTTTTGAGCACCTACAGACGGGATGATGGCGGCATCGGCCTGCAACTCACCGTCAATCACGAGGTTGGGATCCATCTCCTTGGCGATGCGAGTGGCGTTGACCACTTTATCGACCAGTTCGTGTTTTGCGGAACCCTTCGTGGAGAAGCTCAGCATAGCCACGCGAGGCTCGATACCGGCGATGGTGCGGGCGGTTTGGGCCGTGACGACCGCGATCTGAGCGAGCTTGTTTTCGTCGGTGTTCGGGTCAGCAGCGCAATCGGCGAAGACCATCACGCCATCGTCACCCCACTTCTTGTCTTGGAAGCACATGATGAAAGCACCGGAAACGACGGAAATGCCTGGTAAAGTCTTTACAATTTGGAAAGCGGGACGGAGTACGTCGCCTGTGGCGTGTTGAGCACCAGTTACTTCGCCATCAACATCCTTGTTCTTGATGAGCAGGGTGGCTAAGTAAAGCGGATCCTCGACTTTCTTGAGGGCTTCCTCCATCGTCATGCCTTTGTTCTTGCGGATTTCGTACAGCATGTTGGCGTAGAAATCTTTCTTGGGGTTGTTCAGCGGATCAATGATATCTGCTTTCGCGATGTTTTTGAGTCCCCATTCAGCAGCTTTGGCCTCGATGTTGGCCTTGTTGCCTAACAATGTGATGGCGGCGTAACCGTTTTCAATGATGATGTCGGCCGCTTTTAAGTTTCTTTCTTCCTCACCTTCAGCCAAAACAATACGCTTGTTGGCCTTCTTGGCATTTTCTTTGATTTTTTCGATAATGTTCATTGTTTGTTTATTTAATGTATGATGTTTTAAGGCAATGATGATTAGTGATCAGTGAATAGTGAATAGTGAACAGACAAAGTTCATAGTCTAGGTCTAGGTCTAAGTCTAAGTCTAAGTTTAAGTTTAAGTTTAAGTCAAACACGGCGGCAAAGATACATTATTTTCGGTTTTGCGTCTCAAACACAAAAAATCAGCGAAATTTTAAATTAAAATTAACTAATAATTGTTAAAATTATTTATCCCAATTTACAACCTGTTGGTTATCAGTATTAAAAAATTTTTCAAAAACTCTTGACAAAGGCTTTTTGGTGTTGTATATTTGCAAGACTAAAATTAAGCATTATGAAAAAGAACAATGAAGAAAATTTGCCCGAAAAGGGTTGCGGCGAAAAGGTGACCGCAGAAAATGAGACAACGAATGAAGTTGTCAAAAATGAAACAGTCAAAGAAGAGTCTGCTGAAGAGAATCAGGAGGAAGAAGATTCTCCCGATCAGGACGGCGAAATGGAGCTCCATGCCTCCCAAAAGGATTTCCTTATGTTCATACACAAACTTCTCCGATTGATGAAAGACGTTGTCTTTCTGAATCACAGCTTGCATGAATTCGAGGAAGACCCGATATTCGACCTGCTGCTTGATCTCAGCAAGGTGCATCTCAAAGAGATGAACGAGTCTTCCAAGGAGCAGAAATCATCAGGCGAGGACAGCGACGATGATGAGAAAGGCGATTGTGGCGATGACAACACCATCACGGAGGCTTTCATCAGCTTGAAAGTGAAGAAGTTGAAAGATTAGCGTCTTTTTAATGACCTTGACATGAATCGTTCGCACTATTTGTAGAAATTGATGCGGAAAAGCGGAAACATGCGGATATGTTTCCGCACTTTTCCGCCTTTCCGCACTTTTCCGCAATAAATGTTACCGAAAAAACAACAAACAAGAAGTTATAATTGCAATGTTAGTTTTTGAAAATGAATCTGCAGCCATCAACAATGCCGTGTACGAAGTCCACAAAAGGCTGGGAATAGGGCTTCAAGAGAGTCTATATCAAGAGGCACTTGCTATAGAACTTGATTACCAGTGTATTCCATTCGAAAGGGAAAAACGCTACAATGTTTATTATCGTGGTCAGCGACTTGACCACTACTACTTCGCAGATTTCGTTTGCTTTGACAAGATCATTTTGGAAGTAAAGGCAGTGTCTAAGCTCACTGACCAACACAAGGCACAGGTCCGCAACTACATCGGGATAGCAGAGAAACGGTTGGGGTTGTTATATAATTTCAATGAAAAATTCATGACCCCTGTTCGGATTTTAAATTCAAATTTGAGAGATTTTTGCGGAAATTGATGCAGAAAAGCGGAAACATGCGGAAAAGTTTCCGCACTTTTCCGCCTTTCCGCACTTTTCCGTAATACATTCCTTAATCTCCTAAAGAATAGCCGAAGCGTTTCATCTGCAGCTCGTTGTTGCGCCAGTCTTTGAGGACTTTCACGGACAGGTCGAGGAAGACGTGCTTTTGCAGGAAGTCTTCGATGGAAAGTCTCGCGTCTGTACCTAATTTCTTAATGGCTGAACCTTTGCTGCCGATGATGATGGCCTTCTGCGTGGAACGTTCCACGTAGAGGGTCGCGGCTATCCGGATGAGGTCGGATTCCTCCTTGTAGCTTTCTACCACCACTTCGACGCTGTAGGGGATTTCCTTCTTGTACTGCAAAAGGATCTGTTCCCGAATAAGTTCCGAAACAAAGAAACGCATCGGGCGGTCGGTGAGGGCATCTTTCGGGAAGTAGGGCGGGCACTCAGGAAGCAGCTCGATGATGCGGTTGCGCACGGCCTCGATGTTCACGCCCTTCAATGCAGAAATGGCGAAGACATCTGCGGTGGGGAGAATCGATTGCCAGTGGTTTTTCGATTCCGTCACCTGCTCTTCGGTGTATTTGTCGGTTTTGTTGATGATGAACACGACGGGGATTCCCATCTTGTTGATTCTCTCGACCAATTCCTCATTGTACTTGGTCTCGCCGCACTCGATGAGGTAGAGGATGATGTCGGCGTCCTGCAGCGAGTCCGTGACGAATTTCATCATGTACTTCTGCATCATGTAGGCGGGGTCGAGCACACCGGGCAGGTCGGAATAGACAATCTGGTAGTCGTCGCCATTGACGATGCCCTTGATTCTGTGGCGGGTGGTCTGCGCTTTGGAGGTCATGATGGAGACCTTCTCGCCCACCAGCTGGTTCATCAGCGTGCTTTTGCCCACGTTGGGGTTGCCGATGATGTTCACGAAGCCCGCCCGGTGCGGGGTGTTCTGAATGTTTATATGTTGGTTGTCCATAGTGTTCGATGTTTAAGAATGTAATACAGGTTCGGGATCCTCTGTGCCAAAGGTCACGTAGCTGAAATTATCCAGCCAGTCGCCGGTGTTGAAGAAAAGATGACCTGGCGCAAGCTCGTAGCGTGTGGGCACGTGCCGGTGCGCGAAGACGAAGAACTCGACATCCGTTGTCTGCAACAGCTCACGGGCGAACTGCACTTGGAATTCGTCCTCGCCTTTGAAGATTAACATGCTTTCATCATGTGAGTTGCGGCTCTTTTCAGAAAAGAAACGTGAGATGGCGAACGATTGTCTCGGGTGCAACATGCTGTACAACCGCTGGTTGAACTTGCTGTTTAAAATCCGCTTGATGAGCAGGTACTTGCGCTGTTTTCCACCCAACCCATCGCCGTGGCCCACGAAACAACGGTGTCCGTTGATGTACACCAGTCGTGCCTCATGATAGACGGTGGCACCGAAGGTCTGTGTGAAATAATTCTCCACCCACATATCGTGATTGCCCGTAAAATAGTGAATCTGAGTGCCTTGCGCATGTAACTCTTTCAGACAAGCGAATAGCGTGACATACCCCTTCGGCACCACGTCGCGGTACTCGAACCAGTAATCGAAAATGTCTCCCAAAAAGAAGATATGCTGGAGTTTGTCTTCTTGATTTTTGAACAGTTGCACCAGTTTGAGTTCGCGATCCATGCTGGCTTCGTCCGGTGGGGTGCGGAAATGCGCGTCCGACACGAACAGACAGTTGCCGTGGAGCTCAACGATAGGTGTATTTTGTATTGAATTTTTCACGGTGCAAATGTACATAAATTACGAATATACACAGACAGATAAAATTGCCGCTGTAGAGACGTTTCATGAAACGTCTCTACAATTTCAGAGGAAAAATACGATTTTTAGGAATAGCCAATTTATGATGTATGAATCTGTGGATTTGTGACAAAACAGCGGTTCATAGCATATTTGAAAAAATCGTATTTTTGCAGGTTTTTCAAATTGTGATATTTATCAATGAACAGAAAGTTTAACAAGGAGAATTCCGAGGAGGATTTTTCACCGAGACGAAAGTCTCCTAAAAAGTCAGATGTCAGCAAAAAACGTTCTTTTTCTTCTGGAAATCGAAAAAGAGGACACGAAGAAGGTGAAGAATTCGAAGTTTCAGACAAAAAATTCTCCAAAAGCCGTTTTCGTCGGGATAATGACGGCGAACGCAAATCCACACGTGGACGGAAGTTTGACAGCGACCAAGACAAGGATCGTGGATATGGTCGCAACCGAAGGAACGACCGTGAAAACGACAAAGGGAAGGGGCGAGACCGTTCTTTCAAGCGTGAATTCCGTAAAGATGCGGATTCTTCCAAACCGCGTCGTCGCGATGTGGTAGCCGAATCAGAAATTCTCTCTGAAATTATTGAACGCCGCAGGATTGAAGGCCGTTCTTTGCCACGCAAACAGCGCGTACTGTCATTGGAATACGAGGAGAAGCACGGCCCCATTCGTCTTAACAAATACATTGCCAATGCGGGTATCTGTTCTCGTCGTGAAGCCGATGTACTCATAGCCACTGGTGCTATTACCGTGAACGGGGAAGTGGTCACCGAAATGGGTCACAAGGTTATGCCCACTGATGAGGTACGTTATGGCGACAAAGTGTTGCAGCGGGAGAAGCCTGTTTACGTACTGCTCAACAAACCGAAAGATTACATCACTACCACTGATGATGAACGAGGCCGTGCGAATGTCATGGAGCTTGTGCGCGACGCATGTGAGGAGCGCATCTACCCCGTGGGCCGTCTTGACCGCGACACCACCGGACTGCTGCTTTTCACCAATGACGGTGACATCACCAAAAAACTCACCCATCCAAGCTCTGAAATCGAGAAAACCTACGATGTGGAGCTGGACAAGCCTTTTGCCTCTGTGGATATGGATTTGTTGCGGAATGATGGAGTGGAACTTTATGACGGCAAAATCACTCCTGATGAGGTGGAGTATGTAGGGGAAGGGAAAAAAGAAGTCGGCATCACCATCCATTCAGGTAAAAACCGCATTGTTCGCCGTATCTTTGAGTCCCTCGGCTATGAAGTGGTCAAACTTGATCGTGTCATCTTCGCTGGTCTTACCAAAAAGGATCTTCCCCGTGGCCGTTGGCGCTTTCTCACCAAAAATGAAGTCAGTTTTCTGAAAATGTTAGCCAAGCCGAAAGCTCAAAACACGCTGTAGCGACGTTGTGTGCTACGTCTCAACACAGGGACGTGCATGGCATCACTAACCAATCCGACGATTATGATAGAGATTATGTCTCCGGTAGGCTCTTATGAGTCGCTGTCGGCTGCCATCAAAGCAGGAGCCGGTTCCGTCTATTTCGGCGTAGGGGCAATGAACATGCGCTCCCGCTCTGCCGCCAACTTCTCTTTAGAAGATCTGGCCAATATTGTCAGCATCTGCAAAGAGCACAAGGTGAAAAGCTACCTTACCGTCAACACTATAATATATAATGACGAGTTGCCGAAGATGCATGAACTTTTGGATGCGGCAAAATCGTGCGGGGTCACCGCCATCATCGCCTCTGATATGGCTGTTATCCAGTACGCTCGTGAAATCGGAATCGAAATCCACCTTTCCACCCAGTGTAATGTCACTAACGTGGAAGCCGTGCGTTACTACGCGCAATTCGCTGATGTGGTTGTGCTTGGACGTGAATGTACGCTCCAACAAATCGCAGATATTTGCAAAGAGATTGAGATTCAGCAAATAACAGGACCTTGCGGAGAACTTGTCAAAATCGAGATTTTCATTCACGGTGCCCTTTGCATGGCCGTTTCAGGTCGCTGCTACCTCAGCCTCGACAATTACAACTCGCCTGCCAACAGAGGGGCGTGTCTGCAACCCTGTCGCCGTGCCTACGAAGTGCGTGACATTGAAGACGGACTTGAACTGAAGGTGGAAAACCCGTACATCTTTTCGCCCAAGGACTTGTGTACCATCGGCTATCTTGACAAAATTGTCCGTGCAGGAGTGTCTATCATGAAAATAGAAGGTCGCGGACGCTCGCCGGAGTATGTGAAAATGGTGACGGAATGCTATCATGAGGCGTTAGAATCTGTTTATAACCAGACTTTTAGTGTTGAAAAAATAAACGATTGGATGACCCGTTTGCGCAGCGTCTATAACCGGGATTTCTGGGGCGGCTACTATTTAGGACGCACCATGGGTGAATGGGCAGACCGATATGGCTCGCAAGCTACGCGTATGAAACGGCGTATAGGCAAGATTACCAACTATTTTGGCAAGCTTGGCGTGGCGGAAATTTGTATGGAGGAGGACACACTCTCTGTCGGTGATGAAATGCTCATCATCGGGCCTACCACAGGTGTTTACGAAGACACCGTGCCCGAAATCCGCGTGGAGGACCAAAAGGTGGATAATGTAGGGAAAGGCATTTACTGTTCCGTGAAAGTCAAGGAGTTAGTACGTCGGGGAGATCAGGTCTATCGTTGGGTTATGGTTAAGGACGATTTTTAATTCAAAACTTTTTTTTTATTTTTGCCGAAAATTTTGAAACAATGAAAAAACTTTTATTCATCATTGCTGTTTTGGCATTAGTGTTCGCCGCCTGCGACAGCGGTGACATGAAAGGAGGACGTTATTTCGGCACTTTCCAAAATACCATTAATAAAAAATACGAATCTGGTGATCTCAGTTTCAAATACGAAAAAATTAACGATACCGCTTGTTTTTTCATGAATGGTATTCTTCCGATGGGCAGAGTGGATAAAAACAAATATTCTGGTGTCGTAGGAAACCACTACTTAAATGATCTGTTAAAGACTATCCCCGCTATTGACAGTATCCAAGTGTGTGATTCTGCGGAAACGATAGTGCAATTGGCTGCCGAAGCTGAATTTAAGGGCAACTCAGTGAAAGCCACCCTTTTATTCACCATTAGTCCGGACAGCTCAAAAGTTGAGGTGGATTTTGTCGGATATAACGAATAGCGGTATCAAGACGTTATAGTGCCGTGCTGTGGTGCTACTTGGCAGGTTCCTCCTTATACGAACATTCGGGGTAATTCGGTTTTACAAACGAATAGATCAAACAGCCTAATCCAATCAGAATCAACGGGATGCTGAGCCATTGGCCGTTGTTGAGCACATGTCCGATTTCGTCCTGAACCTGCACTTCCTTGAAAAACTCGATGATGAAACGTGCCGTGAAAATCACTGTCAGCGTTATGCCGGAGGTGCGACCCGCCGCGACTTTCCCTTTGGCGAACTTGAAATAATATATGGCCAAACTGACAAAGACCAGCATATAAACGATGGATTCGTAGAGCTGGGCGGGATGGCGGAACGTGCCCGCAATGCCAAAGCCGCCGTAGATGAAGTCAAAAGCCCAAGGCATCTCCGTGATGCTGCCCACTATCTCATGATTCATCAGGTTGCCAATACGTACAAATGATGCCGCGATAGGAACCGCAATCGCCAGACGGTCGAGAATCCACAGGAAATTGATTTTGTGCCGCCAACAATAGTAAATCAGGAACCCGAAAATGCCGATGACACCACCATGGCTTGCAAGGCCCTGATAACCAATAAAATGCCAGTTTTCATCCACAGGCAATAAAATCTGCAAGGGATGTGTGATGAACATCTCCGGTTCATAAAACAAAAAATGCCCGAGCCGAAGGCCGACAATCGTCCACACAATCGTCCAAATGGAAATTTTGTCCAACAATTTCTGTGAAAGATGCTCGGTTTTAAAAATCTGCTGTAGGGTGTAGTAGGCTAACAGAAAGCCGAGAGCCAGCAGAATGCCGTACCATCGGACCTCAACAGAACCAAGATGAAAAGCTACAGGATTCACTTTCCATGTGATATAACATAAGGTATTGTAAAACATATTTTTCATTTTTAAAATGCGGTGGCAAAAGTACATTTTTTTTTGGCTATTTGCTTTTGGCTTTTAGTCGATAGTTATAGGTTAAAAACAATTCAAATAGTGTTGCGTTCGTATTGAAAAAAATTATACTTTTGCCGCCGAAAACCAGTGGATAGATTTGTAATGATTGCAACCACAAAAAAAAATGCTAAAACATCTTCTTCCACGATTTTCAGTTTTTTATTTTTTTTATAATTAAAATACTGATTATGAGTTATTTGTTCACATCAGAATCCGTGTCGGAAGGACATCCCGACAAAATTTGCGACCAGATTTCGGACGCGTTGTTAGACAATTTCCTCGCGCAAGACCCTGAATCGAAAGTGGCGTGCGAGACACTTGTAACCACCGGTCTTGTGGTTTGCGCCGGCGAAGTGAAGACCGAAGGCTATGTTTCCGTTGATGACGTGGTGCGCCGTGTCATCAAGGACATCGGCTACAACAAGAGCGATTACCAGTTCGACTACAAATCCTGCGGTGTGATTTCCACCATCCACAGCCAGTCACCCGATATCAACCAGGGTGTGGAGCGTGCGGAGCTGGAAGATCAGGGCGCGGGCGACCAGGGCATGATGTTTGGCTACGCCTGCAACGAAATGGACAACTACATGCCGTTGCCTATTGAGTTGGCCCACCGTTTCGTGCAAGAGTTGGCCGCTATCCGCAAAGAAGGTAAGAAAATGACATACTTGCGCCCCGACTCCAAGTCGCAGGTCACCGTCCAATATTCCGAAAAACACAAACCCGAACGCATCGACAGCATCGTTATCTCCACACAGCATGACGAGTTCGCCGACGAGGCCACCATGTTGGAGACCATCCGCCGCGATGTTGAGAAAATCCTGATTCCTCGCGTGAAGAAAAGCTGCCCGAAGAACGTCCAGAGGCTGTTCAACACGGAATACAGTCTTTTTGTGAATCCCACCGGCAAATTTGTCATCGGAGGGCCGCACGGAGATTCCGGTCTCACGGGCCGTAAAATCATCGTTGACACTTACGGTGGACGCGGAGCTCACGGCGGAGGCGCCTTCTCCGGCAAAGATCCTTCCAAGGTTGACCGCTCGGCCGCTTACGCCACCCGTCACATTGCCAAAAACATGGTGGCCGCCGGTCTTTGCGACCAAGTTCTCATCCAAGTGGCCTACGCCATCGGCAAAGCGGACCCCGTTGGACTCTACGTTAACACTTACGGCACTGCAAAAGTAAAGATGCACGACAGCGAAATCGCCATGCGTATCAGTGAAATCTTCCCGATGCGACCCTATGACATCATCAACCGTTTCCAACTGAAAAACCCGATCTACGAGCCCACCGCCTCCTACGGGCATTTCGGCCGTGACTGCTACGACGCTGAAGTGGAAACCGCACAAGGCAAACGCACCGTCACTTTCTTCCCCTGGGAGCGTCTGGATTATGTGGATAAAATCAAAAAAGCCTTTGCCCTCTGACCTCCAAAAGCCAAAAACAACGGCTTTCTTATAAATGTTCCTAACAGATGAAAATCTATTCAAAAAAAGTGTATTTTTGCACCCTTAAAAAATTAGATGTATAATTATGGCAAATACAGAAAATCTGGGATCCAAAAAAATTGAGCAAACCCAAGAAAAAGAGAACTTTGTAACAAAAATACTGGCGTTCTTCAACAAATACCAAAACATCATCTACGGTGTCATTATCGGCGTGTTGGTCATCGTTCTTGCGATTTTGGCCTTCAACCGCTTCTACGTTCAAAAGAAAAATGCGGAAGCAGCAGCCCAAATCCAACAACCCATCCATTGGCTTACCCAAGGTGATACCGCATCGTTGAAAAAAGCCCTCGAAGGCGATGGCGAAAACGATGGCTTTCTGGATATCGCAAGCGGTTACAAACTTTCAAAAACTTCCAACACCGCCAATTATTATGCTGGTCTGACCTATCTGAAGTTAGGACAAAAAGACGAGGCTATGGAGTACCTCAAGAAATTCAAAAAGAAAGAGAATGTCCTGTGGTATGCCTGCCAAGCCACTATCGGCGACCTTTACGATGAACAAGGCGACGAGGCAAACGCCATCAGCTACTATGAAAAGGCCGTGAAAGGTAAAGATCCGTTCTTCACCCCGATAGCCCTGTTCAAGTTAGGCCAGATGTATGAGAGAAAAGGCGACTGGAAAAAAGCTCTCGACGCTTACGAGACCATTGAAAAGGATTTCTACACCGAATACAACAAAATGAGCGTGGCTCAATATGTTGAAAGAGCAAAAGCTAACGTTTCCAAATAAGAAATGACTGAAAAGAAGAAAAATCTGTCGGATTACATTCCGTTTGAATTTTCTTCCGCCAAACAATCTAGAATCGGTATTGTGGTTAGTGAATGGAACAATCACATTACCGATTCTCTTTTAGAAGGCGCGAAGAATTGTCTGCTCGAACACGGCGTTGAAGCCGGAAACATTCTGGTCCACCACGTGCCAGGCAGTTTTGAGCTGCCGCTCGGGGCCAAATGGATGTTGGAAAAATCCTCTGTGGATGCCGTCATCTGCATCGGATGCATCATCCAAGGCGAAACCCGTCACTTCGACTTCATCGCCCAAGCTGTTGCCGATGGTATTATGAAAGTAGGACTTGATTTTTCCAAACCGGTGATTTTCAGCGTGCTGACTTGCAACACGATGGAACAGGCGGAAGACCGTGCCGGCGGCAAACACGGAAACAAAGGTGTTGAAGGCGCGGTAAGCGCACTGAAAATGCTGGCGTTCGGCTGCTAAACTGTTATTCATCAGCAATGGCCTGCTGACGTTTCAGTAGAGACGTTTCATGAAACGTCTCTACATCATTGACACAGAAAAATCAATCAAACAATGAAAAAATTACGTGTTATATTCATGGGGACTCCGGAGTTTGCCGTAGCCACGTTGGATGCTATCCGGAAAGCGGGACACGAGGTGGTGGCGGTGGTCACCACACCGGACAAACCCGCCGGTCGCGGCCAGCATCTCCGCAGTTCAGACGTCAAAAACTATGCCGTTGCCCACCAACTGCCAGTACTGCAGCCTGAAAAACTGAAAGACGAAGCTTTTGTGGAGGACCTGCGTGATTATTACGCGGATGTTTTCGTGGTAGTGGCCTTCCGCATGCTTCCGAAATGCGTTTATCAGATGCCTTTGCTCGGCACTTTCAACGTCCATGCGTCACTGCTCCCGCAATATCGTGGCGCCGCGCCGATCCAACGTGCCATCATGAACGGGGAAACCAAGACAGGTGTCACCACCTTTTTGCTGGATGAACACACTGACACCGGGTCGATTCTGCTTCAAAAAGAGGTGGAAATCACCCGAGAGGATAATGCTGGAACGTTGCATGACAAACTGATGGTCGCTGGTGCTGAAATTGCTGTGGAAACACTTCAGCAATTAGCAGACAATTCAGCTCGCCCCGTGCCGCAAGCTCTTGTTGAAAATCTGAAACCGGCACCCAAAATTTTCAAGGAGGACATGCTCATTCGCTGGGATGACACCGCCGAGAATATCTACAATCACGTTCGCGGACTCTCCCCCTATCCAGCCGCATTCACCCGCATTGGACTTGTAAATGAAAAAAACGAATCTGTTAAATTTTGTATGTTAAAGATTTTTGAAGTTGAAATAACAGATCGAATAAGTACGCAAAAACCTGGAAAAATTTGTTTTGATTTAGAGAAAAAAATGATTATTTCCACTCAAAATTACGACATTTCTGTCAAATTCTTGCAATTAGAAGGAAAATCTAAAATGAAAATAACAGATTTTTTAACTGGTTTCAGAGCTGTAAATTATACTGATTATTTATTTTAGTGTATAAAAGAAGCGAGATATTATCCTATATATTAACAAATTAAAATATTTACCAACAATCTTTTATTCAGAGTCGCTTTTTATAATTTTTTTTAACTTTGTGCCTCAAATTATAACTAACCTTTTAAATTAAAAAAAATGAACAAGAGTGAATTAATCAATGCAATGGCAGAAAAAGCCGAATTGACAAAAGTTCAAGCCAAAAATGCTTTAGAAGCATTAATTGCAGCCACCACGGATACCTTGAAAAAAGGTGGAAAATTGTCTTTGATTGGATTTGGCACTTTCAGCGTTGCTGATCGTAAAGCCAGAACGGGTCACAATCCTGCCACCGGCAAATCAATCAAGATTCCTGCAAAGAAGGTTGTCAAATTCAAACCCGGCTCCGCTTTTGCAAAAATGAAATAATAATGTTTATTTCATGATTGAACTAAGAAAAGCCCTGAATAAGGGCTTTTTTATTGCAATAAAATAACATGATGAAAATTGAGGATAAGGTTTTACAGGGTAAAATCGTTGAATATTTGGAGCAGTTTGTCACAGAAAACCGACAGCAGCGTCTGCATGAAATTTTGGAGAACCGAACGCGCCATGTTACCGTGGTGTTAGAAGATCTTTTTCAGGCTCAGAACATCAGTGCTGTGCTGCGTACTTGCGATTGCTATGGTGTACAGGACGTGTACGTGATCCAACATCGGAATGAATTTGAGGCAAACAAGGAAATCAGCATGGGAGCCGACAAATGGCTTACTATCCATGAGTTTCCACACCGTGAGAACAATGTCAAGGAGTGCATTGACCGATTGCACGAGCATGGTTACTGGGTGGCGGCGACCCTCCCAGACGAACAAAAGCGTACCATCTTCGATCTTCCGGTAGAGCAGAAAACCGCTTTCCTTTTCGGCACCGAATTGACCGGTCTTTCCGATGAGGCTATAAAATACGCAGACGGAAATGTGCTGATTCCCATGTACGGCTTCACCGAAAGCTTCAACATATCCAATTCCGCTGCCATCATTCTCTCCCATTTTTCTGAAAAAATGCGCCGCTCTGATGTCTGTTGGCACCTTTCTGATGAAGAAAAAGAGGAAATTTACTTTGACTGGCTTCAAAAAAGCGTGAAAAACCCTGAAGGATTGATTGATTACTATATGAAGCATTTGAACCTTGAACTTTGAACCTTGAACTTTGAACTTTAATTGTGCCACAAGTCACTGTTCACTAAAAAATTGTATCTTTGCCCGCTCAAATATAAAAGGAATATGAACGACGAAAAATTATTCACCGAATTTCCGCCGGTTACCACGGAACAATGGGAAGCCACCATCAATAAAGACCTCAAAGGTGCTGATTATGAGAAGAAATTGGTATGGAGAACTGACGAAGGTTTTCAGGTGCGGCCTTACTATCGTGCAGAAAACATGCAGGATTTGGACTACTTGAAGACAATGCCGAACGAGTTTCCATACACGCGTGGCACGAAAGCCCGTGACAACCATTGGGACATCGTTCAGGAAGTGGAAGAGTCCGATCCCGCCAAGGCCAACGCCATCGCAACGGATGCCTTGAAGCGCGGTGCCACCTGCGTGGCTTTCAACGCCGCCAACATCGATAGCGATGCGGCTTTGGAAACACTGCTCAAAGACATCGACCTGAACACCACCGGTGTGCAATTCAACCATGTGAAAAGTTACATCGACCTGATGAAACGCTTCGTCAGCTACGTGGAAGCCCACAACTGCGACAAAGAAAAAGTGTCAGGCAGCATTAACTTTGACCCGCTGACTTACCGTCTGCGACACAACAAGTTCTGGAAATCCGCCGAAGAAGATATGCAACAAGCCGTAACGCTGTTGGAAATGAACGGCTGCATGAAGAACTTCAAGGTCATCAACGTGAACGGCATCGTGCTGCACAACGCCGGCGCGACCATCGTGCAAGAATTGGCCTACACCCTAAGCATGGCCAACGAATACCTTGCCTTCTGCACAGAAAAGGGCCTTAAACCCGAAAAAGTGGCCTCCCGGATGCAGCTCACGCTCTCCGTTGGTTCCAACTACTTTATGGAAATCGCCAAACTGCGCGCCACTCGTCTGCTCTGGTCCACGATGGTGGCCCAATACAAACCCGAGTGCGACTGCGCATACAAAATCCATATCAACACCGTGGCATCCACCTGGAACAAAACACTTTACGATCCATACGTCAACATGCTCCGCAGCACTACGGAGGGTATGTCGGCAGCTATTGGCGGCTCCGACTCCATTTCGCTGCAGCCGTTCGATGTGGCCTACAAGGAATCCGACGAATTCTCCCGCCGCATCTCCCGCAACGTGCAGGTGATCCTCAAGGAAGAGGCTTTCATGGACCGCGTGGTGGATCCCGCTGCTGGCTCCTATTATGTCGAGAACCTCACCAACTCCATCGCAGAAAATGCCTGGAAACTTTTCCAAAGCGTTGAGCAACAAGGCGGTGCCCTCAAAGCTATCGAAGACGGTTCGATGCGTACGGCTATTGAGGAAAGCTGCCAGAAGCGCGACATGAACATCGCTACCCGCCGCTATATCCTGCTCGGCACCAACCAATACCCGAACATCAACGAGACGATGGCCGACAAGATCGAGCGCGTGAAGAAAGACGACTGCGAAGGACTGAAAACCTACCGCGGCGCCATGGCCTTCGAGGAAGTTCGCCTGGAGACCGAAAAATACGCCGCCAAGAACCACCGTCCATCCGTGTTCCTGCTGAAAGTCGGTAACTTGGCTATGCGTCAGGCACGCGCCGGTTTCATTACCAACTTCTTCGGCTGCGCCGGTTACCAGATCATCGAGCCCGCCGGTTTCCCGACCGTGGAAGAGGGCGTGAAAGCTGCCGGTGAAGCGAAACCCGACCTCATCGTGGTGTGCAGCTCTGACGAAGAGTACGCCACCCTCGGCGTGGAGGCCGCCAAGCAGTGCAAGGCGCAGTTCCCGAACACCCCATTCCTCGTGGCCGGCAACCCAACCGAGTGCCTTGATGCACTCAAAGAAGCCGGTACCGACGACTTCATCCACGTGAGAGTCAACATCTTGGAATCCTTACGGAAATACAATCAATTGTTACTGAAATAAGTATGTAGAGACGTTTCATGAAACGTCTCTACAACGAATGACAATCCCCTTCCTTTCGGTGGGGGATTTTTTTATTTTTGCCGCCTGATTTTAAAACCCGTTTGTTCATGAGGAAAACCGCCCTGTTTTTTGCCTTTTTGTTATTGGGAGCCGCCCTTTTATTTTCAGGATGTCACTCCCCGAAAACCACCACACAAGAAGCTTTCTTTACTTGGGAGGACTCTTATCATCGTCATATCCAGTTAGATACGGCTCCACAGCGCATTGTCTCCATCTCGCCTGCCATCACCGAGGTCATGTTCCTCGTGGGGGCGCAGGACAAACTGGTCGGCATCTCCGACTTTTGCAAATATCCACCTGAAACGGAGAAAATTACAAAGATTGGTGGAATGCACAACATCAACTTCGAACAGCTACTCTCGCTCCACCCCGATGTGGTGCTCATCGGTTCCATGATTTCGCAGAAAGACGTGGATGCCATCGAGAAGATGGGGATTCCGGTTGTCTGCATCGTGGAGGAATCTTCGTTGGAAGGCATGGCGGAAATGATGGAGGTTGTCGGACGCATCACGCAACGTGAGGAAAAAGGGAAAGCCGAGGCGAAGAAATGGAAGGCAAAAATCGCTGAACGAAAGGCAAATGCGCCCGATCCCGAAAACCGCAAGTGCGTATATTATGTAGTCGGCTTCGGTGACGGCGGAGATTTCACGGCCCCGAAAAAAACGCACATTCAGGAAATCATCGAGCTAGCGGGCGCCCGTAACGCCGGTGACTCCCTCACTGGATGGAACATCAGCCGCGAATATCTTTTCAAAATCAACCCCGACATCATCCTCGTGCGCAACGAAGACAAAGAGGCATTCCAATCACGCTATCCCTACACGCTCTTGGACGCGGTGAAAGCGGGACGTGTCTATGGCATCGAAAGCGGCTGGATCGACGTGGTCTCCCTCCGCAACATGAACGCGGTGGACTATATTGCGGAAATCTGCAAGACAAGTCGGACAACCAAAACAACAAAAGAGTAACAAAAAAAACGGGAACAGTTCCCTATCCCCGTTAATTATCCATTATCCATTATCCATTATCAATTAATTATTCGACTGCCTCCTTCAATCTCTCAGCATTCTCCGCCACCTGCAGTGCCTGCATCACCTCTTCGATATCGCCGTTCATGAAATTGGCGAGATTGTACATGGTGTAGTTGATGCGGTGGTCGGTGACGCGGTTCTGCGGATAGTTGTAAGTGCGGATCTTCGCGGAGCGGTCGCCGGTGGAGACCATCGTGCGGCGCTTGGAGGCGATTTCGTCTAGATATTTTTGGTATTCGCGCTCGAACAGGCGGGTACGCAGCACGCGCATGGCCTTTTCGAGGTTCTTGATCTGCGATTTCTCGTCCTGGATGGAGACCACGATGCCGGTGGGGATGTGGGTGAGGCGCACGGCGGAATAGGTGGTATTCACGCACTGGCCGCCGGGGCCGGAGGCGCAGAAGGTTTCCTTCTTGATGTCGCTCTGTTTGAGTTCCACATCAAACTCGTCGGCTTCGGGAAGCACCACAACGGAGGCTGCGGAGGTGTGTACGCGGCCTTGTGACTCGGTTTGCGGCACGCGCTGCACGCGATGTACGCCCGATTCGTACTTCATGATGCCATAGACACCATTGCCGGTCACGGAGAAGTCAATCTCCTTGTAACCGCCCACGGTGCCTTCGGTCATGGAGAGCACCTCGATTTTCCAACCCTTCTTGTCGCAGAAATGTTGGTACATGCGGAAGAGGTCGCCGGCGAAAATGCTGGCCTCGTCGCCGCCCGTGCCCGCGCGGATTTCCATTTGGGCGTTCTTGCTGTCTTGCGGGTCGGAAGGCAGCAGCAACAAGCGAATATCTTCCTCAAGCGTCTCTTTTTCAGATTGATAGGAATCCAACTCTGCTTTGGCCATCTCGCGGAACTCCTCGTCCTTTTCGTTGGCGAGAATGTCTTTGGCGTTCGCGATGTTGTCTATCACATCCTTATATCTTTTATAAGCGTCCACCACGGCCTGCAAATCCTTGTAGTCCTTGCTCAGTTTGACGTAGTTCTTCATGTCGGACATCACGTCCGGCTTGGTGATTTCCTCGCCAATCTGTAGCCAGCGTTGGTAAATGAGCTCTAATTTATCCAGTAAATCGTTCATATATAAGCCTTTCTGTCTTTTCTAATTTGGGTGCAAAGATACACTTTTTTCGGCTATTGGCCGTTGGCTTTTAGCTTTTGGCTATTAGCCACTTGCTATTGGCAGGCTAAAAGCCAAAAGCCAACAGCTAAAAGCAAAAAATTCGTACTTTTGCCGCCAATTTATAATGGTATGTTAAGATACATCGTCAAAAAGATTGGTTATGGCCTGCTGCTGATGCTCGGGGTTACGACACTCGTGTTCTTCCTTTTCACGGTTCTGCCGTCCGACCCGGCGCGCATGATCATGGGACAGCGCAGCGACCTGGAAACAGAGGAGGCCATCCGCAAGGAGATGGGTCTTAACCTGCCCCTCGGGGTGCAGTATCTCGCTTACCTCAACGATGTGTCGCCCATCTCATGGCACAAGACCGACGACGCGAGCTCTTTCTTCTACCTCAATGACGACAACTACCACTACGTCAAGTTGATACCGATGAAAAAGTCGGCTATCGTGCTGAAAGCACCCTACTTACGAAGATCGTACCAGAGCAAGCGTCCCGTGACGGAAATCATTGGCGAGGCGTTCCCGAAAACGGTGCTACTGGCGGTAGTCTCCATCGTTTTTGCCTTGATTGTCGGCATCATCATCGGTATCTTCTGTGCCCTGAAGAAGGGAACCTGGTTCGACAAGAGTGCCTTGGTGGTCTCGGTATTGGGCATGTCGGTGCCGTCGTTCTTCGCGGCCATCCTCTTCGCGTGGGTCTTCGCCTTCCTGTTAGCCGACTACACCGGACTCAACATGTTCGGCAGTCTATACACCGTAGATGACTATGGATCAGGACAATACGTCAATCTAAAGAACCTGATTCTGCCCGCATTGACCTTGGGTATCCGTCCGTTGGCGGTGGTCATTGAGCTGACGAAGAATTCGCTTCTGGACGTGCTGTCGCAGGACTACATCCGCACGGCGAAAGCGAAAGGGTTAGGTCAAAAAACCATCATCGTAAAACACGCCCTGAAGAATGCGTTGAACCCTGTGGTGACGGCTATTTCGGGTTGGTTAGCTGGACTGTTGGCAGGTGCGGTATTTGTGGAGTACATTTTTGACTGGAAAGGCATGGGCGTGGTCATTCTCGACGGCCTCGATAAATACGATTTCCCCGTAGTGATGGGATCTTTGTTGTATGTGTCTATTATTTTGGTGATTATCAATATAATATGTGACATTATCTACGGCTGGTTGGATCCGAGGGTAAGTCTGAGCTAACAGAAAGATGATTGGTCTGTTTTTGCAGTTTATCTTCAAAGATTCTGCGAAAACAGCAGTTTTTTTTATCTAAAAACAGCCGTTTATTCCGACAAAAATATTCCCAAACGATTAAATTTATTCCGACATTTTTATGAGGAGTAGTTGTTTCTTATCATACTAAAAACCATTGTGTTAACAGTAAAAAAAACGGCTATTTATTCCGACATTTTCTTTTTTGGGAAAAAATATTTATTCCGACATTCCATTTTTTGAATTTCCAATTTGGGAAAAGGTTACATTTGCACAGAATGTCTAACAAAAATAACAATCATTATGAAAAAAATAAGACTATTTGCATTTTTGACAATTGTCATCATGATGGCTGCATGTGACAAAGTTACCTACACCAGCGGTACTGGTCCGTTGCCTGAAAACTACGCGACAATAGGAAACTTTTCCTCAAAGGAAGGTGACCCTATTGAGATAACCTACACTGTCGGTCATAATGCCAGTGAATGCAATAATGCCTGTGTCACAGTAAATGGTGTTCCCTGCCATATTGATTGTCAGGGTAGGGGAAAGGCATGTATAGTAAAGATAGTGCTATGGCCGATTGGCGGACAGCCCAAAAGCCCCACCTTCAATGCTGTGGTTGACACGGTTTGGGATTTGACCTCGGAGGATTTCTTCCTGATGCCTGACCGGTCGTTAACAATTATTGGTGAAGCTGATTCCACGATGTACCTGAACATTCCGGAGCAGTTCCTTGTTCGTGACAGTGTGACACAACGATTCACGTTCACGGGATTGTTTTTCAGCAATGAAGCAATGTACAGTAATGATTAGGGCCATTTGAGGGGATTGTAGAGAAGAGGTGCAAATCGTCACTACTGCCACCAATCAAAAAAAACAGAACAAAACAGATGAGCAAAGAGCACAGCAACAAAACGCACAAGAAGTTCGGAGAGAGGGATGCCGCTGCAAGAGTCTGCTTGCGGTGGCATCAAGGCTCCGGACGCACGGCGAAATGATGAGGTAGGAAACGGGGTTCAGTCTGCTTGCACCACACTGGAGCGGCACACCTCGTATCCACCGCCTTTTTGGCTGCCCGTGTGGTTCACTATCCCTTTGTGGCGCAACACCGCAATATCACGTTCTAACGTGCGTGAAGTGATTTTTTCATGAAGGTTCTCTGCTATGAAGTTCGCATTGCACCCAGGATTCTCACGGATAATGTCAAAAATTTGGAATTGTCTTTTGTTCAACAAAGTAATAGTTTTTATTTCGCGGACTTCAGGCTTTTGTTGAGCTTGGAGATACTCTGAAAAGTGCTGTCGGAAAACCATTTTGCCAGAGTCGTCAGATGCCCAGAAACTCTCGGGAATCATTTCTTTGCAATAGGAGAGCGTATCTGTGACAACAAGGGTTTTCCCGTCAGTGCAATGCACTTGGGTGGTGTGATCAGACTCTTGTATGCAGAGTATGATGTCCAGAGGTACAGAAACCACAGTGTGGTCAGGTTGGGAGAATTGCACAGACAAATGTTCCACGACCGATGCCCGTTGCTTTGATCTGAAGACATCTTTCTGCAAGATGTATAGCCGGAACACTAAAAACCATGCAAAAAAACAGGAGTCACGAATAAAAATCATGCCCAAAAGATATAACAGATAAGTACGATGGCCTTGAGTGAAAAAAAATTTATCTTGAAGATCAGGCTTGACCAGTAATATTTCAACAAAGGTTGCGGCAAATATCAGGCACACGGAAACAAACCAGAACAAACCATACCTGCCGTTTGAGAACAATTTGGGGATGGTGAGCCATCGTGTGACCAGTACAACGGTTATGATGGACAAAAGACAAATTATCTCTTTATAAACGTGGCTGTTACACATTGGTCGGAGTACGGATAACCGTAAGAAGAAAAAGCAGACGACCAGCCAAAACAGCAAGTTTAGTAACAGGGTGACAGTTTTCCTATGCATTTGAAAAAAAGTACTCATTGTCTTGTTTTTTTTCATACGGCAAAAATAGCATTTTTCCGACAATTTTTTTTTCTAATAAGTCGCTAATAATCAATCCAAAAAAAATATTAACGGCTTTTTGTTAATAAATATAGCACTCATCAAGGGCTTAAATACAATACAATTATCTATTTTAGCAAACTGAAAAAGAAGGCGTTTCTTTTGTTGTAACGTGTTGTTTGTTAGAAAAATAGGGATAATGCGAGGTGTTGAAAAAAGCAAAAGGGACAATTTTTGATTGAAGAGATAAGGAATACAAAAAAACCAAAAACCGCCATAGATTATGAATGATGATTTATCACTTTTCAGTGCAGTTGACAATGACGAAGTGGAGCAGCAATCAAGCCATCAGACATTGCAAGAGTCGATGAGTGAATTGATTGCAAGTCGGAATTCCGTCCTGCAGAAATATGCGCAGGAGACGGACTCCGTGCTGACGGAAGAGAAAACGGAAGAGACCCCTCCTGCAGAACAGGTGTTCAAGAAAGAGGAGATTTTTCAGGATGTTGTCCGCTACTTTGGCGGTGATGAATTGGCGGCTGGCGTTTGGATTGACAAGTATGCGCTGAAAAATGCCAATGGTGAACTGGTGGAGCACACACCTGAGGACATGCACTGGCGCATGGCACGGGAGTTCGCCCGTGTTGAACGGCGATACCCCCACCCGATGAGCGAAGAGGAAATCTTCAGCTTGTTCGACCATTTCAAGTATGTGATTCCGCAGGGAAGTCCCATGGCCGGCATCGGCAACAAGTATCAGGTGGTATCCCTCTCCAACTGCTTCGTTATCGGCAACAGCGGCAACGCGGACTCCTACGGCGGCATCATGAAGATGGACGAGGAACAGGTGCAGTTGATGAAACGCCGCGGCGGTGTGGGCCACGACATGTCTGACATCCGCCCCATGGGCAGCCACGTGCAGAACTGCGCACAGACCTCCACCGGCATTGTTCCCTTCATGGAACGCTTCTCCAACTCCACCCGCGAGGTGGCTCAAGACGGGCGAAGAGGTGCCCTGATGCTCTCTATTTCTATCAAACATCCTGATGCAGAGCAATTTATAGATGCAAAAATGACGCAAGGCAAAGTCACCGGAGCCAATGTCTCCGTAAGAGTGGATGACGAATTTATGCAAAGCGTCCAAAACCATAGCCCCTATACCCAACAGTACCCCATAAACAGCGACAATCCGAAAATGGTAAAAGAGATTGACGCCAAGAAATTATGGGACAAAATCATCCACAACGCGTGGAAATCCGCCGAACCTGGCGTCCTTTTCTGGGACAATATCCTCAGGGAATCCATCCCCGATTGCTATAAGGACGAAGGCTTCGAGACGATTTCCACTAACCCTTGCGGCGAAATCCCGCTCTGCCCTTACGACAGCTGCCGTCTCATCTCCATGAACCTTTACAGTTATGTCGATAACCCGTTCACGGACACCGCCACGTTCAACATGCCGCGCTTCCGCCAGCATGTTCAGTGTGCGCAACGACTGATGGACGATATTATCGACCTTGAGCTGGAAAAAATCGATGCCATTCTTGCCAAGATTGAGAACGATCCTGAAAACGAATCGGTGAAACGTGTGGAGAAAGAGCTTTGGCTCAAGATCCGCAAGCAGTCGTTGAAAGGTCGCCGCACCGGTTTGGGCATCACTGCTGAAGGCGACATGCTTGCCGCACTCGGCTTGACTTATGGCACTGACGAAGCCAACGCCTTCTCCACTGAAGTACACAAACAGCTGGCTCTCGCCGCCTACCGCTCTTCCGTCACGATGGCAAAGGAGCGCGGTGCATTCCCCATTTACAGCTGCATCAAGGAAGGTCACAATCCCTTCATCCAGCGCCTGCGTGATGCTGACCCGAAACTCTATGACGATATGATTCGCTACGGCCGCCGCAATATCGCGCTGCTCACCATAGCCCCGACAGGAAGCGTAAGTATTTGCACACAAACCACTTCCGGCATTGAGCCCGCCTTCAACGTGGTCTATAAACGTCGCCGCAAAATCAATCCGAACGACATGGCAGCCAAGAAAACTGTCGTCAAAGATACCGTGGGTGACATGTTCGAGGAATATATGGTGTTCCACCACAAATTCGTGGTGTGGGCCGAGACCAAAGGCTACACGCTGGAGCAGATGAAGCAGATGAGCGAAAAGGAGATATTCGCTCTTGTGGAACAGTCGCCTTACTACAAAGCCACCGCTGCCGACACCGATTACATCAAGAAGGTGGAACTGCAAGGTTCTGTGCAGAAGTGGGTTGATCACAGCATCTCTGTCACCGTCAATTTGCCGGCGAATATCACCGAAGAGGTGGTCGGCGATCTCTACATGAAAGCGTGGGAAGTGGGTTGCAAAGGCCTCACCGTCTATCGCGAAGGTTCCCGCGATGGCGTGCTCAACTCTCTTGATCAGTCTAAAAAAGAGGAGCAGAAAGAGAAACCCAAAAACTTCAAACGCCCCCGCGAGCTTAATGCTGATGTCATCCATTTCAAGAACAACAACGAGGACTGGGTGGCCTACATAGGCCTTTATGATGGTAAACCCTACGAAATCTTCACAGGAAAGACGGGTGACGAGAGTTTCCTGTTGCCGAAATGGGTTGAACATGGAATTATCGTGAAAAACCGTCACGAAGACGGCACCAAGTCCTACGACTTCGTCTATAAGGACAAAGCTGGCTACGAAGTGATTCTGTGCGGATTGGACCGTTGTTTCGATCAGGAATTCTGGAACTACGCCAAGATGACTTCCGCGCTGCTGCGCAACGGTATTCCCGTGAATCACATCGTCAACATTATTTCCGGTCTCAACTTCCGTCAGGAGAGCATCAATTCGTGGCGCAACGGTGTGTGCCGCGCTTTGAAAAAATTCATCCAGGACGGCACAAAGCAGAAAGGTGTGGAATGCCCCAACTGCCACCAGAAAGACACGATGGAATTCAAGGAAGGCTGTCTCACGTGCTCGAACTGCGGTTACGCCAAATGCGGTAATTAATAACATTGTAGAGACATGCCAAGGCACGTCTCTACAACCTCAATAACCAATAACCTATAACCAATAACCATAATATGAGCGATTCGCAACAGACAGTGTTTCTATACGTTCCGTGCCAGATGGATTTGTTTCAGGCGGATACGGTTTCCAGTGTGATTACCGTCCTCAATCGTCTGAACCAGTTCTGTCACTATGACATGGAAAGCACTTGTTGTGGTCGCCGTTTCTTTATGGAAGGGGAACTACAGTACGCCAAAGAACTTGCCGACAAAGTTATTAAATCCTATACGGAATATTGTGTACTGCACAAGTCCAAGTTTCCGGTGGTGATTCCCGATGCTGCTTGCGCAGGTTTCATGCGGCGCCATTTCGATTTGATCCTGAAAAACGCTACCCTTCCCAATGAACTGAATGCATTTGTCAACAATGTACGGGAATTGTGCGACTATATTGTCAATGTGTTGCATATTGAATCCTTAAACAACAAATTCAACCACAGGGTATTCTATTTCAAGTCCTGTTCTGCCAAGCACCTCTATCCTAACAACAACGCTCCTGAAATTTTGCTCCGTAATACGAAAGGGCTGGATTTGATTGAAGACACTGAAACGAAAAACTGTTGCTGCGGGGCAAACGGACGTTTTGCCATGCTCAACCCTGATGCCGCTGAAAAGATGACGGGGGAGATTGTGCTTAGAGCCTACAATCAAGGAGCAGAATACATCACTTCAACGGATATTCACTGTTTGCAACTTTTAGATGCTTATAAAATGCAACACAATGTGGATGTCGGAATCATTCACGTTGCCGATATTCTCCGAGGTGAAGAGTGATGTACAACTAATAATACTAATGACCGCTCACTAATCACAATTCACTATTCACAAAAAAAATGTATCTTTGCCCTGCAATATTTACGAAAGTAAAAAAGTTATCATCAAATTATTGAATATGAAAATATTAGTACTTAACTGCGGTAGTTCCTCCATCAAATACCAACTGTTGGAGATGGAACCGCAACCCGAACTTTTGGCGAAAGGTTTGGTTGAGCGCGTCGGTCTTGAAATGGGTGAGTTCACCCACAAGCCCGTCGGCAAGGAGAAATGCTATGTGCAAACTCCCATTCCGACCCACGAGGAAGGTATCAAATTGGTTCTCAATATGTTGACTGATCCTGAGCATGGGGTCATTAAGTCGTTGGACGAAATCGGAGCAGTGGGTCACCGCGTGGCGCACGGCGGTGAATTCTTCAAGGAAAGCGTGGTTATCGGGGACAAGGAGCGCGAGGAAATCGCGAAACTTTGCGCCCTGGCTCCTCTGCACAATCCCGCCAGCCTCACTGGTATCGATGCCATGAAGAAACTGCTCCCCAATGTGAAGCACGTCGGCGTGTTCGATACCTCTTTCCACCAGACGATGCCGCCCGAAGCTTTCCTGTATGCGCTTCCGTTTGAATACTACAGCGAGAAGAAAATCCGCAGATATGGATTCCACGGCACAAGCCACAAGTATGTCGGCCCGAAAGCGGCTGAAATAGCTGGTATCCCTTACGAAAAAGCCAAGATTGTGAGCTGCCACCTCGGCAACGGCGCCTCCATCTGCGCAATTAAAGACGGCAAATCTATTGACACCTCCATGGGTTTCACTCCAGTGGAAGGTCTGGTGATGGGTACCCGCGTGGGTGACCTTGATGCCGGAGCCCTGCTCTACATCATGGATACGGAAGGACTGAACACCAAGGAGATGAACACTCTCATCAACAAGAAGAGCGGTTTGTTGGGCATTTCCGGCAAGAGCGTTGATATGCGCGACATCCGCGCAGGACGCGATGCTGGCGATGAACGCAGCACCGATGCCTTCAACATGTTCGCCTACCGCGTGCGCAAGTACATCGGCGCCTATGCTGCGGCTATGGGCGGTGTGGATGTTATCCTTTTCACCGGTGGTATTGGTGAGAACGCCTGGTTCCAACGCGAGAAGATTTGCGAGAATCTGGAATGGATCGGAGCGAAACTCGACCCCGAAGCCAACCAGAAATACTGTGGCGAGGATGGCATTATTTCGACTCCCGACTCCACTACGAAGCTGGTTGTTGTGACCACCAATGAGGAATTAGTGATAGCAACGGATACTTATAATTTGCTGTAAAACAAGTTTTTACGGTTTATACAAAAAGACGGATGATTCCGAAAGGGGTCGTCCGTCTTTTGGTTTCAGGTTTCAAGTCTAAAGTCTTCATTATCAACAAGTAGAAGAACAAACGAAATTAAACAACAAAAGTACCAAAAAATAGTGTATTTTTGCACGCTTAAAAAAAGTTAAAAAGATGAGCGAGCATACATCTTCGGCAATAGTTCCGCGCAGCAGGAAATTGCGCGCCCGGTACCGCGTGGCGGTAATCGGCAGCGGTAGCTGGGCGACAGCTATTGTCAAGATTATCTCGGTGAATCTGGAACACATCCACTGGTGGGTACGCAAAGAGGAAGTCGCGGAAAGCATCGTCAAATACGGTCACAACCCCAAATATCTCAGCTCAGTCTTCATCAATCCTGATGATGTTAAGGTAAGTACAGACATCAAAAGCACGGTCTCGCGTGCCGACTATGTGATTATTGTCACCCCGTCAGCCTATTTGCACAAGACTTTGGAGCCGCTGAAACGCTCACAGCTGTCGAAAAAGAAGATCATTCTTGCAGTTAAAGGTATTGTTCCCGAAACCATGCAGCTCATCAGCGATTACATGCAATCGCAGTTCAAAGTGCCGATAGAGCAGCTATGCATCATCAGCGGACCGTCTCACGCAGAGGAGATTGCGCAAGAGAAGTTCACCTTCCTGACAGCAGCCTCCACAAATACGGAATTAGCCGAAACAGTCGCTAAATTCTTCACCACCCGCTACTGCCGCACTTCCGTCTCAAACGACGTAATGGGTGCGGAGCTGTCCATCGTGCTGAAAAACATTTATGCCCTCGGCGCGGGCATCTACAGCGGTCTCGGCTACGGCGACAACTTCATCGCCGCTTATGTAGCCAACTGCCTGAAAGAGATGAAATACTTTGTGTCTCAGGTCTATCCGAACGAAAACCGCCATATTTCCGACTCCGTCTATCTCGGTGACTTGTTGGTGACCGCCTACTCCACCTTCAGCCGTAACCGTCTGTTCGGCATCATGATCGGCCACGGGCTGTCCGTGCGCGTGTCATTGCTGGAATTGCGCATGGTGTCGGAAGGATACACCGCCTGCCGCTGTGTCCATGAAATCAACAAGAAAATCGGTGCAGACATCCCGATTGTGGAAACTATTTACGGCATTCTGTACGAAAACAACAATGTTTCGTCTGAAATGAAGCGTATAGCCGAACATTTTGTCTAATGATTCGTTTTCTGAAACATTCCGAAATAGAGCCTGAAAAATGGAATCAGGCTGTTCGCAACAGTTTGTCCTCTAATGTATTGGCAGAATACGAACTGTTAAATCTGCTCACTGGCGGCGACACTTGGCACGCACTGGTTGAGAACGATTACGAAACTGTAATGCCGCTTCCGACCCGAAAAAAAGGAGTGTTAAAATATGTTTACACGCCCTTCTTCCTGCCACAGATGGGCATTTTCTCAGAGCATGAAATCACACCTCAAAAAACGGCTGTTTTTCTGCATGAGATTTCCAGACATTATGTTTTGGCCGATGTGCTGATGAATGAAAAAACAGAATCAGGACATTGGGAGTATGAGTTCGTTTCACATTCGCTTTCGTTGCATCTTGCTTATAAGGAGCTTTATAGCCAGTTCCATGAGAACACGAAGCGCAATGTCAAGGCAGCACAAAAATTGCAGAGTAGGGTGACGATACAGGAAGAAAAGGTGTCTGACATTATTGTGTTGTTCAGAGAAAACAAAGGAGCCGAGAGTTCTGTCCAATTTCAGAATGAAGATTATGCAAGATTACAGCACATAGCTGATTATTTGCTGGAACACAATCTCTTAGAAATCTATGGTGTGCGGACAAACGATGGCAAATTAGCGGCCGGTGCCTTGTTCGTGAAGGACGGCAACCGCCGCTGGTTCTGGTTCTCCGGTCGCGACAACCAACTTTCGGAAAGCAAACCCATGTTCCTGCTCCTTGACACCTACATCCGCGACCACGCCGAATCGGACCAGCTCCTTGACTTCAACGGTTCTTCAAATCCGAATGTGGCAAGGTTGTACCAGGGCTTCGGTGGCAAACGCTATACCATCCCGTTTGTGCGGCAGTTCGGGAATCGTTTGTGGAAAATGGTGTTGGCGCCGTTTGTGGATGGTATCTGAATTAGAGTAAAATTGCAAAAGGCACTCCCAGACGCCAAATTTTGCATCTCCAAATCTTGTATCCCCATATCGCGACAACGAATTATTGTCTATCTTTGCTCTTTCATCATAATTGGAAACCACAGTATGGCAAAAAACAAAAATCTTTTAACGCCCCATGCCTGGGATGGCGAGCCCTTGGCGCATCCTGCGCTCCAGGCCCTCGCCTGCACCATGGAATCTTTTAGCTACCACGATCTGCTTAGGGTTTATCATGACTATAATCTTCAAAGAGCGCACATTGTTCGGACTTCGGAGAGTTGGCTCGCGGCAGGGATTGTCACGGGTGAAGCAGTTCAGGCATACGGACGCACGACTACAGTACGGCTATTGCCCGAGAAATGGCCGGATGTGATTCGCACGATCAAGCCTGAAGATGTTTCCAAGCTTCAGAAATATGGCCGCTATTACTATAACACCCATGAGAATGAAGCAAAGCTCCATTTCATCACGGCAGTGACCAAATTTGCTCACAATCAGCCCTTCCTTGATGAATTGAAAGCAGTCAATTGGAGCATTATAGCTCATCTCAGTGGCATCTTCCGCGAATCACTCCTCCATCTCATCAGCCGGCAGGACTTCATTGCTTTCTCGCAATTTCTACAAAAGAATTTTCTTGTGAACCTGTTCTTTAACGAATACCTTCCCAAATGGAGGAATCTGAACATGTCGCCGGACGAGGGATTGCTTAACGCCGTGTTCTTTGACAATCCGGAATTCATCGAAGACGACCGGAATTTTTTGCGAGACGTCTTCCTTTACAACAGAGTGCTGATAGAAACAGGGGAAATGGACAAAATACTCGCCAAAATGCAATCTGACAGCGATGTGGTCATACGGTTGCGCTGTTTGAAACACCTGCATGAGGGCGAACCTGCGAAAGCCTTGAAAGGATTTACGGAGATATTGAACGGTGATAAGGCTTTGTATTTCGCTGACTCGCTGACCAATTTCGCCTACGCTTTGGCACTTGGGCTGGTCAATGACGCCAAAGCCCGGAAAACCGCCGAAAAACTGATGAAAAAGAAGCAGGTGATTGACTATGAATGCTGCTACGCCATGCTGATGGTGCTGCACGCACTTGTCCGGGGCGACATAGATGAATATTACCGCAACCATCCACTCAAGTCGTGCAAAAACAAAATGGATTTACTGTTGGCTTCGCTTTTTCTGCGGCACTACCATATTCTTGACCCCGAACCCGAAGCCATCAACGATGCAGGTGAGATTGTCTCTAAAAGCGATTTCGTCTATCTGAAACGCCTCTTCTGCGACGATTTTGACCAGCTGAAACCCTTGCGGAAGCTGCTACAGACCCAAACAGGCATCGCCACTCCGCTTATGCCCGAGGTGAAGAAAACGTCACAATGGGAGCGCGTGATTGACCAGATTCTGAAAATTAACAGCACTTCCGGCAATACCCAGAAGAAATCCTCCCCAGACATGGAGCAGGAGAGGGTCATTTATATGTTGGATACCGACAACTACACGGTGCGCCCCAAACTACAGAAATCAAAAGACGGTGGAAAGACCTGGAGCAAAGGGCGTTACATTGCCTTAAAGAATTTCGGCTTCGAAGAGTGTCTGAACCCGCAGGATCGAAAAGTGGCCTCTTTGGTGGACAGTTACAATTATGGGTGGGGCGGCTCGGACTACAGTCTGGAGGGCAACGAGGTTATCGCTGCATTGGCGGGATGTCCGCGTGTGTTCTCGGAGCAGACCGGCGGACGCATCGACATTGTGGAGGAACCGCTGCAACTGCAGGTGCAGCCTTACAAGGAAGGTTTCTCCATACGCTCGAACATTGACACGAACAATATTCACTGCGACTACTGCGTCACGGAACAAGGCGACAAGCAAATCACGGTGACGCACGTCAGCGGCGACCAATTGAAGATTTTGAAACTCCTGCGCAACATCTCCGTTTTCCCCGCCGAAAGCAAAAGCAGGCTCACTGCCATGCTGCAGGATCTGAGCAGTGACTTCACGGTGATGAGTCCGCTGATGAAGAACGCCACCGACCTCAAGCGTGTGGAAGCCTCACCACTGATTGCCGTCCAGATTGCACCCGATGAGGATCAGGAGTTCAGCATCCACTTGGCAGTGAAACCTTTCGGCGACAATCCTCCCTACCAAAAGCCCGGCAAAGGCATGGAGATTGTGAGTACCACTATTGACGGCGAGCGTGTGCAGACGGAGCGTGACATGGCCGCCGAAAGCCGTAACGAGACAACCGTGACGGCTATCTTGAGCAGACTCGACGGTGACCAGATTGACGACAACCACTGGCTGCTCGACACCGCCGGATGCCTCGGTCTGCTTGAACAGATCCGACAGCATCCTGAAGCGGCATACGCGGAGTGGCCTCAAGGCGTAAAAATGCGTGTCCTGCGGCCTGTGATCATGGGTGATGCCATGCAGCTGAAAATCAGTTCCGCCGGACAGTGGTTCGAGTTGGAAGGCGACGTGAAAATCGGTGCGGGCGAGAAGATGAAAATTGCCGAGCTGATGGAACGACTTCGCGATGCCGAGGGCAACTTCATACGGTTGGAAGGGGACGAATTTATCGCCGTCAGTGAGCAGCTGCGCCGCCAACTCCAATCCATTGAAAAGATGCTTTTGGGACGTGGTGGCAAAAAACTGAAAGTGGCCGCCATGAACGGTATGCAATTAGCTGATTTGGAAGAGGTGGGTGTCAAAATCAAAGCCGACAAGACTTTCCGTGAAATGATTGACCGCATCCGGGAGGCCGACACCATGACATTTCCGCTGCCCGCCAACATCCATGCGGAGCTGCGTCCCTACCAAGAGGAAGGCTACCGGTGGATGAGCCGCTTGGCGCACTGGGGGGCTGGCGCTTGTCTCGCCGATGACATGGGACTCGGCAAAACCCTACAGAGCATCACCCTGATGCAGTCGAGGGCTTCGCTCGGGCCTCAGTTGGTGCTGATGCCTACCTCCGTCCTGCTAAACTGGCAGCAAGAGCTGATGCGGTTTGCCCCGGCACTCACCGTGAAAGTGCTGAACGCGCCCGGCACTGACCGTGAACGGATGGTCAAAGAGTCTGAAGCCAGCGATGTGGTGCTGGCCACATACGGACTGTTGGTGACGGAAGGCGAACTGCTGGCTTCCTGCACGTGGACGACCATCACCCTTGACGAAGCACACTCCATCAAAAACCGCGACACACAGACCTCCAAGAGTGCCATGAACCTGAAGGGCGACTTCCGCCTCATGCTGACCGGCACCCCGTTGCAAAACCACTTGAGTGAAATCTGGAATCTCTTCCAGTTCGCCAACCCGGGTCTGCTGGGCTCTTTCCAGCAGTTCTCCGACCGTTTCATCCTGCCCATTGAGCGGGACCACGACCAGGAAAGACAACGGCTGTTGCGCCGCATACTTTCCCCTTTCCTGCTGCGCCGCACCAAAGAGGATGTGCTGAATGAGTTGCCGGAAAAGACGGATATCACGCTGCGGGTGGAACTCAGCGAAGAGGAAAAAGCCCTCTACGACAATTTGCGGCAGCAGGCCATCGCCAACTTAGAGAAAGGTTCTAACAGTACGTTGCAGGCTTTGGCCGAGATCACCCGTCTGCGGCAGGCCGCCTGTCATCCGCGATTCGTCAACGCCAAACTGGACATCCCGTCAAGCAAGACACAGGCTTTTCTCGAACTTGTCGCCAACCTTCGGGAGTCAGGGCACAGAGCGTTGGTGTTCAGCCAGTTCACAAGCCATCTGGCACTCGTGCGCGAGGAGTTGGACAAAACGGGAATTCCCTACCTTTACCTTGACGGAAGCACGACGGCGCAAGTGCGCAGCAAGTTGGTGAAGCAGTTCCAAACAGGCGACGAGCCGTTGTTCCTCATCAGCCTCAAAGCCGGCGGTCTGGGGCTTAACCTCACCGCCGCCGACTACGTCATCCATCTCGACCCCTGGTGGAACCCTGCCATCGAAGACCAGGCCAGCGATCGTGCCCACCGCATCGGGCAGCAACGACCCGTCACCGTTTACCGTCTCATCGCCGCCGGAACCATAGAGGAGAAGATTCTGCGTCTGCACCAAAACAAACGTTCCATGGCCGATGCCCTGCTTCAGGATGCCGACCTGTTCAACCAGATTTCCGCCGATGATGTGATACGACTCCTGCGTGAGGTCGTGGACGACTTATAATTAACGTCAGTACGAAATAAGCAACTAAAAGAGGAGTTATGAGGAGTTCATGCGGTTTCACCAAACCTCAAAAACCTCGTGTGTTTTCTGGCAGACAACATAGGAAAGCTCATCTCCTCCAATAGCATTGCAAAGTACATGAAATCGCAAGGAGAGAACATCACTTCCACCGCTATTGTCAACTATATCAACTATTTTTGCGACGCGTATATGATTCATCGGGTGAACCGTTACGACATCCACGGAAAGAAACTGTTTGTGAGCAACGACAAGTTTTATTTTGAAGACCACGGCCAGACATTTGAAGCCAAATGATGAACAAATGTGAAGAATCCTTGCTGAGAATCGGTTCAAATCATTGTAAAATAGGGATTATCGGTGTGGTTTGAGCCTATGATTCGCGAAAAAGTGGTATTTTTGCGGCCATAAAACCTTTCTTATTATGAAACAACCTCTTATCAGCGAAGGATATATGCCCTTTTTGGGCTATCAAACCTATTACCGCATCGTCGGCGAACCGTCAAACAAGCCGGCGTTGCTGCTGTTGCACGGCGGACCGGGCAGCACGCACAACTATTTCGAAGTGCTGGACCGTATCGCCGACACGGGTCGTCAGGTGATTTCTTACGACCAGATCGGATGCGGCAACTCCTATCTCGACGGGCATCCCGAGTTGTGGACCCAGGAGACCTGGATCAACGAGCTCATCGCCCTGCGCGAGTATCTGCACCTTGACCAAATCCACCTGCTCGGTCAGTCGTGGGGTGCCATGCAGGCCATTGCCTATATCATTGATTGTAAGCCAGAAGGCATCAAATCGGTGATTCTTTCTTCGGGTCACGCTTCCAGTTCGCTATGGGCCAGCGAGCAGCACCGTCTCATCAAATATATGCCGGAGGAGGACCAAGAGGCCATCCGTCGTGCCGAAGCCTCAGGCAAATGGGACGACCCCGACTATCTTCGCGCCAACGACCACTATTATGAGCGTTACGTCATCAGTGTCGATGAGAATTCGCCCGAATGCATCCGTCGTCCCAAGCGTGCGGGCGACGAAGCCTACCTCTACGGCTGGGGTCCCAACGAGTACCAGCCGCTGGGCAACTTGGCCGATTTCGAATACACCGACCGCCTCAACGAAATCAAACAGCCTTGTCTGATTTGCAGCGGCACCCGCGACATCTGCACCCCGGTGGTGGCCGCCTCTCTCTACGAGAACATCCCGAACAGCCGTTGGGAGGTTTTCAAAGGCGCCCGTCACACCTGCTTTGTGGAGCAGACTGACAAGTACTGCGCGATTTTGGAGAAATGGCTGGAAGAGAATGATGGATCAAATTTTTAGATAATCCAACTTGACGATTAAAGACCATAAAGGTTTCCTGCTGCTGCACCTCTCCGTGTTCATCGCGGGGTTCACCGGGGTGCTGGGACGGCTCATCGAGCTGGATCCCGTGGTGCTCGTTTGTCACCGGATGACGTGGGCCGCCGCCATGATGGCGTTGTTCCTGCTCCTCCGAAAAGAGATGTGGCGTTTCCGTTTCAAGGATATGGCGCGGATGGGCGGCGTGGGCGTGCTGCTGTGCCTGCACTGGATCTTCTTCTACGCCAGCATCAAGGCGTCGAACGTCTCCATCGGGGTGGTCTGCTTCTCCTTGGTCGGGTTCTTCACCGCGCTTCTCGAGCCCATCATCAACCGGCACCGCTTCTCCGTGCGCGAGTTCCTGTTCAGCATTCTCACGGTATGCGGTGTCTATCTCATCTTCCAGTTCGACACCCGATACCGTTTGGGCATTGCCTTGGGAATCGTCTCCTCGGCCTTGTACGCCCTGTTCGCCATCGCCAACCAACACGTCGGCAAGCACTATGAAGCCAAGAATATGCTCTTCTGGGAGATGGTCGGCGGCATTGTCGTCCTCAGCGTCATCCTGCCAGTTTACAACGCCTTCCTGCCTATCGGGAAGTTCCTTCCGACGGGTATGGACTACCCCTACATGGCCTTTATGGTGGTGGTTTGCACCATCGGGTTATGCTTGTTGCAAATCATTGTCCTGCAGAAGATTGACGCTTTCACGGTCAACCTCACCTACAATCTGGAGCCCGTCTATAGCATCATCCTCGCGATGTTGATTTTCCAGGAATACCACGAGTTGAACTTCTCGTTTGTCCTCGGCATCGCGCTGATCATCGTCTCGGTGGTGCTGCAGACGTGGTCGAAGGTCAGGGTGAAGAATCCGGCGTGAAGCGAGGAATCTCAACGGATCGCGCGGATCTGCGCGGATTTCCGATAGATGATTTTTGCCTTATATCTTGCTTTCATTGTTTCACGCAAACGCACGCTGCAGCCGATACAATTATAATTATAATATTTCAACGCAGAGAAGCCATAAGTATTAGATAATGCGCATTTTTGCAACGTAAAAACGTACAGGAAGTTTGGAATGGGGATTTGCTTTCTTCCATAGATTATTACTCGGAAACAATCACTATGAATCAGACCTGGTCTGGCGGCAACATTACGGAATAGTAGGGTCAAAAGACTTGTTTCTACATCTTCAAAAGCCAATGCTCCCGCTCCACTATCCTTGACAAAGCAGATTCCAATCGATCGACATCCTCTCCCGTCCATCCGAGCCCACCCTCACAAATCACTATTCGGTTTCCTTGCTTGGGGAAAATCCGAAGTCTGTCGAGACTGTATCCGCCTGGAAGCACAGACCAACTCATCCCTTCGAATGGAACCACCACTTTATGCTGACGATTCAAAAGCGTGGAATGTACGACTCTGATTTCCCGTCTCAAATAATCAACACTTACAGATTCCACTAAGCTCCCCTTGTTGATGAGGGAATAGTACAAGGCAATGCCCAAAGATATGAGATAAGCGAACGGCCTTTTAAAAAGAGAAAGCATTGAGCCCTTATCAAACAAAGAGACCAAAAAAAGGCCTACAAGAATGATGAAAGTAATAATGGCAAGACGGAGATACCATCTTGACACTATGGATAATTTGCGTTTGCTTCGGCGGATAGTCCGAACATAACGGGGATATTGTCTGGGCTGGACTTCTTCCATCTTCCTGTTTTTCAGTCCGCAAAAATAAGCATTTCTTTCAAACGTGCCGTTGTTGTTTTAGATAATACGAAATTCTTCTGCCTTTTCTTGCTCGAACCCCAACTGGTGGAGACACTGGCGCGGATGAAGAATTCACGCTAAGAATCTGCTCAAATCATTGCGAAAAACAGGGATTATCGGTGCGGGCTGGGCCGATAATTCACGGAAAAACACTATTTTTGCACCGATGCGGAACAAAACAACCTGCACGCTTTCAAGCAGATATTCATTTCGCAGTACGAATTTGCCACGGAAGAGTGTTTTTAACGGGGACATTGGGTGGAAGTTGTCGCCAATGGAAAGATGGCGGCTGAATACTTTTTTTGATTCATAACATTCGTATTCTCAAATATATACAAAATCTCCCTTGAAAAAGTGTGCTATATCAATAAAAACTCCCTTGAAAAAGTGTATCTTTGCCGTCAAAACTCATTTGAAAAAATGTCATGTTAAGAAGAAAGATTGAATCCTATTTGAAAGAATGGAAAAGGAATAGCAATCATAAACCTTTGGTAATCAAAGGTGTAAGGCAATGTGGTAAAACATACTCCGTTCAACAGTTCGTGAAGACGCACTACAACCATTTTGTATATGTGGATTTTGTGGAGAATCCTGATTTCAAGGAGGCCTTTTATGGTGCCAAAACAGTGGACACCATCATTATGAACTTGTCTGCCATAATTGAAAATGCGAAGTTTATCCCTAACGAGACTTGCCTGATTTTTGATGAACTTCAGGATTGTCCGGAAGCGAGGACTTCATTGAAATATTTCAAAATGGACGGCCGCTATGATGTCATTTGTACAGGGTCGTTATTGGGAGTTAAAGGTTATGGGAGCAAAAACAAGAGGAAAGAGAAGGACAAGGGTTCGTCTGTTCCTGTCGGTTATGAGACCATCGTGGAGATGTTTCCTCTTGATTTTGAAGAATTTTTATGGGCAAACGGGATAAATGAAGAAATTATCGCCTTGTTGAAAAAGCATTTTGAAACAGAAACACCAGTGACAGCGGCCATACATAAAAGAATGATCGATCTACTCAGGCAATATGCGGTCGTGGGAGGAATGCCCGAGGCGGTAAACACGTTCATTTCCACGCACGACATATCACAAGTGGTTGATGTTCAACGCGGTATTATTGACGAATATAAGGATGATATGGTCAAGTATGCGGATGATTCTTTCAAAAACCGTATTCGGGAATGTTTCGAATCCATCCCCAAACAACTGAGCAAGGAAAACAAGAAATTTCAATATTCTGTGATAAAGAAGGGTGGTCGGGCAGCCCAATACTATGAAAGTTTGCAATGGATTGAGGATGCCGGAATTGCAAAACGCTGTTATAATCTGTCTGTTACAGAACTTCCCTTGGACGGAAACGCCAAGGAGGATGTCTTTAAGGTGTATATGCAGGACACTGGTCTGTTTTTGTCCATGCTGGAATATGGAACCCAAGCAGATGTGCTGAAAGGGAACTTGTTGGGTTACAAAGGGGCCATCTATGAGAATCTTATGGCAGACATATTGTCCAAAATGGGCAGAAAACTCTACTATTTTCATAAAGATTCGGGGTTGGAAGTGGATTTTGTCATCCGGTATAAAGGAAAATGCACATTGCTGGAAGTGAAAGCGTCGTCGGGCAATGTGAAAAGCACCAAAACCATATTGAAGCATCCGGAAGTTTATCACGTCACGGATGCTATCAAGTTGGGCGATTATAACATTGGACGTGATGGGCAGCTGCTCACTCTCCCTTTCTATATGGGATTTCTGCTCACAGAAGTATAAGTCGCCGACTGCGTTGGACGTTCAAAACGAAAAAAATCGTACTTTTGCCGCCGTTTTTGAGCCTTGGTAAAGGCGAGGGGTAGCCCTATAATATTCCACTGATTATTAACAAATTATAGGACTGCTTTATGGAAAAGACAAAACTCCGTTCCTACATCTACAATGCTGTGATCATCCTGCTTTTGATAGCGGGAATCGTTTACGTGGTGCTTCAATTCACCCATTTCGGGCACGTGGAATACACCGACAACGCCCGCGTGTGCCAGTACATCGCCCCGCAGAACACCCGCGTGCAGGGATTCATCCGCGAAATCCGCTTCGAGGCGTACCAGCACGTGAACGAGGGCGACACGCTCGTCATCTTGGAGGACAGCGAGTACAAACTCCGTCTCGCGCAAGCCCGTAGCGACCTCGCCCGTGCCGAACAGCAGAGCAAACAGGCGGGCTCGTCCGTGCTCAGCGCCGCCAGCAACATCAACGCCACACAGTCGCTGCGTGAGGAGGCCCGTGTGAATATGGAGAACCTCCAGCGCGACGACCACCGCTACGAACAGTTGCTGCACACCGGCGGGGTTTCGCAGCACCAGTACGACCAGAACCACACCGCCTACCTCGCCGCTAAAGCCCGCTACGAGCAGATCTGTCACACCATCGATATGCAGCAGAATGTGGCCGACGAACAAGGCTACGGTCGTTCCGCCTCCGAAGCAGCGGTGAAGTTGGCGCAGGCGGCCGTCGAGCTGGCCGAGCTCAACCTGTCATACTGCTACATCATCGCCACCCACTCGGGTGTGGTCGGCGCGCGCGACATCAACGTCGGCGAGCTGGTCAACCCGGGGCAGACGCTCGTCAGCATCGTCGATGAGAACCAGAAATGGGTGGAGGCCAACTACCGCGAAAGCCAACTGCCTCATATCAAGGACGGTGCGGAGGTCAACATCGTGGTGGATGCCATTCCCGACCACCAGTACAAAGGTCGCGTGGAGCGTCTTTCCGACGCCACCGGCAGCGCTTTTTCGCTGCTGCCCGTCGATAACGCCACCGGCAACTTCGTCAAGGTGGAGCAACGGCTCACTGTCCGCATCGCCCTCGATGAGAACAGCGCGGAGGATCTGAAAAAGCTCAAGGCGGGCTACAGTGTGGAGTGCGAGGTGAAATACTAACGTTATGCAGACCAACCATCCTTTTATGATGCCCATGTTCCGGGCGTTCGTGCCGCGACGCATCCAACCGTGGATTTACCTCGCGCAGGTGATGTGCATCCAGTTCTCCGGCGGGGTCTATCTCGGTGCATTGGAGGCCGTGCGCGGCACCACCAACCTGATGATCGAGGACCTGCTAATGCTGCTCTACACCGGCTTGGCGGGTATGGCGGTCTGGTTCCCGATGCTCTTCCGGATGAAGTTCCGCTTCACCAACCAGCAGCTGCTCTGCGGCGCGGCGGCGGTAATCGGAATCTGCAATTTCATCACGATGAGCACCACCAATATGGCCATTCTCCTGCCCGTCTGTTTCATCGCGGGCATCGCGAAGATACAAGGCACCTTCGAGTGTATGAGCAACATCCAGCTGTGGATCACGCCACCGCGCGACTTCGGGGTCTTCTTCCCCGTGCTGCACATCGTCCTGCTCACCGCCATCACGGGCAGCGCGTGGGTGGCCTCCGTGGTCGCCTTCCACCTCCCGTGGCAGATGATGCACGTGCTCACCATCGGCACGATGTGCTTTGTCATCCTCGTGCAGCTCACTCTCTGCAAGCCCTTCTGTCCGATGCCGCAGCGGATGCCGCTCAAGGGCATCGACATCACCACCGGGCTGCTGCTGAGCGTGTTGATGCTGATGGTCAGCTACTTCCTCGTCTATGGCGACTACCTGATGTGGCTCCGGTCACCCCGCCTGCGCTGGATTGTCGCCCTCGCGCTCATCCTGCTGGCGTTCATCCTCTATCGCCTCAAGACGGTCGAGAAACCGTACATCTCGTTGGAGATCTTCCGTTATAAGAACGTGGTGGCCATCTTGTTAGTCACCGTGGTGGCGGAATTGCTGCTCGGCGCGGAGCACACGTTGGAGGAGATTTACTGGAGCGAGGTGCGCGGATTGGAGGAGCACACCAAGACGGGGCTGTGCCTGTGGTCATTGCCGGGCGTGTATGCCGGCGTCGTCATCACGCTTTTCTGGCTCGGGCACAGGAAGTGGAAAGTGTGGAAACTTTTTGCCATCGGTTTCGCCTGCATCACGGTATATGCGATACGGATGTACTTCCTGATGGACCTCAACGTGCCCATTACGGCCTACCGCTGGGCGTTGGTGTTCCGGGGGTGCGCCTACGCGGTACTGGCGGTGTCGCTGATGTGGTCGCTCCACGAGTCGGTGCACGAGCTGGAACACTTCTTTATGGCACTGTTCATCTTCAATGTCATCCACATGTACCTCGCCGGTGCTTCGGGCTACGGACTCTACACCTCGCTGTTCCAGCATTTTATGGCCGACAACATGTCGCGATACGGCTCGTACCTGACGTTGACGGGCGTGGATATGCAGCAGTTCGACATGAACGGGTTCATGAACGGCTACTACCTCCATTCGATGATGTCGGTGACGCTGAAGCAGATTTTCGGGCAGATTATATGGGCGGCGGGCTTCATGACGACGGCGTTCCTGCTGTTGGACATCCCACGGGTGCGCACGGGCATCGAAAAGGTGCCCTACTGGCCGGTGTATGGCATCAAGATGCTGGCGCGGATGGGAGTGAAGAGTCGATCTTCAAATGCCTGATTTTGGACTTTGTCACTTCAGAAAAATAAGTATCTTTGCCACAAAACAAGAATTGGTATAAATTTGTCTAACCCTTTGACAATAAAATGACTGCGGGAGAATTTTGCAATGCGTTTCTGTCTGTGCTCAACGCCATGAGCCCCTATCTGCTGCTGGGATTCCTTATCGCTGGAGTCCTGCATGTGTTCGTGCCGAAGCGGTTCTATGCCAAGTATCTGTCCCGCGACAACAAGCTTTCCGTGCTGTGGGCGGCATTGCTGGGCATCCCGTTGCCGCTCTGCTCGTGCGGGGTTATCCCCACGGCCGTCGGGCTCAAGAACGAAGGTGCCTCGAAAGGGGCGGTGGCCTCGTTCCTCATTGCCACGCCGCAGACGGGCATCGACTCCATCTTGGCCACCTTCTCGTTGATGGGGCTGGGTTTCGCCATCGTGCGCCCCGTGGCCGCACTGGTCACCGGCATCTGTGGCGGCTTTCTGGTGAACCGTTTCGTGAAAGCCGACGAGGGAGAATATGTTGCTGATGCATCTTGTCAGGTGGAAGGCGGCAATCGGCTGTGGCGCGTGCTCAAGTACGCCTACTTCGACATGATTCAAGACATCGGGCTGAGATTGGTCATCGGGTTGTTGGTGGCCGCCCTCATCAATGTGGCCGTGCCCGACGAGTTTTTCCTCTCCTTCGGGAGCCAGCCGCTGTTGCAGATGCTGGTCATCTTGGTGGTGGCGGTGCCGATGTACATCTGCTCCACCGGCAGCATCCCCGTGGCTGCGGCCCTGATGATGAAAGGCCTCTCGCCCGGCGCCGCCTTGGTGATGCTGATGGCCGGTCCGGCAGTCAACATCGCCTCCATCCTCGTGGTGAAAAAGTCGATGGGCAGCCGTTTCACGTGGATCTATCTGCTCACCATCGTGGGCTTTTCCATTCTGTTCGGGTTGTTGATCAACGCTTTCGGCATCAATGTCGTCGGCATGTCCGAAAGTTGCGGAATGCACGGTGCTTGTTGTCACACCGAGGCCGCCGCGCCCAGCGTGTTCAAAATTGTATGTTCGTCATTATTAGTTTTATTCATCATAATTGCACTGGGTATGAAATTCTTTGACAAATTCAAGAAACAGGAAACCGAAGCCGGGACGGTGGTTTACGCCGTCGAGGGCATGCACTGCAACCACTGCAAGGCCGCCGTCGAGCAGTCGGTGGGCAAGCTGAAAGGCGTTGAGACCTGCGAGGCCACCCCGGCCGCCAACACGCTTGTGGTCACGGGCACCGCAAGCGAGAACGATGTCCGCAAGGCCGTGGAGCAGGCGGGCTTCGAGTTCAAAGGGGTGAAATAAGAAGGCGGAAATACAGCGGCAGCAGTATTCCGATGATTATGGCATTCATAAATTAATCTTTCAAACACAAATAATTTGGTATTACACTGATAATGAGTGCTGCAAGGATTTTCGTGCCTTTGAGGTGATGTTATGTTCGATATCCTCCCTGGTCTCAACCACCCGCAAACCTGCGAGCAGTCGTTCACGGCGGAGATGTGACAGCTGCGTTTATTCCCTAAGCCTTCCTGTATCCCTTCCCATCCTTAACCACAAGCCCTTCGTCCATCATGTCAGAAAGCACGCGGCTGAGCGAGGGCCTTGTGGCGCCTAATTGCTGGGCGACATCGGCCACAGAGGTGATGCTGCCATTCGTCTCAAGATATTCGACGACACGGTTTTTCAGTCCCTTTACCGCAAAAGAGCGCATCTTGCCGCTCAGGAAATGACCTTTTGCGGAAAGCTCTTCCAAGAAGGCACGGAGAACGGTCGGCTCTTGCTGCATGAACTCGAAGAAAGCTTCGCGGTTGATGTGCCACACGACGCAGTCCGTAACTGCGGTAACTTCAACGGGAATGATGTTGGGGGTAGCGAAAAGGAACACCGGTGCCAGCAGCATCGGGGCTTTCAGGCGGTCAACAAGCAGTTCGCGCCCCTCCTCGCCCATCATCCGCGATTCGGCCTGACCCTCCACAAGCACCATCAACGCCCGACATGGGTCGCCGGGGTTGAACATGCGCCTTCCGGCCGGGTATTCCTGCCGGCGGCAAGGCTGGTTCAACAGCCATTCCAAGGCCTCGTCGCCGCATTTTGCAAAGAGCTTGATTCGTTTCAGTTCCTCCATACCCATAATTTTCGGCAAAAATAACAAAAAAATGCGTCTGGTAACAAATGTTACGCTTCACGTTGTGGGGCGGTTGTATTTTTGCCACCAGAATTCAGTATTAATTTAAACCTTATACATTATGAACGAGAAAATGTTTTGTTTCCAGTGTCAGGAAACTGCCGGATGCGCCGGCTGCAAGATTTCAGGTGTGTGCGGAAAGACCCCGCAAGTAGCTCATGCACAAGACCTTCTGATTTATGTCATCAAAGGACTTGGCGTTATCGCCAATCACCATCAACATGGTTGCGGTCACGACTATTGCGACTTCCGCAAGAGCATCCACGCTTTTGTGAACGACGCGCTGTTCTGCACCATTACCAACGCCAATTTCGACATGGAGAGCATCTACGCCCGCATTGACAAGGGCTTGGAAATCCGCGATATGTTCAAAGATCGCGTAACCAACAAGCAAGGTATTGAGCTGCCCAAACTTGATGTTTTGGAATGGAACGGCACTCGCGAACAATACGATGAGAAAGCGCAAACCGTGGGCATCCTCGCTGAAAGCAACAAGGATATCCGCTCGCTGAAAGAACTCACCATGTACGGTCTCAAAGGTATGGCCGCCTATTTGGAGCATGCCGCCCGCCTTGGTCAGGTTGATAGCGATATCAACGAGTTTATCCTGCAAACCCTCGGACAGCTTGTCACCTGCAACGATGCCAACGAGCTCACCGCCCTTGCGCTGAAGACCGGCGAATGGGGCGTGAAGGCAATGGCCCTGCTCGACAAAGCCAACACCACCGCTTTCGGCAACCCCGAAATCACAGAAGTGAACATCGGAGTGGGCAACCGTCCGGGTATCCTCATCAGCGGACACGATCTGAACGACATCGAGCAACTGCTGGAGCAGAGCAAGGACGCGGGCATCGACATCTATACCCACAGCGAGATGCTCCCTGCACACTACTATCCCAAACTTAAACAATACGCCCACCTGAAGGGCAACTACGGCAATGCTTGGTGGAAGCAACGCGAGGAGTTTGAAGCCTTCAACGGTCCTATTTTGTTCACTACCAACTGCATCGTGCCGCCAACCGGCAGCGCCACCTACAAAGACCGCGTGTTCACCACCAACAGCACGGGATTCCCGGGTTGGAAGCACATCCCCGCCGATGCCAACGGCAAGAAAGACTTCAGCGAAATCATCACATTAGCCAAGACCTGTCAGGCCCCGAAGGAGATTGAGACGGGCAAGATTGTGGGCGGTTTCGCGCACGAGCAGGTGTTTGCCCTCGCCGACAAGGTGGTGGAGGCCGTGAAGAGCGGTGCCATCCGCAAGTTCGTGGTGATGGCGGGCTGCGACGGTCGCATGAAGAGCCGCGAATACTACACCGAGTTTGCTAAAGCGCTGCCCAAGGATTGCGTCATCCTGACGGCGGGTTGTGCCAAATACAAATACAACAAGCTCGCCTTAGGCGACATCGGTGGCATCCCGCGCGTGTTGGACGCAGGCCAGTGCAACGACAGCTATTCTTTAGCTCTTATCGCATTGAAACTCAAGGAAGTGTTCGGTTTGGACGATGTGAACCAACTGCCCATCGCCTATAACATCGCGTGGTACGAGCAGAAGGCCGTCATTGTGCTGCTGGCCCTGCTGAGCCTTGGTGTGAAGAACATCCACCTTGGCCCGACCTTACCCGCATTCCTCTCGCCCAATGTGGCCAATGTGCTCGTCGAGAACTTCGGTATAGGCGGAATCAGCACGGTAGAAGAGGACATGAAGTTGTTCGGTATCTAAGGTTTCTTGTAACCTTTCCCGTCTTTGATCTGTAAACCTACGTCCAGCATCTCCGGTTTCACGGATGATGCTGGCAAGGTTTTAATGAAATGCTATTCCTATAGAGAAAACAGTATAATTATATGAGAAAATCAAGCCGCCAAATGGATGCCACCTTTGCATTGGAGGTGTTGGACAAGGCTCCATACGTGACAGTCAGTTTCATCCGTCCCGATGGAACACCCTACGGATTACCCCTGTCGTTGGCGCGGACAGATGAGAGGACGTTCTATTTCCATTGTGCCTTGGAGGGTGAAAAGCTCGACTGCATAGCACACTGTCCGACGGTCTTCCTGTCGGCCGTCACGAAATGTGCGCCTACCGTTGGTCCGAAAGACGGCAATTTCACGCTGCAGTACAAATCAGCAACTGCCGTTGGAAAGGCAGAGATGGTGACCGACCGCGAAGAGAAGATCGAAGGTCTGCAGGTCATCTGCCAACGTTTCCTCCCCAAGCACATGGACGCTTTCGATGCTGCCATTGTCCGCAGCCTCGAACGGACGGCCGTGGTGCGCATCACCCTCACGGAGCCTCCCATCGGCAAGCGCAAGCAGTACGACAAACAAGGGGAGGAAATGAAGTTTGGACGGTTGGAGTAGTCATTGGCACAAATTCAGGCGAAAAGCTTGGGTTGCGGAATTTTGCAGCTAAGCAATGAAGTGATATGACCATCGGTAATTTTTTGCTATCGTTTCTGTCTGTGCTCAACGCCATGAGCCCCTATCTGCTGTTAGGATTCCTCATCGCCGGAGTCCTGCATGTGTTCGTGCCGAAGCGGTTTTATGCCGTCGAGGGTATGCACTGCAACCACTGCAAGGCCGCCGTCGAGCAGTCGGTGGGCAAGTTGAAAGGCGTTGAGACCTGCGAGGCCACCCCGGCCGCCAACACGCTTGTGGTCACGGGCACCGCAAGCGAGAACGATGTCCGCAAAGCCGTGGAGCAGGCGGGCTTCGAGTTCAAAGGGATGAAATAAGAAGGTGGAAATACAGCGGCAGGCACCCCAATCCTGATTGCCGCTAATGCGCAAACACGAATCCGAAATAAATGCGCACTCCTTTGGGCACGGCTTCGCCTTTGAAGGGGAAGATATGGTCGGCCTTGAGCGTGAGGTGGACCGCTTCGGTGAGCGCGAACTCCACTCCGAGGTAGGGGTTGACGAAGAAAAAGTGCTCTTTGTGTACCACCGCGTTTGTCTCGGCTTCCCAGTCGCTGTCGGAACCGTCGAGAACGAGCAGTGTTGACGTTTTGCCGCCTCCCACGCACACTCCGGCATACGGACTCCACCGTTTTACCGGCCAGTAGAAATCGGCCACCACGCCGCCCCAGCCCATGCGGACATAGCTGCCGTTGCGCTTCTGGGGGAGCGTGGAGACATAACCTTCGCCACCTAAGCGCACGTGATTGCCGAAGTGGAAGCGCAGCACGCCGCCAAGTCCGAAAGACATCCCGCTGGCTTTGTAATCCAGTGCCGGAATATTGTCGATGAGGTAGCCCGTATGGACCATCATCCCCCCATCAAACAGCTGTTTTTTCTGCGCTTTGAGGCCGACGGCAAATATCAGTAATAATAGAAGTATCAATATTTTCTTCATTTCACTTCCCGATCGTTTTTCCAGCGGCAAATATCCGATTTTCTTGTCATGACAGTATCCCAATAAATGGCTATTTTGCAAAAAAACATTTTTGCAATCGTTTTTGTCTGTGCTCAACGCCAAAGACCCCTATCTGCTGTTGGGATTTCTCCTTTGGGGTTGGACTACCCCAGCACCACGTCCATCACCATCATCAAGACGAAGCCGATGGCAAAGCCAATCGTGGAGAGGTTGGTGTGGGTGCCTTGGGCGGTCTCGGGGATGAGTTCCTCCACGACCACATACATCATGGCACCGGCGGCGAAGGCCAGCAGGTAGGGAAGTGCCACGCCGAGTACACCAGCCAGCAGCAGAATGGCCACGGCTCCGATGGGTTCCACCACGCCGCTCAGGGTGCCGATGAGGAACGACTTCATACGGGAGTTGCCCTCCGCGTGCATGGGCATGGAGATGATGGCGCCTTCGGGGATGTTCTGTATGGCGATACCGATGCTCACCGCGAGGGCGGCGCTGAGGGTCAACCCTTGCGCTTCGCCGGCGAAGACCACACCCACGGCCATGCCTTCGGGCAGGTTGTGGATGGTGACGGCCAATGCCAACATCGCCGTGCGCGAGAGCTTTGATTTCGGTCCCTCGGCTTTCAGGGCGCCGTTGTGCAGGTGTGGCGTCAGTTCGTCAATCAGCAGGAGGAACGCGATACCGGCCAGGAAGCCTATGGCGGCCGGTAGCACACGCTCGCCCGCCATCTCGATCGACGGTATCAGCAGCGACCACACGCTGGCGGCCACCATCACCCCGCTGGCGAACCCCAGCAGCGTCTTCTGCATCCTGTCGGGAATCTCCTTTTTCATGAAGAAGACGAAAGCCGAGCCTAGCATCGTGCCGAGCAGCGGCAGCAGTATTCCGATGATTATGGCATTCATAACATTACTCTTTCACGCCGCAAAAATGCACAATTTCCGTCAGATAGGAATCCCTATAAATGGCTATTTTGCGGGGAAAGTGTCACTCTACGGTTAAATGGGCACAATTGTATAATGACTCACATCAGAATATCTCACCATCCCAAAGCATCTTCAGGAAGTCCAAGACATAGACGAGTTCCGTGTCACCGGACTGGCGAATCTTTTCATCAAACCTTATGATTTTGTGGAGTGTACTCCCGATTTTTCTGTAAAATTCGGGAGTGATGGCTTCCCGTGTGAGGAATCTCCACGGATCGCGCGGATCTGCGCGGATTTCCGATAGATGATTTTTGCACGGCACCCCAACTTGTAGAGATGTTGGCGCGAATGAAGAACCTCCGCTGAGAATCGGCTCAAATCATTGCGAAAAACAGGGATTATCGGCGAGAACATCTGCATCGACGGAGGAATGACCCGCCAGATGATCTACCACGGGGAAAACGGTTGGAGGTTGCAATAAACGGCTAATTGGGCCAGATCGATGACTCGTCCCGTTTCATGATGTAGCGGAAGTCCCAGTCGACTCCACTGGAGAACGGTGCCAGCACCAGCTCGTCGTTGGTGAGCTTTTCCACTATAAACACCCCTCCATTATAGCAACCTCCTTGAATCTCCAGCCACCATTTGCCGGATTTTTTCGAGAGAGTATAACGATGCCACGCTGGGAGACAGTCCGTTCGTGAGTCGAGTATCCACACCTTGTTGTTTGTGAACTCCATACAGATACATCCTTCTGGGATGTACTCCTGTCCTGCGATGGTTATTTCGAACGTCTGCGCCGTGTTGACCCATTGGCCGACAAGAGCATCTTTGTTCATGTTGTCTTTGCCGCAGGCCGCCATCAGGATGGTGGCGAGGGTAAGGACGGTGATGTTTTTAATGCTTAAATGTTTCATATCTACTACTTTTGATGATTGTTCACAGGATTTGACACACATTTCCCTTCACACCCCATTGGTCGCAAAAAAAGCCGATTTTGTTACATTGAAAATGAATTTTTTACGATCGGATTGTAAGTGACTGGTATTCATAGGGTTCTGCAAGCGCATTTTGCAACTCCGAAAGAGAGGTTTCGGGCTTGCTGATTTTTTTTACCTTTGCCGTCTCAAAAGAAGATAGGAATATGAGAAAAAGTATTTTGATAATCTTTGCCTTGATAATGCTTACAGCATGTCGTGGCAGGCAAACGCAGGCAGAAAGTGCTGGCGCAGCCGTTGCGGATTCAACGGAAGTGAAGGCACCGAAAGAAACGGACTTGATGGCAAGTCATCCCCAAAACTACCGTCTGACGGGCACCATTGGTGAAGACAAAGCCAGTATGGTGTTGGATAAGAACGGCAACGATGTGACGGGTGTCGTCACGCGATGTGACTATTGTGTGCCTATCAATGTGGAAGGTACTTGGCAGGGTGACAACATCACAGTGGATGGAGTGAGTCAAGCCGGCTCACATATTGAATATAAATTGACTGTCACAGGCAACGCGGTTCAAGGTGCAGAGATATTGTCTGCCGAAGGAGAAGTTGAAAAGCAAAACGTCACCATGACGATAGGACACGGCCAACCTTGAGAACCATCCCGGACTACATCGTTGCGGGAGATGTGCCGGCTTTCTGCAACCCTCTCGCACGAAAGAAGTTGTACGTTCGCTGAAGAACTAGATTAAAGCAATAAAAATCTGACCATTATGGATTTCTACAACAAGATTGCCGTCGTCACGGGCGGCGCGCAGGGCATCGGACGATGCATCGTCGAGGAGTTCCGAAAAGCCGGGGCCACCGTTTGTGTCATCGACAAGCAGCCAGGCGACCACTTCATCGGCGACCTTGCCGATAAGGATGTGCTGGATCGGTTCGCCAAGGAGGTGATCGCGAAGTACGGTCGCGTGGACTACCTCGTCAACAATGCCCTGCCGCTGATGAGGGGGCTTGCGGAGTGCAGCTACGAGGAGTTCCAGTATGCCCTGAATGTGGGCGTGACAGCCCCGTTCTACCTTGCCAAGCTTTTCGCCCCGCACTTTGCGGAGGGTGCCGCCATCGTCAACATCTCCTCCTCCCGCGACCGTATGAGCCAGCCGCAGACCGAGAGCTACACGGCCGCCAAGGGTGGCATCGCCGCGCTGACTCACGCGCTGGCGGTCAGCCTGGCGGGGAAGGCGCGTGTCAACTCCATCTCCCCGGGCTGGATCGACACCCAATACACCGTCTATGAAGGTCCCGATGCCGTGCAGCAGCCGGCGGGCCGCGTGGGCAATCCCTTGGACATCGCCAATATGGTGCTGTATCTCTGCTCCGACAAGGCCGGCTTCATCACCGGCGAGAACATCTGCATCGACGGCGGCATGACCCGCCAGATGATTTACCACGGGGACAATGGGTGGAGGTTGTCGCCAATGGAATGATGATGGCTGAAAAGCGACAATGCCGGATTATGTGTGGCACCGAAACGAAGTGCTCAAACCTGACGTGAAAATATTTTTTCGGGCAACTATTGCATAATCAAAATTTATTGTATTTTTGCAGCGTCGTTGCGGATATTCCTGAAAAATCCGCAATGACGCTGCGGAAATTTTGTTCGTTATGTACCATAGAATATTCGATATTGAGAACCGTTTGGACGAGGCTATGTTCTTGTTCGGAGGCCGTCAGGTGGGAAAGTCAACGCTGTTGAAAGAGCGATTCCCGAAGGCTGTTTACTTCGACCTCCTGAACTCTGAGTTGAGAAATCGCTTCCGTCAGCACCCTGAAGTTTTTCGTGAATCGTTGCTGCGTTATCCGCCTGAGACGTTAGTCATCGTGGATGAAATCCAAAAAGTACCCGATTTGTTGGATGAAGTCCATTGGCTGATGGTGAACAGGGGGCTTTTCTTTATTCTTAGCGGCTCCAGTGCCCGAAAGTTGAAAAAGAGCGGTGCCAACAATCTCGGTGGGCGGGCTATTCCTGAAACGCTATTCCCTTTGGTCAGTGCGGAGATTCCGGATTACGATCTCGAAAGAGCTGTACAAAACGGTATGATTCCACGGCACTATATGGTCGCGAATGCCCGCAACCGCCTTAAATCCTATATTGAACTCTACCTGAAGGATGAAATCATCGAAGAAGCCGTTGTTCAAAACGTGGATGACTTTGTCCGTTTTCTGGAGGTGGCTGCCATTTCGGACGGTGAGATGCTCAATTATGAGAATGTGGCAGCGGATTGTGGCGTTTCAGCCAATACGGTCAAAGCTTATTACAAGATACTTTGTGACACCTTGTTAGGATTCGAGGTGCCCGCTTTCTCGAAAGTCATCAAACGGAAACTGACCAAGGCCTCGCGATTCTATTTCTTTGACGTGGGCATCGCCAATTATCTGACCGGCCGTCATCATCTCGCCCCAAAGACTCCTGAATACGGTCATGCTTTCGAGCATCTTGTGATGCAGGAGATTGTGGCGTATCTCGGTAGCAGCGATAGCGAGGAAAAGTTGGCGTATTGGCATACGTACGACAATCTGGAGGTGGACGCTGTCATCGGGGATGCGCGGGTGGCCATCGAAATCAAATCGACCGATTCGGTTCAAGCAAGTCACAAGAAAGGTCTTGCCGAATTTGCCAAGGAGCACCCCAACGTCAGGCAGATTTTAGTTTCCCGCGACCGGGTCACCCGACGGAGCGGGGATGTCGATTTGTATTATGTGACGGACTTTTTCAAAGAATTGTGGGAGGGAAAGATTATTTGAAAAACCGACAAGCCGCCACTTTTCGGCTTTTTGCCATCATAATAAACATAGGATTGCCTGTACGTTCATCTTGCAGAACAAGTTTGGCGGCGAGGAATGTCAAGCGTTCCTGTGTCGCTGATGTGGTCGCGGCACGGATTCTACCTATTTGCGGACTAGCCCAACACCACATCCATCACCATCATCAGGACGAAGCCGATGGCAAAGCCGATAAGGCGCCGTTGTGCAGGTGTGGCGTCAGCTCGTCAATCAGCAGGAGGAACGCGATACCGGCCAGGAAGCCTATGGCGGCCGGCAACACACGCTCGCCCGCCATCTCGATCGACGGTATCAGCAGCGACCACACGCTGGCGGCCACCATCACGCCGCTGGCGAAGCCCAACAGCGTCTTCTGCATCCTGTCGGGGATCTCCTTTTTCATGAAGAAGACGAAAGCCGAGCCCAGCATCGTGCCGAGCAGCGGCAGCAGTATTCCGATGATTATGGCATTCATTACATTAATCTTTCACGCCGCAAAAATGCACATTTTCTGTCAGAAAGGAATCCCTATAAATGGCTATTTTGCGGGGAAATTGTCACTCTACGGTTAAACGGGTACAATTGTATAATGACTCACATCAGAATATCTCACCATCCCAAAGCATCTTCAGGAAGTCCAGGACATAGATGAGTTCCGTGTCGCCGGACCGGCGAGTGATGGGATCGAGCGACACGAGGAGCAAGCGGCAATACGGATGTTCCTCATGGAAAGCTTTAAGCCCCTTCTTGTGCTTGGTTTCCACGTGCTCTGTCGATTTGATTTCGATGGCCACCTTCGCGTCCCCGATGACAACATCCACCTCCTTTTGGTCGTAGGTGTGCCAATAGGAAATGACGTCACGTTTGTCGTTGTATCCTTTGTGGGCGATGATTTCCTGCATCACGTAATGTTCGAAGGCGTGGCCGTAATCGTCGGTGCCGCGCCTCAACGAGTGCCGGCCCATGAGGTAGTTGGCGAGCCCGACGTCAAAATAGTAGAAGCGGGGAGCTTGGACAATCTTCCGCTTGATTTCTTTCCTGAATGCGGGAATCTCGTACCCGATAAGCGTATCGTAAAGAATCTGGAAATACGATTTGACAGTTTTGGCCGACACGCCACAATCAGCGGCAATATTGGAATAGTTCAGCATCTCCCCGTCGGAAATGGCGGCGACCTCCATAAAACGCTCAAAGGCATCAAGTTCTCTCACCTCGCCCTCATCCCGGATTTCCTCATCGAGATAGACCTTCACGTAGCCGGAGAGGCGTTTGGTGGCATCTTCCACCATATAGTGGCGGGGAATCATTCCGTTCTGCACGGCACGGTCGATTTGGAAATCCGTCACCTCAGGCCACACAAGCGGATAGAGGGTTTCCGGTATGGCGCGACCTCCGAGTGTATTTGCTCCTGAACGTTTCAGTTTTCTCGAACTGGAACCGCTGAGGATAAAGAACAGGCCCCGTTCGACCATCAAGGAATGCACCACATCCAGCAGTTCGGGAACTTTCTGTATCTCATCCACTATCACCAGCGTGCCGGCTGGCTTGTCTTGCAGAGCTTCCCAAAGGGAATCAGGGTTTTGTTTGAAAGCTCTTCTCACATTCGGTTTGAGCAAATCATAATAGACAGCCCCTTTGAAACGCTCTTTCAACAAAGTGGATTTGCCCGTCTGACGTGCGCCAAACAGGAACATCCCCTCGTCCAATTTGTTCTCAATATCAAAAATCCTCTTATACATACAATCATTGATTTTGTGGAGTGTACTCCCGATTTTTCCATAAAATTCGGGAGTATAGTCACGAAATTATATAGTTTTTCAGTCTTTAATATTTACTTATTTATCTTTGTATCAATTAATTTCAAAACAATAACATGTTACTTGGCTGCAAAAATAAGAATTTTTCATATATCAAAGCAAAACCAACGAAAAAATTCGGGCATAATGGCTTCCTGCGCGGGCAGATCTCCACGGATCACGCGGAACTGCGCGGATTTGCAAAGGATGACTTATGCCTTGGTCATATATCTTGCTTCCATTGTTTCACGCAAACGCACGCTGCAGCCGGTAAAATTATAAGATTTCAACGAAGAGAAGCCATAAGTATTGAGATAATGTGTATTTTTGCGGCAATATGTTTAATAGAAGTATAATGAAAAAGCTGATTATCGCATTGACCTGTCTGTTGGCCGTTGGCCCATTGTGTGCACAGCCGCTCTTCGAAGGGGTGGCCACCTACCGCATGAGCATGAACGGCATGTCAGCGCAGAACTACACCGTCTATTACCGCGGCAAAGACCAGCTGACCGACATGCCGATGAGCAAGATGCGGATACTATACCTCTCCGAGGAGAAGAAAATGTACACCATTATGAGCATGTTTGGCAAGCCCATCGTAAGCAGCGTCGACTTCGATACCGACATCATGCTTGCCATGCCGTTTGACGATACATTATCCACTGAAGACATTGGCGAACACCACTGCCTCCGCATCCATCTCGACAGCGATTATGACATGAAGGCCGGATCAATCACCGTATGGCTCGACACCTCCTACTACATTCCGTCTGAATATGGCCGTGGTCTGCCCGTCCGCAAAGTGACACACATGCAGATGAACGGGCGCTCGTTTGAATCCGTCAGCGAGTTAGTGTCGGTGGTTCAGGGAAAGGTGGACGACGCGCTGTTTGTCGTGCCTTCGGAAGGAGTCGTCTCGATGAGCGTGGATGATGAGGGCAACCCCGTAATCAGCGGCGACACGACGGGGATGTACGCCCCCGTGCACACCAAGGGCATCAAAGCGGTGGACTCTGTCGGATTCCGCAAGGCGGTGGCCAAAGGAAAGGTGGTCTGCATGATGACAGCCACTTGGTGCGGTCCCTGCCGCCTGATGTACCCTAGACTTGAGAACGTTGCCAAAAGACTCGGCAAGGGGTATCGTTTCATCAAGTTCGACATCGACCAAAGCCACGCCCTCGCCCGCGAGTTCGACGCAATGACCATCCCAGTGGTCATCCTCTTTGAGAACGGACGGGAAGTGCGCCGCATCACCTCTGCGGCCTATTCCGAGGAGGACATCTACAAGTTTATCGTCGGGGAAAAGTAAACAGGAGTCCCCAAAACGGCTACCGCCTACTTGTTCCCTTGCAGGATAGTGGCGATGGCGTAACACTCGTTTTCCGACGGACCCGAGACGCAGCAGGCACCTCCCGCGATTTCGCACATGATCTGCGGGGCACTCAGCAGCCAGTCGGTGCCGAGCATCATCCCGATCCGTTTGTGGACATTCGACGCCGTGAACTTCTGCCACAAATCCGCCGTTCTCATATCGAACTGCATCAGCACTTCGTACCTTCCCGTGTAGTCGCTTTTCTCGACGGAGACCTTTTTGACGTGCGTGCCGTCAATGACGGGGTTCCCCGAAGCGTCGCCGTAACACATATTGAACTGGTACAGCTCTTCCTCCGGCGCGGACATCAGAATCCAGCAGGGGATGAGTTGGCTGCCTTCGGGCGAGACCGGCATTTTGCCCGTCCGCAGGGCGTTCATGAACGCGGCAGTGTCAGAAGACGGCAACCGCAGGCCGTTTTGGTTGTCCCAAGCGATTTGCTTTTCCTCAGGCAAACGTTCCATCGTCTCATTGACCAACGAGCTGTACAAATTATCAGAATAGCTTAACAAATACCAGATTCCGAAATCCTTGGCGGTGTAATCCTGCCCGAAAACCTCATCGGGATTGACATTGTACTGGACGGCTTTGGTTTGATGACAGCCCGTAAAGAGGATTATTCCGGTCAGGAGACAAAAACAGATTTTTTTCATATTGATTTGATTGTTAGGTTTGTGATTTTTTGGCTTTTGGCTATTAGCTTTTGGCTATTGGCTGGCTAATGGCTAATAGCTAAAAGCCATCTTAGACATATCGTTAATCTAATAGTTCGTCATAAATCTTCAGGTTTTCTTTCAGCTCGCGGGTCAGTCTCAGCTCATAAATCGCATACGCAATGCAGGCGGCGTAAAACAGCATGGAAAATAGAATCTGTGGAGGCGTAAGATACTGTAAATCGGTAAAATGGAACGGCTTGCGATAGAAGATGTAGGCGAAAACGGGAAAGCTTGCGGCAAGGCAAATGGGCAGGACGATGCAGAATCCCCATATCGTGGAACGTTTCAACGCCAGATGCCAGCGGTCTGCGAAACGCATCGCTTCAAGGGTGGGTGTGTTCAGCGGGTCATGTTTCCAAAAGCGGACCACCCATACTGCGTACCACACCATGCTGGCGAGGAACAAAACGTTGAATATCAAGTAGGGCACAGCCAAGCTCCAGCTGGAGAAGCACATCTCCGCCTTCGAGAGCACGAAGACTTCCACCAAGATGCCCAGAACCACGGCACTGAGGTTTTCAATCAGGAAGCGGCGGTGGGTCGAGGTGATGCTCCGGTGCAAAAGCCGCCGCACGGACTCCTGCTGCACGTGTTCGATGCGCTGCAGACGCTCATCCTGCTGCTGCCAAAGCGCTTCTATCTGTTCAAATGTCTTTTCCATTGTTTTCGGTGTTTAATATGACTAACTTCTGTTTGATACGTTCCACCCGTTTCCGTGCGGCGGTCTCGCTGATGCCTACAATCTCAGCTATCTGATCGTACGGAATCTTGTCCAAGTACAGCAAAATGAGCGACTTGTCGGCTTTTCCTAAGAGGTCGATCAGGCGGTAGAGACTTTCGACGAGTTCCTCGTGTTTGAGGTCGGTGAGGGTGGCGACCATCTCGTCGGTGAGCAGCACGAACGAGGGGGTGCGGCTCCGCTTGCGCAGCTGGGCGACAGCGGTGTTCAACGCCACACGATAGACCCAGGTGTTCTCCTTGCTTTCGTGCCGGAAGCTCGGCCACGCCTGCCAGAGGTTGCACACAATGTCCTGGTACATGTCGCGCACGTTTTCGGGCTGCCGGTCGGTGTAGAACAGGCACACCTTGAACAGCGTCCGCTCGCATCGCGCCAGCATTTCCATGAATTCCGATTCTCGTTGGTCTCTCATGTCAGGGTCGTTTTGCCATATTAGTTGCAAAAATATCAAAAATGTGACATGAGAAATTTTTTGATTCTCCGTGTTCATCGCGGGGTTCACCCAGGGCTTACGCATCAACTTCCAAGGACACCGACTGCACGGGGTTTTGAAGTGTGTCGCATAAAGCCGGCGGAGTTTTTTTCCCTCTCAACTGTTCGAGGCGGATGCGGACAATCACGGGGAGGCCGGATCGCGGGGGTCGCGACGCGGGGAAAGTCCGCGGGCGGGGGGATGGGGTGATTCACCGCTGCGGAGCAGTTGGCAAGCAGTTGCCATACCGTTGGCATACATCTGCCAGCGAATTGAGTCCTCATTTGTTCGATAGTTCTTCGATAGTTCTCCGATAAATCATCGAAGAATTTAAGGAATTTTATACCTTTGCGCTTCGATGGAAGGAGACGCCGGGACAGTCCTGCAGCCCTCAAAATCAATGTTTTGTCATGAGTTGGATTATTTTGATATTAGCGGGATTCTGTGAAATGGGCTTCACCTTCTGCCTCGGTCAGGCCAAACTGGCGGACGGCCCGGCGTGGTGGGCGTGGATCGGGGGCTTCCTCCTCTTCTCGGTGCTGAGCATGGCGCTGCTCGCCAAGGCCACCCAAAGCCTCCCCATCGGCACCGCCTATCCCGTGTGGACCGGCATCGGGGCTGTGGGCACCGTCCTGTTGGGCATCTTCGTCTTCCACGAGCCCGCCACCTTCTGGCGGCTGTTTTTCATCACCACGCTCATCATCTCCATTGTAGGGCTGAAGATGCTCTCGTAGCGTTTCTTGCGAAGCCTGGAATTGTCGCCACGCTGTTGGCATCGGCTCAAATTTTGCCGATAATGTGCGAAAAAAAGTATTTTTGCGCCGAAATTTTTCTCATCGTGAAGAGAACGTTCTCCATTGTGATGTTGCTGATAGCCAATGTAATACTATTGGCCCATTCTGCTATTCCCCACCATCATCACGACAAGGTGGCGGTGGCGATTGTGCTTTTTGGGGAGGAAGAGACAGGGCGTCATCACGCATACAACGGGGAAAGTCATCATCACCATGGGCATGACAGCGACGGACATCATCACAACAGTCCTGAAAGCTGCTTCCTGACCGAGGCGCTGGAAGAGGCGATAGTGCCGGACACATCCACCGAGGTCGAGGCACCCCTCAACACCTCGCATCTTTTTCAGCATCTGCTTCCTGCGTGGGATGCCATCGCCACCGATACCGAAACCGCTGTCGATGCCCTGCAGTATTTACGGCATCCGTTCCGGCAAAGGCCTTATCTCACCAGTGTTTACCTTACTTTTGTCGAAAGTCGGCTTGGCTTCCGAGCACCTCCTTTTTGCTGAATTTTGAAGTAAACCCGTTCGTTTGAACAGGTTGGCGCTGTGATATTTCAACAGTGCTAAAATCATTGTATTTTCAACTTTAAAATTCAGAAAATGAAGGCTATAAACAAATCCATCTTTTTCGCCATCCTTGCGGCGGCACTGTATGCCATCAGCACGCCCGTCTCGAAGCTGCTGTTGGAGAACGTGCCGCCCGCTATTGTGGCGGCCTTCCTCTATCTCGGTGCAGGCCTCGGCATGGGTGTGAGTGAGGAAAGGATCTCATGTTGCCCATTGTCTTTCTATCAGACGTGCGCTGCGGGGTCGGGCATGCCCATGTAGGCGTACTCGTAGATCATGTCGCCTTTGGCTTCGCGGGTCTCGCCGCCGGCGGGGGTGAAGCGGACGCCGCCTTTGGCGTAGTAGCGGCAGTACTGCATGCGCATCCCGATGGCGTCGTAGCGGCGCTTCAGCTCTTCGCTGGCCATCTCGTACATGTCCCAGAACTCCAGCTGGTCCTCCCACTCAACGTCGAACTCGGCGCGTGAGCCGTCGGCGTTGGTGAATACGTAGTGGCTCTCCTTGGGGAACTCGCGGCCCTGGTGCGCTTCGGGTTCCAGACGGGTCTTGAGATCGAAGTGACCGTCGGTCATGAAGACCACCTTGCCGGTCTTGTTGTCCATCAGTCCGAACATGGGCAGCTGTTTGTAGCCGTACTGGCGGGCAGCGACGAAGTCGTAGATATAGATGGTGTAGAGGTCGGTGTACATACGCCCCCAGAACCAGTGGTGGTAGAGGGTGAAGTGCATCGTGTTCATCCATTGGTGGTCATGGTAGCCGAGACCATTCACCTCATGCCACTCGCCGTCGTAGAAGAGGCGTCCGCTGACCTGGTTTTTGGGCACGGCGAGGTCGGTGTGATAGAACTCGTCGTTGTCACCGAAGGC
>JAFXTE010000018.1 GCA_017525245.1 Bacteroidales bacterium | reverse complement strand
GCGCGTTAGGTGTTGGAGAATACGGCCAACGCAGACAGTAAGACGGGCGCAACCACACAGCCAACACACAGCGGCAACCGAGCAGCCAACGCACCACCACGGCCAATCCACTGACACGGAGCAGGAACGGAGCAGCCAACCCACATCGAGCAGCGGCCACACAACGCCCTGCAATGATGGGAGCGCACCCGGAACGGAACAGCCGCGCACCCACACCACACCGAGCGGCAACGGAGCAGCCAGCAACACCCACACCGACACGGAGCAGGAACGGCAACACAGCCGCGCCCGGAACGCAGCCAGCAACACCCACACCACCGAAGCCACCAACACAGAGCCAACACCACCACGGCCAATCCACTGACACGGAGCAGGAACGGAACAGCCAGCCGCGCCGATGGATCCACACCGGCAACGGCGGCCAATCCATACCAGGTCAACCCAGCGGCCACCGCCTATCACCGAGGCCACACAACGCCCTGCAATGATGAGAGCGCACCCGGAACACAGAACCAGCCGCGCCCGGAACGCACCCAGCCGCGCCCGGTTATTATCAACCAAAAGCGGCGCACAATTGACACAAAAAAATGGCCAAACCAAAGCGCGTGAGGTGTACTAATGGAGTAATACACCATTCATATTTGCGTAAAAAAAGGAGAGGGTGCGCACCTTTACGGGTAGGGCGTGAGGCGGGTGACTTTATACATAAAGTATCGTGTCGGCGCACCGACACGAGCTTATAATACTATAAGTCAACAAGTTAGATATTCATAAAATAACAATGGAAAATAACAATAAAAAATGGCACGAAAAGAAGAGCGAGTAAAAGAGAGAAAAACCGCGCCCTAACCGCACCCAGTCGCGCCGGTGGTGACACAGGGCAAACACAACTAACAAAAAAGCGAGCAGCGGCCACCGTCTATCACCCAGCCACACAACGCCCTGAATGGTGGGAGCGCACCCGGAACGGAACAGACGCGCACCCACACCACACCGAGCAGCAACACCAAGCCAGCCAACAAGCAAAACAACCGAGGCCGCGCACATCTGACAGAGCAGCGGCCACCGATCGAGAGACACGACACGGAGCAGGAAAGGCAAAAAGCAGCACCAGGAAAGAAACAAGCCGCGCCGATGGTGACACAGCGCACCGGCAATCAAACAACCGACATCAACAAGAAGCAGAAACGGCCACACAACGCCCTGCAATGATGGAAGCGCACCCGGAACGGAGCAGCCGCGCACCCTACCACACCGAGCAGGAACAGAGCAGCCAGACAACCAAACAACAAGGCGCGGCAAAGAACCGGGCGCGTTAGGCGTTGGAGAATACGGCCAATGCAGACACAAGGACGGACGAAAACACACAGCCAAAAACCAAGGCCAACGACACAGGACAGCGGCCAAAGAAAATCACGGGCAAGAAAAAAGGCAAGGAAAAAAAACGAATGAATAAAATTAAATCATATTTCGAAGAAAAAAAAAGAGGTGAGCACCTTTGAAAGTAGGGCGCGGCGGAGTGAATTAACACGAAACGACCTAAAAAGACATAAATAGATATATGTTTTATAGTGATAATCAATAATTTGATATATAAAAATTCAGAATACTATTTTAAAGGACAAAAGCGGCGAACATCTGAAAGAAAGAAGCCGCGCCGATGGAATCAAAACAGAACACACCGACACCGAGCAGCGGCAACCAGCGACACGGAACAAAAGGCAAAAACGGGAGGTGGACGGGGTACGGTGGGCGGCGATAGGGTGAAAGAGAACAGCCGCGAAAGTCGGCAATTGCCAAACAGAAGCCAGCAAAGAACCCGCGCCGATGAAAGCGAAAACAGCAGCGACAAAACACAGGGAGCGACAGCCGCGCACATCTGACAGAGCAGCGGCAACCAGCGACACGGAACAAAAGGCAAAAACGGGAGGTGGACGGGGTACGGTGGGCGGCGATAGGGTTAAAGAGAACAGCCGCGAAAGTCGGCAATTGCCAAACAGAAGCCAGCAAAGAACCCGCGCCGATGAAAGCGAAAACAGCAGCGAAAAACACAGGGAACGACAGCCGCGCACATCTGACAGAGCAGCGGCAACCAGCGACACGGAACAAAAGGCAAAAACGAGAGGTGGACGGGGTACGGTGGGCGGCGATAGGGTGAAAAAGAGCAGCCGCGAAAGTCGGCAATTTCAAAAAGAAATCAGCAAAGAACCCGCGCCGATGACAAGGCTATTTTTGAAAATATGACTAAAATAATGCCTAAAACAATTTTTATAAATAACGTATATTATTGAAATTCAAATATTTATAATATATTTATTCAAGTCTCACAAGTGGCTCAAAATCATAAAAAAAGAGGAATTTATAGTTCCTCTTTTTTTATGATTGCCCATTCCTCATCAGGCAATTTTGCACCTACATACCCAATCAATCGAGCAGACAGATAGGAGGCCAAGTTGCCGGATTTCAACGCACCGAAATTGTTGATGAGTCCGTATAGGAAACCGGAAGCATAGATGTCACCGGCGCCGGTGGTGTCCAAACGTTTTGCATCCACAGGTGCTATGGCGGTGACTTCTCCGTCCATTTTGATGTAGGAACCGTCCTTGCCAACTTTGACGATGGCCACGGGACAGTATTCCGAGAGCACATGCAGCGCCTCCACGTTCTCTACGCCAGCGAAAGCTTTGGCTTCTTCCTCGTTGGCGAAAATGATATCAACGTAGTCGCGCAGAAGCGTCTTCACGAAGTCGAGGTTGCTCTCGATGAGATTGTAGCTGGCCATGTCCATGGAAATTTGCAGACCGCAGGCTTTTGCTTTCCGGCAAACATCCAGAATCAAGTCGTGGTTGAAAATAAGATAACCTTCAATGTGGATGATGTCGTAACTTTTCAGGATTTCAGCATCCACTTGGTCGGGTTGCATGGTTGCGGCGGCACCGAGGTAAGTAGCAAAGGTGCGCTCTGCATTTTGGGAGATGAAAGTGATGGCGACACCCGTATCTTCGTTGGATTCAATGAGATGCGGAATCACACCGAAACGTTGGCACTCTTCGCGGAAAAGTCTGCCCAAATCATCGTTGCCCACTTTGCCGATATAGCCGGCCTGTGCGCCCAACCGAGCCAAACCATGTATGGTGTTCGAAGTTGAACCGCCTGTAGCCATCGTTTGCGGCATCTTGGAAATAACTTCCAGAATCTCGCGTTTCCGTTGAGAATCAATCATTTCCATGCCGCCTTTGTGCAACCCTAAGCGGTTGAGAATCTCATCATTGTCAATATGCACCAGAATGTCCACCAGTGCATTGCCGATACCTAATATTTTCTTCATTATTTCTGAAATTGAAAAAGTATAAACAGTTCAGTTGATTTTATAAAAAAATGTAGCGAACGCCAAGATTCACAATATCGTCAAAATAAGATGAAATAGAAAACAGATTATTTATTTGAGAGTGCAAAAGTACAATTATTTCTAATAGCTTTCAAGTCTTTATTCCGGTGTGTGGGCAATTTGTTGCCTTCCAATTCTTTGAAATATTTCTCGGGCTCTGTGCAAAGCAGATCCAATGCTTTCTTATGGAGAACAACGTCCACGTTTTGCTTGGTTTCTTTAGCCATCTGTAGAGCTTCACGGTACTGTTCCGGATGGTATAAAGAAATGCTATCTGTAATGTTGAGGGCCATGGAGTCGATGGCGGCTTTGTCGTAACAGAGATGCAGCAAGGCTCGCGGCAAAAATTTATGGCTGAATTCGTATAGCGTCACAGTATTATAAATCAACATGATGTAATCGTGACGCATCAGTTCTTGCTCAAAATCCACCTCCGATGTTGAGGAATGAGCCTTGTCGCCATGGATAGTGCTGTTATAAAACCAGTAGGGATTTGATTGGAAAATTTCCCAAAGTGGCACATTGCCGAGGATATTCCAAAAGAAAGAGTCGCCCACGGTTAAAAAATTGGGTTTGGCCGCCAAAGAGTCTCTTTTGACTCCTACCACGGCATATAGATTTTTGGGTGTTTTAATAGGGAATATCAAATTGAGAACCAGTTCAAGGTCATTGTCAGGAGAACGGGTTTTATCATAGTGCTTGTCATAGATATCAAGGTTGACAAGATTTTGATTACCAATATGTTCCATGTATTTGATGATGGAATCGAAAGCGTGCCAGGAGGCGATATTGCTCCAATGAGCGCCAGTCTCGGTAAATAAAGGATAATCAACAGTGTCCTTGAGATTTTTAAAAACGGGTGTAAAATCAATGTAGTTCACATTGAGGTCGTCAAATCGTTTTTTCAGGTAATCGTAAGCGCGAACACCTACGGGCCTGAAATATGACCTGTTTTCAGGAAGATATTCTGGAAAAATAACATGTTTACTGGGGTTTATGTCAACGAAAATGTGGATGTTGTACTCTTTTAGTAACTCTTGTACCTTCCATAGACGGAGAGCCTCTGTCTCCAAAATCCGTTTCATTTCGGCCGTGTCGTTGGTGTATTTGTACATCAGACTCTCATAGTGTTCTTTGACCCTTCCCTCTCCAAACAACCAGTTCCCTTTCCCGCGCATCACGGTGCTGTTGTTTGTTTCGTGGAAACAGCTCCAGAGATACTGGTTGTAAAATCGGATCATCCACTCACGGAAGCCGAGGTGTTTCCGTAAATATCGGTTCAGACCGTCTTGGAAGGAGTTGTCTGTATAGCTTTTGAGTGTCAGTTTCGGCATTTCCGCTTCGCTGGAGACCCCATTGAGCGGCTTGAGCTTGAAAACACCGGTGCCGGTTTGGATCAAAATGAGCAGCAAGAGTAAAGTCGTGCTGACAAACAATGTTTTATGTAGTAAATCTTTCATACCTGACCTCAAAACTTGAAATAGATGAAAGGACTGAATCCCGTCGCGCTAATTGCGCTGAGGCAGAATATGAAAAGGAGAATGCTGGCAGACCAGACAGCAATGTGCTGATTATTTGAGAAATCCGTGTAATATACCCAGTTTTGCATCTTTTTCCCAAATGGGGTGAGGACGATGAAAGCAAGGGCTATTGCCAGAACGAGTGTGACGTAAAAATGTGGACTTGAAATCAATACAAAAGACTGGAAATCAAAAGCAAAGAGTCTTGAAAAAAAGGAGAAGGCATCCGAGAGGTTTTCGATACGGAAAATGGCCCAGCCGATTGTTACGATAAGGAAAGTGATAATGACGCTGGGTGTTTTGCCCATCTTTTCGTAGATTTTGCCCAAACCGATGCGCTCCAGCACAAGCCAGAAACCATGATATGCACCCCAAACGACGAAATTCCAGCTTGCGCCATGCCATAATCCCGAAAGGAGAAACACCACCCAAAGGTTGAAATACATCCTCGGTTTTGAGCAACGGTTGCCACCGAGCGGGATATAAAGATAGTTGCGCATGAATGTACCCAGTGTGATGTGCCAGCGTCTCCAGAACTCGCTGACACTTGCGGAGTTGTACGGATTGTCAAAGTTCTCGGGAAAGTGGAATCCCATGATTTTGCCGAGACCGATGGCCATGTCGGAATAGCCGGAGAAATCGAAATAGAGCTGCATGGTGTAGGCGATGATGGTGATCCATGCCGTGCCGGTACCCATGGTCAGCAAATCGCCTGCAAGCACGGTATCCACTTGACGGCCAATTACATCCGCAATCAGTATCTTTTTGGAAAGTCCGATCACAAAACGGTAAAAGCCCTGTAGGCTTTCCGACCAGTTCTGCTCCCTGTTTCGGATTTCGTCTGCAATGTCGCAATAGCGCACAATCGGACCCGCGATCAGCTGGGGAAACATGATGATGTAGAGCATGTAGTCGGTGAGCCGATCCATCGGCTTATGGACATTGCGATAAGCATCGACCACGTATGTGATGGATTGGAACGTGAAAAAGGATATTCCGATGGGCAGCACCACCTTCGCGAAAGTGAAAGGTTCCAAGCCGATGGCCCCCAGTATTGCATTCAGGTTGTCCACAAAGAAGTTCGCATACTTGAAATAACCTAAAAGTCCCAAGCTGATTGCAATGGCCAATCCTGCAAGTAATTTTCTGTGTACAAGATTATTAGACTTATACAACAATTTTACCAGATAGAAATTGATGATGGTGGAACCGAGAAGCAGAAGGATAAAGGTCGGTGCCCCATACGAGTAGAAGACGATGGAAAACAGCAACAAAATGATATTTCGCCATCTTTTTGGACTTGCGAAATAGCATATCAAAAAAACAGGCAGAAACAGTATCAGAAAGACGTTGCTGCTGAAAACCATTTTTTTATTTAATATCGAAATGCCATTTGTAGAGACGCATAATTTTGCGTCTCTACAATGCCTATTGCGTCCCTATTCCTTTATTCCGTAGGCAAGGTCTCCAGCGTCGCCGAGGCCGGGCACTATGTAAGAATGCGCGGTCAGTTCCTCATCCACGGCGCCAATCCAGAAGGTGCAACTGTCGGTGGGGAGTTTACTCATCACATAGTCAAGGCCTTGCCGACTGGCGATGACGCTCACAATGTGCGTGTGCAACGGGTCACCTTTGCTCATGAGTTCCTCGTACGCTAAGGCAAGGGACTGTCCAGTGGCGAGCATCGGATCGCAAAGAATCAGCGTTTTCTCGTCCAAGTCGGGCGCGGACAGGTAGTCAATTTGAATCTCGAAGGTGCCGTCTTTGTAGTACTTGCGGAAAGCGGAGATGAAGGCGTTGTCGGCGTGGTCGAAATAGTTGAGCATTCCTTGGTGCAATGGCAGTCCGGCACGCAAGATGGTGGCTAAGACGGGTTTCTCCGTTAGCCGGGGAATGTTGGCGATGCCTAATGGGGTGACCACCTCCTGCTCGGCGTACGCCATGTTCTTGCTGATTTCGTAGGCGAAAATCTCACCGATGCGCTCCAAATTCCGGCGGAAACGCATGCTGTCCACCTGCACCTCGGCACTTCGGACTTCCGAGATGAATTCGTTGAAAAGGGAATTTTGGGTTCCTAAAATGTTTAGATTTTTCATAATGCGATTTTTAATGGTTGATATTTTTAGACTTTAGACTTAAGACTTAAGACTTTGGGGATTTTCCGATTTTGCAATGTAGATATTCAACATTATACTTTTTGTGTCCATACCTTTATACATCCTTTTTTCTTAAGTCTCAAGTCATAAGTCATACGTCTCAACAGCCAAAGACCCGTTCGAAAATTGCCGGTACTTGTTTCAAGTAATATTCGAGGGTGAAGCACTGGTCGAGTTCTTCGGGGGTGAAGTGGCTCATGACGGTTTCGTTTTGGGAGAGGAGTTCCTTGTAGTCCTGTCCTTCGAACCAAGCCTTCATGGCGATGGGCTGTATGAGGTCGTATGCGCTTTCGCGGGAGAAGCCCTTGTTGATGAGGGCGGTCATGACGCGTTGCGCGAAGATGACCTTGTGTGTCAAGTATATGTTTTTCAGCATGTTCTCCGGGAAAACGACGAGGTTTTCCAAGATGTTGCCGAATCGGTTGAGCATATAGTCGAGGAGGATAGTGGCGTCTGGGAGCATGATGCGCTCAGCGGAGGAGTGGGAGATGTCGCGCTCGTGCCAGAGCGGGATGTTCTCGTAGGCGCTGACCATGTAGCCGCGGAGGATTCTCGCGCAGCCGCACATGTTCTCGCTGCCGATGGGGTTGCGCTTGTGGGGCATCGCGGAGGAGCCTTTCTGCCCTTTGCCGAAGGCCTCCTCAGCCTCACGGAGTTCCGTACGTTGCCAGTGGCGCACCTCGATGGCCATCTGCTCCATGGTGGAGGCAATGAGCGCGAGGGTGCCCATATAGTGGGCGTGGCGGTCGCGTTGCAGCACCTGTGTGGAGATGCGGGCGGAGTGGATGCCTAATTGCTCGCAGACATAGTCCTGTACGAACGGCGGAGTGTTGGCGAAGTTGCCCACGGCGCCGCTGATCTTGCCGCACTCCACATCGGTGGCGGCCATCTCGAAACGCTCGATGTTGCGGCGCATCTCCTCGAACCACAACGCCCACTTCAGTCCGAGGGCGGTGATGTCGGCATGTACGCCGTGCGTGCGTCCGATGCAAGGCGTGTCCTTGAACTCGTAAGCCCGTTTCTTGAGAATCTCGATGAACCGCTGGAGATCTTTGCGCAGGATGTTGTTGGCCTGCTTGATGAGGTAGCCGTTGGCGGTATCGACCACATCGGTGGAGGTGAGTCCGTAGTGTACCCACTTCTTCTCGTCACCGAGGCTCTCGCTTACGGCGCGGGTGAACGCCACGATGTCGTGGCGGGTTTCTTTCTCGATTTCGTATATGCGCTGCACGTCGAAAGTCGCCTTCGTGCGCAGTTTCTCAACGTCTTCAGCCGGAATCACGCCGAGTAGGCTCCACGCGGCGGCGGCTTCGATTTCCACTTTCAAATAGGCGCCGAATTTGTTTTCCTCAGTCCAGACGGCGCTCATCTCCGGACGCGAATAGCGGGGTATCATAATCGTAAAATTTTCGCGGCAAATGTACATAAATTACGAATATACACAGACAGATGAAATTGACGCTGTAGAGACGTTTCATGAAACGTCTCTACAATTTCAGAGGAAAGATACGAAATAATGAAGAATGTAGAATAAACGGGAGGGTAGGGCGTGTGTCCGTCTTAATGCCGTCAAAGTCAAGAAGACTGGACGTTCATTGACAGAAATCCACAACTTTAGGGATGAAGATTATGAGACCGATGATCAGTGCGGTGAATGCCGACACTAACACGGCCGCTGCCGACAGATCTTTGACTTTCTTGATGCGTTCGTCGCGTTCTGGGCAGATGACATCGGCGAGGTCCTCGATGGCGGAGTTGAAAATCTCGCCACCGAACACAAGTCCGATGGCGAACACCACTGCCACCCATTCAAGTTGCGATATGCGGAATATAACCCCTGCCACGACCACGCACACGGTAGCAAACAGGTGGATTCTGGAATTGTGTTCCTCCCGAAGAAGAATACGCAACCCGTTGAATGCGTATGTGAAACTTTTCAGCCGTTTGGCGATGGAGAACTTTTCCTCTTTCATATCCCATGTTTTAGACGGCAAAAATACAACAATTGTACGTATTAACCAAATCAGGAAAGCCATTGCCGAAAATGTGTATTTTTGCAGGCTGTTTTTAAGCGATAGACAATAGCTTTTGTAGGTGAATGTCAAAGTTTTAGTTCATAATGTCACGGGAAAAGGAGATATATAAAGTCACGTTGGTGGGTTCGGCGGGAAACATTGCCCTGCTGACCTTCAAATTCATCGCAGGTGTGCTCGGAAACAGCGCAGCAATGATAGCCGATGCTGTGCATTCGCTGTCTGATTTCCTCACCGACCTCATGGTGATAGTTTTTGTCAATATCAGTTCAAAGCCGCAGGACAAGTCTCATGACTATGGGCACGGCAAGTTCGAGACGTTGGCCACGTTTTTTGTCGGGTTGGCACTGATTGCCGCTGCCACAGGCATCATCGTGTCGGGTGCTGTGAAATTGGCGGATTGGCTCAAGGGGATGCCTTTGGAAGCACCTGGGCGACTCGCCTTGTGGGCGGCTCTGATTTCCATCCTTGTGAAAGAAAGCCTATACCAATACACCATGCGTAAGGGAAAATCACTTGATTCCCAGGCGGTTATGGCTAATGCTTGGCATCACCGCAGCGATGCGTTGTCATCGGTGGGGGCGGCTATCGGTATCGGAGGCGCTATCTTGTTAGGAGACCGCTGGACCGTTCTTGACCCGTTGGCTTCCATCGTGGTGGGTGCTATGTTGGTTAAGGTAGCTGTCGATTTGCTCAAGAGGAGTGTCAGTGAGCTTACAGAATGTTCGTTGCCGGAAGAGACGGAACACGAAATCGAGGATATTCTCACCTCCTTCCCGGATGTGACAGATCCGCACAATTTGCGCACGCGGCGCATTGGCAACCGCATCGCAATAGAGGCGCACATCCGCATGGACGGTAACCTGACGTTAAATACGGTGCATGCCCGTGCCACAGATATTGAGCAGAAGCTCAAGGAACGTTTCGGAGCGGAGACGCATGTTTCGTTACACACGGAACCAACAAAATAGGGGCAGGCAATTACGCCCGTCCCTTAATTGAAACGTTCTGTTATATAACCGACTCTTTTATTCCAGTTACTCTGCCAACAACAGAATTTTATCGTGGTTTACTTCGACAACGCCGCCGCGAATATCAAAATACTGTGTTTGACCTTGAGTCTCTTCCACTTTCACACGCCCCTCCTTCAAGGCGGAAACCAGCGGGGCATGTGACTTGAGGATTTCAAACAAGCCATCAATGCCAGGAAGCTGTACCAGTGTTACATCGCCGGAGAACAGGGTGTTGCTGGGGGTGATAATCTCTAACTTCATAGTCCGTTATTTTGCGGCTGCCAATTCTTTTTCACCTTTCTCGATGGCCTCTTCGATAGTGCCCACGAGGTTGAAGGCGGTTTCAGGCAGGTGGTCTAACTCACCATCCAAGATCATGTTGAAGCCTTTGATGGTGTCTTCAATGTTGACGAACTTGCCAGGGATGCCGGTGAACTGTTCGGCCACGAAGAACGGCTGGGACATGAAACGTTGCACGCGGCGTGCGCGATGGACAGTCTTGCGGTCCTCTTCGGAGAGTTCCTCCATACCGAGGATGGCGATGATGTCCTGCAACTCCTTGTAGCGTTGCAGTGATTCTTTCACTCGTTGGGCCGTTTTGTAGTGTTCCTCGCCCACGATGTCAGGAGAAAGGATACGGGAGGTGGAATCCAGCGGATCGACGGCGGGATAGATGCCCAACTCGGAGATTTTACGGCTCAGCACCGTGGTAGCGTCCAAGTGGGAGAACGTGGTGGCGGGTGCCGGGTCGGTCAAGTCATCGGCAGGAACGTAAATAGCTTGTACAGAAGTGATTGATCCGCGCTTGGTGGAGGTGATACGCTCCTGCATCGTGCCCATCTCAGTAGCCAGTGTCGGTTGGTAACCCACGGCAGACGGCATACGGCCCAACAGTGCGGACACTTCGGAACCGGCCTGCGTGAAACGGAAGATGTTATCGACGAAGAAGAGAATGTCGCGGCCGCCAGTGGTCTCGTCGCCATCGCGGTAGCCCTCAGCCACGGTCAGGCCGGAAAGGGCCACGCGGGCACGTGCTCCGGGTGGTTCGTTCATCTGTCCGAAAACGAGGGTTGCCTGTGATTTGGCCAGCTCGGCCATATCGACCTTCGAGAGGTCCCAGCTGCCAGCCTTCATGCTTTCCAGAAAGGCGTCACCGTAGCGGATGACCTTGGATTCGAGCATTTCACGGAGCAGGTCGTTACCCTCGCGGGTGCGCTCACCCACGCCGGTGAACACGGTCGTGCCACCGTAGTTTTTCGCGATATTGTGGATCATCTCCATGATAAGCACGGTTTTGCCCACGCCGGCGCCGCCGAACAGACCGATTTTACCGCCTTTGGCGTAAGGCTCGATCAGGTCGATGACCTTGATGCCGGTGTAGAAGACCTCCTGCGAAGTGGAGAGGTTGTCGAATGTGGGCGGCATGCGATGGATGTCGCTGCGTTTTTTGGACGGAATCTCGCCGATGCCGTCGATGCTGTCACCGATGACGTTCATCAGACGGCCGTTGATATTCTCCGTGGGCATGGTGATCATGCGGCCGGTGGTCACCGCCTCCATGCCGCGGTGCAAACCGTCGGTGGAGTCCATGGAGATGCAGCGCATGGTGTTCTCACCGATGTCCTGTTCGCACTCCAGAATCAACTTTTCGCCGTTTTCTTTGCGCACCTCAAGCGCATCATAGATGTTGGGCAGTGTGACGTTCTCTTCGAAATGAACATCGACAACTGCGCCGATGATTTGGGAAATCTTCCCCTTTATTAGTTCTGACATATATTCAATTACGTTAATTTCTTTGCTTTAAAATTTGAGCCGCCAAAGATAAAAAAAATACCGACAAACAGCATCAAAAAAAATTTTTCTTAAAATGTCGTACCATATCAAAAAAAGTGTATTTTTGCCGCCGATTTCCCAAGCGGAAGTAGCTCAGTTGGTAGAGCACAACCTTGCCAAGGTTGGGGTCGCGAGTTCGAGTCTCGTTTTCCGCTCAATCCATAGAGACGCGATGTAGCGTCTCTTTTTGTTTATACTGCCAAATAGCCAAAAGCTAATAGCTAAAAGCCATAGGCCAACAGCTAACAGCCAACAGCTCAAAAATATTATAAATGAACCTCTTGGGCAATGTACATTTTTCGTATTTTTGCCCCGATTTTTTAAAAACCATAATGACCTTATTATTAGTCTTCTTACTGGGTGCGATGGCCATCTCTTTTCTTTGCTCTACACTGGAGTCGAGTCTGCTGTCCACACCGATTTCATACATTCTGATGCGCGAGGAGGAAGGGTACAAGCCCGCCACGTTGTTCAAGCAGTACAAGACTGACACGGAGCGTCCCCTGGCGGCCATTCTGTCGCTGAACACCATTGCCAACACCATCGGTGCGGCCGGCGTGGGCCAGCAGGCCACCCTTCTGTTCGGAAGCCGCTGGTTCGGCCTTGTCTCCGCCATCACTACTATCCTCATCCTCATTTTTGCCGAAATCATCCCTAAAACCATCGGGACAACCCGCTGGAAGAGTCTGATGGGCTTTACATGCAAGACCATCCGCGTGCTGATTGTGCTGATGTTCCCGTTCGTGAAACTGGTCGAGCTGGTAAGCCATCTGATAACCAAGAAGGAACAGGATGCCGTGGTGAGCCGCGAAGAGGTGCTCGCCATCGCCAACGTGGGCGAGGAGGAAGGCGTCATCGAAAAAGACGAGAACAAGATCATCCAGAATATCATCAAGCTGGACAATGTGAAGGCGGAGGAGGTGATGACGCCCCGCGTGGTGGCCTCCACGGCGCCGGAAAGCATGACCCTGCGCGAGTATTACGACGATGACAAATACGACCATTTCTCCAGAATCCCCGTATATGCCGAGTCGCCCGAATACATCACCGGCTACGTGCTCCGTGATGATGCGTTGGAAAACCTCGCCGAGGACAAGTTCAACATGACTTTGGGCGAGATAAAACGCGAGATGCCCTTCTTCAGCGAAGACAAGTCCATCAGCGACATCTGGGATTCCATGCTGAAGCAGAAGTCGCAAATTGCGCTGATTATTGACGAGTACGGTTGCTTCCAGGGAATCTTGACGATGGAAGACATCATAGAAACGGTCTTCGGGTTGGAGATTATTGACGAGAGCGACGAGGTCTCGGATATGCAACAGTACGCCCGCGAGCGCTGGCAACAACGCCAGAAACGCCACAAACACACGGAGAATGCCTCCGTTGCTCCGAAGGAGTAGGGCTGGCTATTGGCTTTTAGCTTTTGGCAGTTGGCTGATGTTTCTAAATTTTATTTGTTAGACGTGCCGAACTGATCACCTTATATTCCGGTCCTTCTTTATGCAGGAAACTCTGATACAGATTCAAGGATGAGATTTGCAACTCCTGTGCAAATGGTTGTTGCTGCACCGCTTCAACGCTTTCCCAGAATTTGTCTTTGGAATGCAGGTTTTTGATTCGGCCCAGTGTGATGTGCGGTACGAAATTGCCGTTATTCGGCTCAAAACCAAGTGATTGCAGCCTCGGTTCCAAATCCTCGAACACAGCCTTGAATGGCTCGAAATGATTAAATCCCAGCCATAGTACTTTTGGATGATAATGACTGCCGAAGACTCCTATCTTGTTGATTGTTAGTGTGAATGGTGCGTGATTGGCACACGCGTCCGCAAGCGCCCTTCGCGTGCCGGCCTCAAGCTGCGGCGGGGTCGCTCCCAAAAACCGCATTGTCAGATGCTGCACCTCCCCCTTCACCCAAACGATGTCGTCGTGGCGCAGACGAAAACGCAAATCGGCAGAGATTTTTTGGATCTCCGCCGAAAGCGTGATTATCGGTGTGGCTATAAACAGTCGTTTCATTCGCCCTTGGTGTTCTGGTTGTGGAAACGCAACAGTTTGTTGTAGAGGTGTCTGCGCTCGGGTCCGATGACGTTGTGGTCGTGGACGGTATAGACGAAGTATTCGAGCTCGATGTCATCGCTGACGGCCTGGCGGAGCAGCTCCAACGTGTGCTGTTGCACCACCGTGTGGTCCTGCGCGCCGTGCATCACCAACAACGGACATTTCACGTTCTTGATTTTTGGGATAATGTTGGCATTCTCGTAACCTGACGGGTTTTCTTGCGGGGTGTCCATGTAGCGCTCGCCGTACATCACCTCGTACCATTCCCAGTTGACCACTGGACCGCCGCAAGAGGCCGCCTTGAAGACATCGGGGTGCGCGGTAATCAGCGACAACACCATGAAGCCGCCGTAGCTCCAGCCATCCAGACCGATGCGGTCGGCATCCACGTAAGGCAGTGATTTCAAGTATTCTACACCGCACATCTGGTCTTCCACCTCGCGCACGCCCAAGTTGCGGTGGATGCACTTCTCAAACTCCGCGCCACGATTCTGCGTGCCACGGTTGTCGAGCGTGAAGACGATGTAGCCCTGTTGCGCCATAAATTCGAGGAAAAGTCCGCCGGAGAGGTACTGGTTGGTCACCAATTGTGAATGCGGACCGCCGTAAACGTACATAAACACAGGGTATTTTTTGCTCTTGTCCATGTTTGGAGGCGTGATCATGCGACACCAGAGTGAATCGCCCTCCTTGTTCACGATGGGGAAAATTTGGGTATCGCCCAACTTCATCACACCAAATGGGCTTTTCGCTGTAAGTAACGTCTTGAGTGTCTTACCTTTATTATCTACCAGAGAGATAGTGCGAGGCGTGGTCGGATTGCTGAAATAGTCGATGAAATAGTTTTTTGATTCGCTGAAGACGGGGCGATGAACACCATCCGCGTGGGCCAGACAAGTAAGCGTGTTTTTGCCGATGCCCGTATTGAGATTTACTTTACAAACGTATTGATTCACAGGTTTTTCCAAAGACGCCGTAAAATAGATATTTTTCTCGTCTTTGTCCATGCCGTAGTACTCGATAATGTCAAAATTACCATCCACCACCTTCTTAAAAAATTTCATATCAGCGCTGTACCAATAAAGATGGTTCCAGCCGTCGCGGTCGCTGAACCAGAGGAAATCGCCGTTTTTCATGAATATCATGCGCTGAGTCGGTTCCACGTAACGGTTATCACGCTCTTCAATGAGGGTGGACAGTTTCTTACCGGTTTGCAGATCATATCGAATCAGTTTGGCGTGGTTCTGTTCGCGGTTGAGGTGCGAAATGTAGATGTATTTTTCGTCGGGGGAGAAAGTGACGTTGGTCAGGAACTCGCCGTCAGCTTTGTCGGTTTGGATATAATGGTATACAGGAGCACCTTTCTCAGCGGATTTGGCCACGTCGAAGATGCCGAGGGTCACCACGTGGGAGGTGCGACCGGCCATCGGGTATTTGATGTTCTCGACCGTTGCGATGGGCGTGCCTGTGTTCACGAGCGGGTAATCCTCCACCATGCTCTCGTCCATGCGGTAGAAGGCGATGAAGTTGCCGTTCGGGGAGATGTACTGTCCTTCGTTGATGCCCCACTCACTGCGGTGCACAGATTCGCCGAAGACGATGTTTTTGCCAGTGTCGGGACAGAGCAGCACCGGCTTGTAGCCGTTCAACGCGCTCTCCACGAAGACGCCTTTGTCGTTCTTGATGACGAACACCTTGTTCTTGATATCTTGATCAATCACATCGTCCCAATCGACTTTGTCGAACTCGGCGGTGGTGATTTTGCCTTTCACCACGTTCACGGTTTTGTGGTCACTGGGGAAATAAAGGGTATTGGCGTCAAGCCACTCGTAACCGTAAGGGCTGGAAATCTCATGCGCTTTTTGCGATGCAGCAGCGAAAAACATGGTTTCTTTGCCGTTTTTGGGATTCACCAGCATCAGATTCCTGTCATCATCTATATAGGAATACATGTCGGTGCCAGGTTGCCACGCGATGCCACGGATGTTGTCGATGACGTAGCGTTTGGTGAAATCGATGGTCTGACCGAAAACGGGAGCCAAAAGCATCAGGGAAAGGATGCTAAATAACAAGGTAATTCTTTTCATATTCAATGTTTTATAAATTCGTACAAACAATGGCGCAAAGGTACGAATTTTTTGTATCGCTTCACTATTCTGCTGGAGCGAAAACGATACGCGTTACCGACACTCACTGCAATAACAAAAAAGACAGGCATTGTCCTGTCAAGCGGAACCTCGGACTCGCAAGGGAAGAGGGAGCAGCATCTCGCAATGGTCGATGATGGCGTTGGCTCTTTCAAAGCCCGTTTCACAGACTTTTTTGTTTCTGTCTCCATCATAGCCCATCGTCAAGTGCATCAAGTTGTATCCAAGGTTTATAAACCGCAACAGCTTTCCGTCGCGTTTTTTTGCAGCCTCCCTGTACTTCTCGATAGACGGGCGACCCTTACCAGTACGGACATGCAAAACCGCATCAAGGGCGATGAGGCAGCCTTTCCACAGTGTGTCACCGGCCATCTTGATGTACTTGCTGTCCAAGTAGGACTTTGTTTCAGGGTCATATTTGGCTTTTTTAATAACTTCTTCGGCGTTGGCCACGTATCGGCGGGCTTCCGCGATAGGATTGGTGTTAATTATTTCTTCCATTTTCTTTGGTTTTGATAAACGATATATTTACCGCCGCAAAGATATACTTTTTCCTATATGCACCGCTATCTTGTTAATATTTTTTTGAGATTTGATTTTTTTGAAATTAACTGATTGTTTTGGGCACGAAACGACACGTATGTTGCATTTTCGGCGTATCCGGATTGACGATTTTTGTCACCTGCCCTTGTCGCAGAGACGCAAAATTTTGCGTCTACACCTCCCTCCAACGCAGACATTAACCATGAAATACACAAAAATCACCATGAATCAACCACGCCCCCCCCCAAAAAAAACATTCAACATTCATAATTCATAATTAAAAAGGGCGCAGCTGCAACGGCCACGCCCTTTTGTAATGCAGAATGTTGAATTATGAATGCAGAATTTAATCGCGGAGGCAGCGGACGGAATAGCCGTGAGACCTATTACTATAACCGTCACCACTATCCAAACTATATCCATTAAAGCTTAGAGAATAACATGCCAAACATACTCCGTTTCCAGACCAACCGCACGAATAATAGCTTGTACTCCAAAACCATGCGACTGATTTAAAATCAACATACTCATTATTGTTCCAAAATCCTGACGGAACAATGGAAAAACCTGTAATATTATTCGAATAGCCCTCATTTCCTGGTGTGCAAGCATTTGAAGAATAATTCCAACCATACTGTGAAGCTATTGCTTTTGCACTAATAGTTCCTAAACATAGCCACTGTGGTTGGGAAGAAACATAGTTTTTAAGCTGATACCATTCATCTGAACTTGGCACATGCCATCCGTATGGACAAATACCTTGTACCCCACTGGGATTGTTACTACTACTTTGATTCCGCGTGGCAACATACCAATTGTACAAACAACCATACATTGCAACATTCCCTGCATTGTCGTTCGGATAGAACCTGCCAATATTAAGCGGAATAAACGTTCCATCGGCGTAGTGGGTGGTGCGCATGTTCTCTTTCATCCAGCATTGCTGCCCAATCTGCACTGTGTGATAGACGTTGCCGTCGAAGTCGGTGACCGTGGCGGCACCGGCACAGGGATGGCTGTAGTCGGAGGAGGCACCGGAAGAGCCCTCCTCAATAGAGATGCTCCGGCTGAAAACGCATCCCGCCGCGTCCTGCACATAGGCCGTGTAATTGCCCGCCGGCAGCGAGGTGAACACGTTGTTCGAGGAGTATGCAATCCCTTCCAACGAATACTGGTAAGGGGCGGTGCCGCCCGTGGCCTCCAACGTGAGGGTACCGTTGTGCGTCTCCACAGTCAAATCTAAATTTGACCAGTCGCAGGTGGAGGTCGCCGTGTTGCCGTAGGTGATGGAGTAGGAACAACCGTGGGCATCCTTCACCGACAAGACGTAATTCCCCGTGGCCGACAGCACCGGCAAGGTACTCACGAAATCATTGCCGTCAACCGAATAAGTGTAAGGCGGCACACCTCCCGTGGCCACCACCGAAAGCACATTGCCTGACACATTATAGTGCAAGTCGAGCGTGGAGTTGGCGCAATCAGCGGACTCATACGCATTGAACACCAATGGGGAACCGTTAATCAACTGCTGCTCACAGTTATAGACACAAGCATGCAGCTGGTGCTCGCCACAAATCTCGCCGGGTGTCCACAGCGTCTGGGCGATACCCTGTTGGTTCGTATATACTAACGTGTCGGAAACAGTGCCTCCGTCCTTCGGCCGGAAATAGACCGGCACATTGCGGATGGTCTTGCCGCCGCTCCCCTTCACAATCACCTTAATGGGCGAAGCAAGCGGACCGGTAGCATTGATAATCTGGCTGTTGCCGCCATAGCGGTAAATCGTGTATGGATAAGTCCTCTCGAAAGGCAGGAACGCCCACTCTTTCGACCAGTTATCGGGAATAATGGGATCGATCAATTTCACCCCCTTAATGTCCAATTTCATAAACAAGTTGGAATTGATGTTACCCTTCCAAGCGGAATGTGTACTGGGAGGCATACTATGACAATACTTGATTTTGGCCGTATAACCCATCTGGAAACGGGGACCCGCCAACAAAAGCAGTTTAAGATGTCCGTATGCGGCTATGGTAGCCTTCAAATCCGCCGTGATCACAGTGTTGTCGGAAACGAGCTCGATGTTCGTGTTGCCACTTTGGTTTTTGTCCAACTCATAGTTGTCAGTTTTCACGTAATAGCGCACCCCCCTGGTAAACGATGCTGTAGCCGTGAGCCTGTGCCGCATCGTCTCCGTGATGTCCAACGAACCTTGCAAACCGAAATTAATGCCGTAATCCAAATCAAACGGAATGGGGACTCCAGCGATTGGAATGGCAAAAAGCACTGTACCCTTGACGATGTCCCAATCCACAATATTCAACTGACCGCTGGCCGTCACAAAAGAGACCAAATCCGCCGTCAGTGTGAAATTTGCATTATAGATGCCGAATTTCAAGCATTGTTGACTCAAATCATACGTCAATGTTGGCTTGACTTTCCAGTCAAAATCAAGATTTTCAAGAGAAATATCAAAATCCGAGAGGTTCTTTGTCCCGAACCAACTTATCTTATTGAATTCCACTTCGTTGGTCACATCTGTACCGTCTTGTGAGCCGCTTCTATGCAGTAAGTTAATGCGGCTGCCGTCGGGCTGTTCCATATCCGCCCGCAACACAAACACCGTGCCGCTTCTGGTCAAGGAGGGATTTGAGCGCAACTCTTCACGAGTGGGGATATGGTCGAGCACCCTCACATTTTGTTCCGGTGCGTTCTGCTCGGTGCTGTCCACAGCGTTCACTCCAGAGATATCTCCGAGCTGGATCACCCCGCTTTGCAGCATGTCAACCAACGTGGCCTGCGAGGTGTACATGGCGTAGGTGGTGTCATTGCTCATCGACCAGGAATCGACCCGGCGCAGAAAACCGCCGTTGATCAAGCTGACCAGAATGGTGGAGTCGCCAATCACAATATTCGGGTCGCTGAAAGAGATCATGTAGAAACCCTGCGCCATCTGTGCCGAATCGCTGAAGATGATGTCCGTGGTATCGACCATCACCACCTTATCGCTCAAGACCGTCTGCACATAACGCACGCTGATGTCATCAGAACTGACACCGCAACTGTTGGTCAATGTCCATCGTAAACGATAAAGCGAGTCTGAACCATAGAACTTGGTGTCGGGAGCGGAAGCATTCGTGAAAAGACCGTTTGTACCCTGCAGAATCTGCCAGCTACCCGTTGCACCTTCCTCTGTATTAGCCTGCAAATGCACGGTATCGCCATTGCTGACCGTCCGCGAGATGCCCGCATACGCCAAAGGAGCTTTCTGCAGCAACTTTACCGCCGAATACTCCGTCGGGCAGTTAGCGTACGAGACTGCCGCCCTGACAAACTGAGTCTGTTCGGGGAAATAGGTCAGATGGGAGGAAGTAGCACCCGAAATGTCGAACCAAGAGACCGTATCCAAAGAATACTGCCACTGAATGCCGCCGTACTGGTAGTTGTTCAGGGTCAGTTCCACACTGTCAGTGCCGGCGCAAAGGGTGCTGCCAGAACCGAGGGTCGGATGCCACGTGGTGTTGGTGTCGGCAGAGCAGGGGGCGGGCATGGTCACACTGCCGGAAGGAATGTCCGCCGTGGTGAACGTCATCTCCGCGCCGTAGGTGGTACCCACGCTGTTGGAGGCGTATGCACGGACATAGTAGGTGGTGTTGTGGGCCAGTCCTTCGATATGAGACGTGAACGCACTGACTGTCAAATCGTTTTCTGTATGTGCATCCGCGACTGTCGGGAAATGATGGGTACTCCAGCAGACACCGCAAGCGGTGAGCTGCACATTGCCGTCATTGGTCACCACACCACCGCACAAGGCCGACGCTTGCGTCACCTCGGAAGGAGCGGAGGTGGTCACGGTCGGAGGTAATGTCATCGTGGCGTATTCCGGAAGGTTCGCCCACACGGGAACGCCATTCTCCACGGTCAGCACTTGACCAGAACTGCCCGCCGGCATCATGATCCACGTACTCGTAGCGGCATCCCAGTACATAATATCACCCGTGTTGCTGCCTGCCAATCCTGTAGGTATGGAATTCATCGTAATGTAACCCGCATCGTTGTTCAGCTGGCTCACATTTGTCGGCACCGCCGGAATATCAGGAATATCATTGCTGGTAATATACCCCGCGTCATTAACAAAAGCACTAACATTGGTGGGAATATCCAATGATCCGGGCACATCGGCTTGCGTGATATACCCCGCATCGTTCGTGAAAGTGCTCACGTTGGTAGGAATCGTAGGCACAGAATCCATCGTAATATAACCAGCATCATTAATGAACGTGCTTACGTTATTAGGAATAGTGGGGATTTCTGGTGTGTTAATCAAATCATTGTAGTCCTTGTCCCAAGCATTGAACTGCGGATCGGTTTCGGTGTAGTCGGTGAGGTAACCCGCATCATTCGTTAATTCGCCGACATTCTGTGGAACGTTTCCCGCCTCCTTCGCATACAGCGCATACGGCACGCTCAACAGCTGCTGCGTACTCGTAACTGTGTAGCTGCTACCGCCATTCGGGTCGGTCTCTGTCTTTAGAAAATAAGGTCCGTTCGCCCAGTCAATGTCGGCGAAAACGCCTTGCTGCACTGAACCGCCGCCGATCTCCACAGTCAGCAGGCCGTTGGCGTTGGCGTTCGCGGAGTGCGTCTCCACATAGACAGCATTGCCAGATGCGCTTCCTTGCAGGATGCTCACGCGCACGCCCACCTGCGCGTCGGTGACTAATGCGTTGCTGGCATTTCTCACTACCGCTTGGTAGGAGAACTTCTCCGGTGCCTGCGCGAAAAGGGTGGTTGCACAGAGCAGGAGGATGATTAAAGTTGTAATTTTTTTCATATTTGTGATTACTATTGTTCTGATGTCACTTTGCAGAGATGCAAAATTTTACGTCCTGTATTCTTTGAGGTTTGGTGAAATAATTCGGGTTAATATTTTGGGGGCGAAGACACGAAAAATGTCAATCGTCCGGATTGTTTTGTTGGAGCATGAAGAGTTCCTTTTGCCGTTCAATCTCGCGGCGGAGTTCCTCCTTTGTAGGCATGTAAGTCAAATACTTGGCCGCATACAATTGCTTGTTTGTCGCTAACGTTGAGAATCGTGCCACATCCGCATTGGTTTCTGCACAAAGGATAATGCCAATAGTGGGATTGTCGCCCTCACCACGTTTGTAAGTGTCAAACATTTTCAAGTACATATCCATTTGCCCTACATCCTGGTAACTGACCTTAGTAGTCTTCAAGTCAATCAAAATGAAGCATTTAAGAATGTAGTTGTAAAATACAAGATCAATGTAATAGTCGTCGTCTTCCGTATGGATGTGTTGCTGACGGGTCACAAAGGCGTAACCCTTTCCCAATTCCATGAGGAAGTTTCGAAGATGATCTAAGAGAGATGTTTCCAACTCGGTTTCCGTGAGGGAGGCATCTTGGTTTAGACCAAGGAACTCCACCAGCATCGGATTCTTCACAAATGCGGATTTCTCTTTCTGATAATCGGCCGTCAGTTGCAACATCTCGTCCACAACCGTCGGCTTCTTTGCATCAGGAGTTTGCATGAGACGGTAATAGTACTGCGTGTCAATGTTGCGTTTCAAAGTCCTATAATCCCACTGTTGCAAAACGGCCTCCGTCATATACCATTGTCGGGCATTGAGGTCGGGCACGCGCATTAACCGCTCATAGTGCATCCATGATAGTTGAGGATATAAAGGGATGGCCATCTCAGATTCAGCCACTGACGTTGGATGAATTGAAGATTTTGTTGTTTCCAATTCAGCAAATGGCGTTTGCTGAATTATCGGCAGTTTGATTTTAGATTCAGCAAATAGCGTCTGCTGAATCTTATCCAGTTGGTGTTGGAAATCGGCAGGAAGTGCTGATTGTACTTGTAAGGCCTTGAATTCTAAATAAAATCTTCTTGAATTGCGTAAAGCAGATTCCGAGTATCCGCGACCAAACTCTTCTGTTAACGCTTTCGAGGCAAGCTCAATGACGTGTTTGCCATACTCGGCACGTTTGCTGCCATGCTGTTCTTGTTCCACAATGCGCCATCCAACCAGCCAGTTGCTGACTACCTGCATCAGATTTGCCGCACGGTAGCTATATTCACGCGCCGAACCGACGATTATTTTCAAGTCGCCGACAAAAGAAGATTCGTCTTGAGTAACAATAAGATTGGTTTTTGTTGTTTTCATTTTCTCTTGGTTTGGTGAAAAAATCGGGTTAATATTTCGGTGGCGAAAATACGAAAATTATTCAGTTTACAACCGTAGAAACGCAAAATATGCAAAGGCGCGTCAACGGCAAGTCTCCAGGATTCCACAGGAAATCGTATCTTTGCCGCGCAAATGAAGAAGAGTAATGGTCTCGTTATTGCAGCTTTTCTGGTCTTTTTTTAAGATAGGAACCTTCACGCTCGGTGGCGGTTACGCTATGATTCCGCTGATGGAGAAGGAGTTGGTGGATCGTCATCACTGGCTGACGAGCGAAGAGTTCATGGACATCATCGCCTTGTCGCAGACGATGCCGGGGATTTTCGCCGCGAACATGGCCGTGCATGTGGGATGGCGGCTGCGTGGCGTGCCCGGAGCGATATTCTCCATAGTCGGCAACATTCTTGTACCGATTCTGATTATTCTCGCTCTCGCGATGGGTTTACACTATTTGCAGGGAAATGCGGTCGTTGAGGCTGTCTTCAAGGGAGTGCGACCGGTGGTGGTCGCGCTCATTGCCGCACCGGTGTTCCGCATGGCCAAAACCGCGAAAATCTCCCGTTACAATTTCTGGATTCCCGTGGTCGCCACCCTCCTGATATGGCTGCTCGGAATTTCCCCGATTTGGGTGATTTTAGTGGCTGGCATTGGCGGTTTTGTTTATGGTAAATATCTGGAAAAGAAGGAGGTGCAGCCATGATTTTCTGGAAACTGTTCTATACGTTCTGCAAAATCGGCATCTTCAACTTCGGGGGCGGCTATGCCATGATCGCCCTCATCCAGAACGAGGTGGTGGAGAAGAACGGTTGGATGACAATGGCCGAATTTACCGACATTGTGGCTACCAGCCAAATCACACCGGGACCCATCGGCATCAACGTGGCCACCTACGCGGGCTACACTTCTGTGGTTAATGCGGGTTACGACCCGATTTGGGGCGTGGCGGGCGCGTTCTTGGCCTCCTTCTCCGTGATTTTGCTGCCGTTCCTGCTGATGCTGATTGTCAGTCGTTTCCTGTTGAAATACAAGGACCATCCTGTGGTTAAGACCGTGATGTCGGTGCTGAAGCTGACGGTCATCGGACTGATTGCCGCTGCCGCCGTATTGTTGGTCAATACGGAAACTTTCGGCTCCTATGCGGAAAATCCGTTGCAGTTTTTCCTCAGCATCGGGCTTTTTACTACCGCTTTCCTCGCCTCCCTGAAATGGAAAACCAACCCCATCCTGCTGATAGTGCTGGCAGGCGTGGTTGGTTTTGTCATGTATTACGGAATAGGATAGGATTCCTTCCGCTATCGGATTTTGATTACTTTCCGGATGACAACACCTTCGGGCAGCTCTATGCGCAGCGTATAGACTCCGTCGGCGAAAGCGCTGAGATCCACTTCATTGTCATTGCGTTGGATAGCTAACAGACGGCCGGTCTTGTCGAGCACCGCCACGGAAAGCACGTTTTCACGGTCGATGAACACCATGCCGCTCGTCGGGTTGGGATAAAGGGTCAGCTCTTCCATTTCGTAATCGCTAACACCAGTCGTTACAACAACAGTTACGGTCGCGGTGGTATAGCAGCTGAATGTTCCGTCAGTATATACCACCACAGTATAGGTGGTCGTTACGGAAGGCGACACCTCAATGGAAGATCCCTCCATACCATTGTTCCACACATAAAACCAATTGGGATTTCCTCCTAAATGGTCATAAATATGCGCGGTCTCACCCTGTTGAATATGTATGCTGCCACCGAAATCAACCACCGGAGGTTCTGTAATGGTCAGATACAGCGTGTCAGTTTCCGTACAACCGTTGGCATCCTCATAACTATGGGTGTAAACTCCGCTTTCAGTATAGGTTTGGGAATAGCCGTCGGCCCAAGTTGGAGTAAAACTTTCACACCTTTCAATGACGAAGGACATGTGTTCAGGATGGAGTAGTGTCAGATGCAAGGTGACCACCGAATCATAGCCTAATTCGGAAACTAATGTTTGAACGTAGTTGCCGTTTTCTGTCAACACCTGCCCATTCCAGTCGTAGCTTTCGCACGCCGTAAGGGATTCTTCCGCATAGACCGCTACGCCGTTATAGGCAATGTTGGAACGTACACCGGTGTGGGTGACATCGCGGGTGTGTTGCACACAACTCTCCGCCATCACCGCCTCAATCTGGTAGAACAGGACATCGCTGCCAGGGTTGTTGTCGGTGAAGGATGTCAACGTGGCGGGCATCGTTTGGATAAGCTGGAGATTGTTGTTGGCTGTGCCGCGATAGATGTTGTAGCTGGCATATTCGAATCCTTCGTAAGGAGTCCAGATGAGGTTCCAGCTGTTGCCAATTCCCTGGTTGATGGTGAGATGCACCGTCTTGTGGTACGCACTCATCGGGGTTTCGCCTCCGCAGGAGTCCATTGCAGCGATTTTGTAACGATATGCCCGGACAGACGGGTCGGCAGTGACATCCTCGTAAGCGTTGGAACTGCCCGCCGGTACAACGGTCAATGGCTCGAAGACGTTGGCCATATCATTCTCGCGGTAAATCTGATAGCCTGCCACATCCGGGTCGGACAGCTCTTCCCAAACCACCAAATTATGGTTGTTCTCCACACCTACCATGCAGATGGACGGTGTCTCAGTAATCAATTCACTGACACCAAGTTGTATGGGTTCGGAAATACCTTGGCATCCGTTTGCATCGGTGGCGGTCACCACGTAGTATCCGGCTTCATTGACCGTAATGGTGGGTGTTGTTTCACCATTAGACCAAAGATAACTGTTGTAATTGCCGTTCACCGCGAGGGTTGCGGAGCTGGTCACGCACGGCGAAAGGGTTCCTGTTACAGTGATTTCGGGTGTGAAGGCCGGAATGACGGTCACGTGCAATGCAATGGTGCTATCGCAACCGAGGATAGTGGAGAATTGATAATGGAAAATTGATAATGAAGAATTAGCGGAATCGATAATGGTGTCTATTTGGCCGTTGACATAATGGTAAGGCAAATCATTCTCGCAAATGGTGAGATATTCGTTAATGATGACAGAGTTGTTTATGGTAAGGTGCAGCGTCACTATGCTGTCGCAACCGTTAACAGTCGTGAGGGTCTGCACATAGTCGCCGCTGGTTGTATAGACGGAATCATTCCACGTGTAACTGTCGCAGGCAGTGACTTCGACAAGCTCAGTCACCGAAGGATGGATAGTCAGATGCAGGGTCACGATGCTGTCGCATCCATGTACGGTGGTGAAGGATTGCGTGTAGTCGCCGCTTTGCGTATAGACACTGTCGTTCCACGTGTAACTGTCACAGGCAGTGACTTCGACAAGCTCAGTCACCGAAGGATTGATGGTCAGGTGCAGAGTAACGATGCTGTCACAGCCGTTTGCCGCCGTGAAGGTCTGCACTTTGTCGCCGCCGGAGGTGTAGGTGGTGCCGTTCCAAGTGTAGCTGTCACAAGCCGTTTCGCTGAACTCGGTGGCAATGACATCCACGATGTGGAGATGCAGGGTCACCACGCTGTCGCAGTTATGAACGGTGGATAGTGTCACAGGAACTGTGTCGTATTCAGGGGTGGTGGTGGGAATCGGCATACCATGGTAGTTGTACGGCAGCGTATTTCGGCACAGGGTCAGATAGTCGTCGGAAGCGGTGGAAGGGTTCACGGTGAGATGCATCGTGACAATGCTGTCGCAGCCAGTGACGGCCTCAAAAGTCTGTGTGTAATCACCTGTCGTATAATACGTTGTCTGATTCCATGTGAATGAATCGCAAGCGGTTTGGTTGAAATTGTTATGGAGAATGGGATTTACAATCAGGTGCAGCGTGACGGTGCTGTCGCAACCGAAGGAGGATTGTAGATAAGCGGTGAAGAAACCTGTGGTTGTCCGCGGCTGACCGTTGAAATAGAAGGTGTCGCCTTCGCAGATGGTCTCTTCCACAGTTATGTTATACGTCTCATTTACCATCAAATTGAGGTTGGCAATATAGTCCATACCATCTTGGTTGTAGATGAGCGTGTCGCGGAACATGCCGGGAGTTTCGGGAAAGACGAAGTAGTCGTTGTAGAAGAAGCTCTCTCCGAGGCAGATGGTGTCGTTGAGGGTGAGATAGTTGACGTCGCCGTACTCGTATGCTCCGATATCTATGTGATTTTGTTTGATGCGCAACGATCCTCCGAGGTCATAAGTGGGCAGATTCAAAGAGGTGGTGTTGGGGTTGCCCATGTTGATGCAGGCCGAGCCGTCGTTCAGACGGTAGTCCACACTGTCCTGCGTGGTGACTCCAGCCGTGGCAGTGGGGTTGACGAATCTTACGTAGGCGGCGGAACTGTCTGTTCCATCGTTGTCTGCCGCCAAGTTGATGTTAGCAATGCCGTCGTGACCACCCTCAATGGCGCAATAGGAGAAAGTGCCGTCGCCGGAGATGTTGTTCTCATAATTGTTATCTAAGCGATTCCCCCAAATGATGCAGTTGGTATATTCATTGTCAGAGGTGTAATTGTAAACGCCACCATAAATTTCATTGAAGGAGCTATAACTTCCCCTTGATACGAAATTGTTCACAATATTGCAATTGATGAAACGGGCATGGTTTTGGGCACGAACCCCGCCAAAGTAAGTATAGACAGAGGTTCTCACAACACTGTTGTTTGAAATGTTCAAGTTCTCATAAAGACCACCGGATGCAGAAAGACCATTTGTCCGGTTGTTGATGATGTTGCTGTTTATGATTTGGGCATCACTGCTGCTAACGCTATAGTTGTCATGGAAGATATATCCAAATCCTATACCATTTTCTTGTATCGTGCAGCCAACAGCCTTCCCACCACCAATAGATAATCCACTTCTGTTGTATTGCAGAACACAATTCTCAACAAGGCTGTTACCTCTGGCACGAATACCATAGTGGTTATTATGTTCGGCAATACAGTTGCGAACAGTCACACCGATGCCATAAAGTCCATAACCGTCATTGTCGGAAAAGGTACAATTGTCGAATATACATTCTTTTGCGTAAACAGCCACATTAGGTTGATATCCGTTTCCGGTATTGCTGAAAAGGCTGTTTTTGAAAATGCAATACCGCATCTCAATATTGGCTAACAAAAAGGCAGCAGACGCACTGGAAATGTTGTTGTCTGAGGTGGGGGTAATGGAATAGCCGTTTGTGAAGGAGAAACCGTCAAAAAGGCTGCTGTCGGCGGCAGCAAACGGGCAGCTCATATTCAGCACGCAGTAGGCTGAATCACCGTCAAGAATGGTGGTGTTGGCGGTGAAATCGCGTTGGTTGAGGTCATACGTGTAGGGCTCAATGCCTTCAAAACCGCCATACACGGCCACATTGGGCTGGGCAATAAGGGTTTTACCCACCGTGTAGGTGCCTTGAGCCACCCAGACTGTTGCCGTCGGTTCATATCGCATCGCCATATCCATGGCATATTGCAGGTTTGGAGTGGCGTTGGCCCAGGAGGAACCGTCCTGCAAACCTGCGCCTGTGGTGGTGACATAGAGGATGTTGCTTCCTGCTTGAGGATGCAATGTAAATGCCATATCGTATCCCGACTCGTAGGCTCCGATGTCAGCACATCCTTGCTGGATTCGGGTATTTCCACCCAAATCTGTAGCAATATCCTCCACGAAGGAATTATTTCCCATATTAGCGCAGACAGAACCTTGTTGCAACGTCCAATCACCGATGGCGTTGTTCGCATCGACACCGGCCTCGGTTGTGGGATTGGTGAAGTTCGGATAACCGATGCCTGAGCCGGTGTTTTCGGATTCAAGCGTTATCGCGCCACTGTAGCCGCCCTGCACGGCAGAACTCTCCATCGTGAAATATTTGTTATTGGCTGTGGCCAGCTGGTTGTCGGAAGCTCCCACTTTGTTGCCCCATACGATGCAGTTGCATAAGGGACAGTCCACGGTGGTATAAACACCGCCGCCGCCATTCATTGCCGAATTGCGCACAATGTCACACGCAATGAAACTAATTTCGAGACAATTGTTATACACGCCGCCGCCTTCACCACCAGCCGCGTTATTGCCGAACACACATTGGGTGAATGCTGCTTTCACGTTTGGATGGAAGAAAGCACTACTATAAGCACCACTATACACACCTCCTCCGGCTGCGCTTGACGTGTTGTTGCTGATAATACAGTTCGTTACTCTTACTTCTGAAGAATCGTCGTAATTGGGGTAGTATCCGTAATTATAGATGCCGCCTCCCTGGGAAGCACTGTTCGACATGACGGAGGTGTTGCGAATTTCGCTGTTCTGGTAATCGTAGATACCGCCGCCATAGACATTCCAGTTGTTGCCCACACCGTCAAATACTGCCGTATTGTGGTGGATGTTGCAGCCATCAATGATGCCATTGCTGTTATAAACCCCCACGCCATTGACAATGTATCCCGATCCGGAACCTGACAATGTGACAGTGTTGTTATAGATTTCGCAGTTGCTGAGCGTGCCACCGTTGTTATAGACAGCCACACCGCTGCGTGTGATGTTGTTTTCAGATCCGGAGATGGTGGCATTATTGGCCGTGATTTTGCAGTTTTGCAAGGTGCAGAACTTGCGGATGTAGGCAGCGCCGCCCTCACCGTCCGTGTTCGCCGTGCCGCCTCTAATCATGAAACCGTCAAAAATTGTTGCCGTGGCCTCGTTGAAATCTGCGCTTTGGTATAACACACGCCGTGAGTTGGAACCGAATAGTATCGTCTGGTCCATATTGGCTTGGGTACGGCTGTTGAGGTCGAAAGTCACCGGTTCGTTGCCGTTGAAACCGCCGTAAGCCCGCACATTGGCTTTAATCTCGAAACTGTTCGATGAAGAGGTGTTGCCGAGGTAGGTGCCCTTCTTTACATAGAGATAGGTTGTCTTATTGATATTTGTCGCCGCTGCGTTCATGGCCTCCTGCAACTCCATGGCATTGGCCCAGGAGGTTCCGTCGTGCGAGCCGGCACCGGTGGTGGTGACAAAGATAATATTGCGCACAGAGATATGCAACACCACTAAACTATCGCATTCAGGATTCACATACCAACGATGCCCATAAACACCCTGCTCGCTGATCATATTTCCGTAGAAATTGAAGGTGTCGCCTTCAAGAAGGGCAACCTCTACATCGCGACGTAATATACACGCATTACTCTTGCAGAAACGGATATTGTTGCGGTAGTCGGTAATGGTTGGTGTTCCCGGATTGTTTAAATTGACAGGGGAAGAGTTGAATTTGTATAAGGTTTTTTGGTAATTATAATGTTGGTAGGAGAGGAACGACCCGTTATCAGTCCCGCTGTTGTTCAGGAAAGCAACCACCATATTGGAGACACCGTCCCATACAAACGGAACTTCAAATTGAATAACAGCCCAGTCATCCGCCAAGTGTACTGTTCCATTGTACACTTTCTGCATGTCGGTTGGTGCAATCCAGTTATTATCATTCATGTTGTTTTTTGAAGTGTGACCGAGCCAGACACTCACGGATGATTTGGTCTGTGGCGTGCCGCTGTAGGGAAAAGAAAGGGAAACGATGTTATCGCCAGCAGACAAGCCTTGGGCAGACAATTCAGCAGCTGTGAACAGCTGTTGGACATAGCTGTATTTTTGGGAAGAGGAGTAGCCGATCGGGAATTGGGTTGTGCTGTAGTAGGTACTCGTTCCTATCTGTGCACAATCATAATCTCCCATGGCAACGGAGACTTTCACCCAGTCGCTGGTTTCTCCATTGCCACAGTCAGCCTGCAGGTAGAAGTCATAAGCACCGACTGCCAGTTGGGAAAAAGTAATTGTCGGGTTGTCGTTCACGATCACCATCGTGCCTGTCCCCGGTACAAATCCCGCCGGACCGTATTCCATATTCCAAGTGTTTTCCTGATACATCCGGTTCCAATCCAAACGGATTTGATGGCGTGACAGAATGGTGGCCTCCAAGCCCGCAGGAGCCATACATGAGATGGGGGAGCACAACTTGATATTAGGCCGATAAGAGTTTCGTTGTCCCGAAGGAGTTCCCGTGATAGGATTACTACCGCTGTAATATAGCGTACGATATTCGTTGTTATAATTGCTGTAAAAATACCCGGTGGCATTAATTGTGCCACCGCTGTTGTTCGTATATGCGATGGCGAGATTACTGTGTCCATCCCAAACAAAAGGATTGGATAAGACAAGCGGAAACCAATTGTCGGGGTAGGTGCTGACAAACGTTGTGGCCGTTTCAGGATAAACATTTGTCATAGACTCCATATTGAGCCAGTCATACACATTACTAAACCCTGTTTTATTTGTGTTCGTCATAAAGACAGACAATAGTCGGGAGGGAAGTACATCCCCTGTGTATTGTAGCCACAAAATGGAAATTTCCTGTCCTGCCGATAAACCGGCAGCCAATAATTCCTCAGCTGTATAAATATGCTGAACCCAGGAATAGGCGGAGGTAAGATAAGTGTTTTTATTGTTTGTTCCGTTGCCTATGGGATCATAACATTCAGATAACGGCAAAGTTTTGAACGTTATCGGATCCACCGTGAAGGTTGACCCGTTAACACAGGTATAGGAAAGGTAAGCGTCATAGGTTGTTTCGGCATTGAGATGGTATAGCGTGAAAGGGGACGATGATGCGTTCACGACGACACCTGTACCAAGCATAAAGCCATGTGGTCCATATTCGATTTGGTAGCCGAAGTCATGCTCTGCCCATAACAAATCATCGAGTACCTTCCATGTAAGGGAGACCGAGTCGTAGCCGCGGATCTCGTAGTCTAAATCATAGACCATAGGGGAACAGGCCATTTCCGTCACCCGCAGGGAGAAACCATTTTGTGAGAGGTTTCCGATATAGTCGATGGTTATGGATCCTGTTGTTGATAATGCCATTGCGCCAATGCTGGAGGTGGAAGAGACATCCAACAGCTGCACACCAGTTGTGTCCGTGCCGTCAAAGATCCGAGCTTTGTTTTGATTCCCCGAATAAGAAAGCACCTCCACGAACAATTGATTTCCGGAGTGTGCGGGAGCCAGTACCAACTGACTGTGGTTGGCATGGGAATAGGTACTTATGCTGCCGAAAGCATCATCCGAACTGGAAGTACGAAAATCCAGGTTGTTGAAAGCCATGGCTTGTCCCACCACTATACTGCTATCCACGTTTGCAGTGGTAATGCCATCTGTGTTGAGCAGCAACACCTCGTCATCGCCAGTGAGGGAAGCCACAGGGGAAACGGTGCCGTTTCTCGGAACGGCAATCAGAAGGGCATCATTACTGTTGAAATTATACCCTATAGGATTAAGAGCGTCGAGGGCGAAATAACCATCGGCATAGCCGCTCCATCCCCAGTTGAAGTGGAAATAGTCATTGGCGTCATAACCGTCACAGACAGAAGCATGCCCTCCCCCGAAGTAAAAGACGGGAATATCTTCGTTAAGAGCCGACTTGATCAGGTCTGTCCACTCCTGCCCATCATATAAATAGACAGTAGAAGGTATGCCTCCCATATAGGAGTATTGATAGTACCTCAAGGCAAAATGCACCTCGTAGTCAAAATGGTTGTTGAGGGCTATGCGGGCATTGTGTGGAAGGGTATAGCTCTCGTAATAATTATCGTATCCCATGTTCGTTGCTACGCCGCAATGGTAGAGCAACTTGGCTACTTCGTCACGCTGCTCTGCCGAAGTGGCACTTGTCAGACTGTCGGGCATGAGGTTGTAGTTGTAGGTGGTGGCACCGAAATCGACACTCAGTTGGCCGTATGTTTCGTCCGTGTAGGTGTTGGTCCCCTTTCCCGTTGCTGGCCAGCCCCAGTAGTGAATCATCTGGCCCATAGCGGTGGCTACGCTGCCTGTGTTGACGTGTCCGTCAATGCTGGCAGTGTCGATGGGACAAAAAGCGTTGTAATATTGGCCATAACCCCACTTTGTAGTCAGCAGCGGACCCACGGAATTGCCGCTCTTGGGAGTAAGAGCATGGGAAGCTGCATCCTCGGAGAGCAGCGCGTCCCACTTCGCCGCCATGTCGGGGAGCGGGACAACCTGTTGCGCCCGCACTTGCGCGATGACATCGGCGTAGCCCTGCAGCCAGGCACGACAGTTTTCGGGAATGTTCTGCGGATCGAAGTGCCCGTCGGGCGAGTAGCCCAAAATCGGGGTCACCGCATCGTCCGCCGCCACGATGGCGAAACCGCCGCCCACGTTGAAGACGTAGAACAGCGTGTCACCGTCCTGCTGCCCGGCCTCGGCATACGCCAACTGGCAGGAACTGCTTTTCGTGACCGTCGGCACCGTGCGCGACATAAAGTTCAAGGCCACGGTGCGGGCCTGCTTCGGGGTTATCGGCCCGGCAACCGCTAAAGCCGCCATGAGCATGGAAATGCAAAAGGGTATGACAGTTCTTTTCATATTGGAAAATTTTAATTTTTGTACCTCAAAAAATCAGTTATTATTTCGCATGGATTAAATAGACAATCAGTTGCGGATGCAACGCACAGAAAAGCCACTGGTCACGTTGGAATTGCTATGATTCAGACTGGGACTGGTGTAGCTAAGGTTGTAGGAGTGCGCCTCGCTGTTGGTCACATTTGTGGTAGTCCAGAAATTGGCATAGTATCCGAAACCGTTGCCGCCGCTGGCATAGTAGTTGCCCGCAGGCCGCGCGTTGAAGCCGGTGGCGTTGTTTGTGCTCTGCGTAGTCCCGACCCCGCAGGCGGTGGATGTACTGTTGTTCCAGCCTGTCGTGGATGCTAACGCCTTGCCGATATTTGGCAAATTTTGGTAGTAGCAAACATATTGGTCTTGGCTGCTCACAAAGGTTTCTAATTCCGTCCATTCCGCATTGCTCGGTACGTGCCATCCTGTTGGGCAGATGCCCTGCACGCCGCTCGGGTTCGCCTCACTGGATGCAGCACCGTTCATCACCGCCACCCAATTGTACAGATAGCCGTAGGTGCCTACATTTGCGGAATCACTGGCGGGATTGTAGCGATAAGGAATGGTTGCACTTGTGCTGGTACCCAGGTCGATAGGGTCGCCGTTGCTATAGTGCGTGGTACGCAAGTTCTCCGCAGTCCAGCACTGACCGCCTAACTTGACAGTGCTATAGGCGTTGCCGTCAAAGTCGCTGATGGTGGACGTACCACAGTGGAACGCGGAGAGGCAGCCGCATTCATCGACGATGTTGCTCAAACTGTCGGCAAAAGCCTTCAAACTGTCCACCGCGTTGGAGAGGGAGGCGATTTCTTCGTCTTGGGAGGTCAGAAGCATTTGCAAACTGTCCAACCGGCTGTTCATCGCATTGAGCAGTGCGTTCAGCTGGTCGGCGGTAATGTAGCCCGCGTCGTTGGTAAAGGCGCTAACGTCAGTAGGGATGGTAGGGATTACCGGCTTGTTTAGGATTTCCGCCGCGCCGGTGGTGGCGTTCCAGTCGGCGTTCACCTGTGCGGGAACCTGTTCCAACGTGATATAATTCGCATCATTCGCTAATTCGCCGACAGTTTGCGGAATCGTCGGGCGATTCGTTAAATCATTGTAGTCGCCGCTGAAGCTGTTCCCCGCCTCGTTGGCGTACAGCGCGTAGGGCACGCTCAACAGCTGCTGCGTGGAGGTTACCGAATAATTGCTGCCACCGTTGGGGTCTATCTCCGACTTGAGGAAAAATGTTCCGGCACCCCAGTTGATGTTGTTAAGGTTGCCGAACACCACGGTGCCCTCGCCGATGTTCAGCGTCACCAGTCCGTTGGCGTTGGTGCTCAGCATCTGCGTCTCCGAATAGACCACGCTGCCAGTTGCGGAGTTCTGTAGTATGCTGATTCGAATGCCGACCAACGTGTTGGTTACTAATTGGTTGCTTGCGTTCCGTACTACCGCTTGGTAGGAGAACTTTTTCGGTGCCTGCGCGAAAAGGGTCATCACGCTGAGCATAAGGATTGCGAAAAGGGTAGCTAATTTTTTCATATTTAAGGTTTTACAATTGTCTATCACGGGCTGTTATGCTATTGTGCAAAAGTCGCACTTTAAACCCAAACGGAACTTTCAATGCGTAAAAAGTATTTTTCAATACGTAAAAAAACATGCATTTCCACACCCATCACTCATCACTGCTCACTGTTCACCAAAAAAATGTACTTTTGCCGACATGTTTGGAGAATTTTTTTACGTTTTGGCGCTCTGTTTCGTATCCGGCTTCACACAATGTGCGTTGCTCGGTTGTGCGGTGTTTATAGGCAAATATCACCGCACCTACCAGTTTCAAAAATTATTTGCGGCAGCACTGGTGTTGCATTCGTTCGGCTTTTTTAACAATTTCGTGGTGGCAGCTTGCTGGAACCAGCCTTTTTCAGATTTTCTGAACACACTGCTCATCTTCTATGATTACATTGTTGTGGGTGCTTATATGATGTTTGCAATTTCGTTGGTTTTCCCGAACAAATTCCGCATCTGGCAACTTCTAATCATTGAGATTCCATTTGTCGTTGCCATGCTCCTGTTTGCGGTCACTGAAAGTCATCTTGTTTATCCTGTCATTCACGCATTTACATTAGCATCCTCGTTAGCACTGATGATCTGTCTGTTGCTTTCTATCAGAAAATACAATGCCAAGCTACGTGACAATGTTGGAAACTTAGAGTGTTTCGACCTCCATTGGAGCGCTTATTTGTGTGTTTTGCTTTTTGTGGTTCAGACACTTTGGGCTATCGAAAGTGTGTCGCAGAACACCTGGTTCTCCGTCCCGGAAGTCAACAGCAATCTGCTCTTCGATACTCTCTATTGTCTTGTTATAATGATAGTTGTGGTATATGTCACGCGGAAGATCGTCCAACAGAAAGTGTTCTCGGTATCGCAAGAGGAGAAGGAAGCGGCACTGATGCATCTTCCTGCAAATGAAGAGGATGTAAGCCAAACACAGATCGACTCCACCCCACCCTCTTATCATGAGGTGCTTATTGACAAAAACATTGAAACGCTCATTCGCGAAAAGCGTTATTTTTTGGATAAAACATTGACATTACAGAAGTTAGCAATATGCTTGGGCACAAATCGACAATATTTGAGCAATTACATCAATCAGGAGAAGGCCATGACCTTTTACGACTACATCAACGATTTTCGTTTGGAAGAGGCGAAAAACCTGTTGGATGGTCTGGACGAAGGACGACAATACTCCATAGAGGAAATTTCTAACATGTCGGGTTTCAATTCCTATTCCACATTCCTGCGGGCCTTTGCGAAAAAATACGGACAAACGCCATCCAAATATCTGAAAAACAAGCGTTAAACCATTCTATTCATCGTCTCATCGCCTCATCGTGTCACCAAGCCATCGTCTCACCGTGCCATCATCGTCATCAGCACCGGCATCGCAAGCTCCACGATAATGGCCACCAAGACGGCCACGAGTGCCACCGTCACAAGGCCGCGCTTACGCCAAGCCATGATGACAGCCACCGCCGTGGCAATGACGGCGGAAACCGTGATGTGAGGCTCCACGCCCGTGGCGGTCGTCGAATAGAAAACATCCGGGAAGGTCATCGCCGACAGCACACAGAACGGGATATAGTAAATGAAATCCTGAATCCATTCGTTCTCCATTTTCCTACGGACGAATCCGATGGGTATCACCCTGATCAGATAGGTGGTCAGGAACATCAGGAACATGCAGACGATAATGTAGTTCATGCTGCCCTCCTTTCTGCCGCAGCGCGTCTGCGACGGCGTTTCACCTCCTTGATGGTGGCGCAGATGGCCGCACCGAGGATAGCGGAGGTAATGATGGCCCAGCCACCGCCCCCGACTTGTGACAACATGTTGATGCCCGGCACATATTTGAAAATGCAGGAAAGTGCGGCGGCCACCACTACAGCTAACGCCACCTTACGGCTCTTCCGCGCAGGTGGGATAATGATGGCGATGAACATGCAGTAGAGCGCAATACCCATGCAGCCCTGAATCATCGGAGAGAGCAGGTTGGAGGCGATGGCACCTAACAAAGTGCCTGAGGTCCAACCTAATATGGGAGTAATCATCAAGCCGCCAAAGAACGGGAAACTCACCTCGTCGGGCTCCATGGCTGCCAAGGCGAACACCTCGTCCGTGATACAGTACGCCATGACCGCCCGCTTGTAGAACGGCATATCGGGATTTACCTTCTGCGATAACGACAGCGACATCAGAAAGTATCGCAAATTGATGACAAATGTGGTGATGATCAGCTCAATATAAGGAGCTCCGCCTTCAATCAGCCGGATTCCGGCAAATTGTCCGGCGGAAGCCATGTTGGTCAAGGAAATCAAGGTCGCCTGCAACGGCGAAAATCCCATCTTAACCGCTATCAACCCAAAGGTAAAAGACACGGGAATGTAGCCCAAACAGATGGGAAACCCGCGTTTTATACCTCTAACAAATTCATTCATAATAAGTTAAGAATATTATTTTACCGCTGCAAATGTACACTTTATTTTCGATGTGCGGTTTGCGATTTACGATGTGCGATGCTGGAATTGTAGAGACGCAAAATTTTGCGTCTCTACCGCAACCCGTCACGCTCTAACAATGCATCGATTTTCGGTTCTCTTCCCCGGAAATTGACGAACATCTCCATGGCATCCACAGAGCCGCCCTTGGAAAGGATGGTTTCCAAGTATCTTTGCGCGGTGTCGTGGTTCATCACACCTTTCTCCTTGAACAACGCAAAAGCGTCTGCCTCAAGCATTTCCGCCCACTTGTAGCCGTAATAACCGGCTGCGTAGCCACCCGAAAAGAGATGGCCGAAGGAGGTGCTCATGCATGCGCCCGGCACCACCGGCAACACTTCCACCGTGTCAAATATGGAACGTTCCAAACGAAGAATGTCATCCACTTCATCGGCAGCCATCGTATGCCACATCATGTCTAAATAGCCGAAAGAGAGCTGTCTCACGCACAAATATCCCGCCATGAACTTGTTCATATTCTTCAGCTGCGCGACATATTCGTCAGGAATTAGCTCGCCGGTCTGGTAGTGGCGGGCGAAAGTGCGCAGGAATTCCGGTTCCGTGAGCCAATTCTCGTTTAGTTGCGAAGGCAGTTCCACGAAATCGCGGGGCGAGTGCGTGCCCGAAAGCGTGGCGTATTTCACCTCGGAAAGCATCCCGTTCAAAGCATGTCCGAATTCGTGCAGGAAAGTGTTGACCTCGTTGACTGTCAGCAGGGATGGTTGTTCTTTCGTCGGTGGGGTAAAGTTCATCACAAGGCTCACCCACGGGCGGATGTCGTTTCCGTTGGCGTCCTCGTGCTGGTCGCGGAACTCCGTCATCCACGCGCCGCTGCGTTTCGTGCTGCGCGGGTGGAAGTCGAGATAGAGCACCGCCATGAACTGTTCGCCGCGATAGACCTCATACACTTGAACATCAGGATGATACGGCTGAATATCTTCCGTTTTCACAAAACGCAGGTCATATAGCGTTGTGGCTAATCCGAAAACACCTTCAATTACCTGATTCAGCGGAAAATAAACTTTCAGTTTCTCTGTTTCCAATTGGAACTTTTCCTGACGGAGTTTTTCCATGTAATAACTCAGATCCCAACGCTGGAAAGTATCGTTAAAGCCTTGTTTTTGAGCAAATTGCCTCAATTCCTCAATTTCCCGTTTCGCGGCGGGCAGAGCAGCGGCTTTCAATTCGTCAAGAAGTTTATAGACATGCGTTAAGTCTTTCGCCATTCGATTCCGCAAAGCATAGTCCGCATAATGCTTATATCCAAGCAAGTGCGCGATTTCTTCACGGCATTTCAGAATGGCTTTGATATTGTCGCAATTGTCAAACTCCCCGCCGTACGCCTTCTTGCTGGAATGCATATAGACTTCCTCGCGCAGAGAACGGTCACCGGCGTATGTCAGCACCGTGTTCACGTCGGGCGCGGAAAGGTCGAAGACATAGCCCTCCAGTCCTTTTTCGGATGCTTTTTGTGCGGCGAGAGCTTTCGCGCTTTCGGGAATGCCCGCAAGTCGCGGTGACTCCTTTTCAAGATGCACGTACCAAGCGTTGGTGGCCTTCAGTGCCCGCTGGCCGAAATCCAACTGTCGGTTGGCCAGTTCCAAACTCAATTCGGCAAAACGTTTTTTCTGTTCCTCCGGCAAATTTGCGCCGCCCGACACGAAAGCATCGTACGTCCTGTCCAACAGTATCTTGTCCGCGCCAGTCAGGAAAGCCTCCTGCTTCTGGCGGTCATGCACCGCCTTGACGCGGGCAAACAATCCGGGATGCTGATACACCTCGTTCTCATATTGTACCAGCAATGGCTGCACCTCTTCCGCAACTTGGTGCATCTCATCGTCGCCGTTGCATTCCAGAATGTTGAAGAAGAGGTCGGCAATGGTGGAGAGTTGCTCTCCAGCACGGTCGAGCGCGACTATCGTATTTTCAAAATCCGGTGCGATGGGATTGTTGGCAATCTGTTCTATTTCTTGCTTGGCATTGGCAATAGCCTCCTCGAATGCAGGCAAGTAATGTTCGGTTTTAATCTCGTTGAACGGCGGGGTCTGCCGATGGGTTTTCCATTGTTGGGTTAAAGGGTTCATTGAATGGTTATGGGTTATAGGTTATGGGTTATTGAAGACGTGAGACGTGAGACGTAAGAGTTTGGGGTTGTTGGTTTATTCAAGAGTATCGTTACATTGTCCTATAAACAATGTAGAGACGTTTCATGAAACGTCTCTACACGATACAAATTATATTTACATATCAATTATTTGATACCCAATTCGTTCTTGACGGCGGCGGTAATATCTTCAGTGTCAGTGTGATAAGCACACATGGTGATGTCGAAGATGTAGGTGTATTTGCCTGCTTCCGCCACTTTTTTGATGGCATCCATCAGTTTGTCCTGAAAGGGTTTGAGGAGTTCTATTTGCTTGTTTTGGATGTCCATCTCGCTGGAGGAAACGAAATCCTGGATTCGGGTGTAGAGTTTCGTCAGTTCGTCTTCTTTCACTTTCAAAATGGCGGACGAGGTGGTGGTATTGGCGAGGTTGGCGTATTCCGTCTGTTTGGCCTTGAACTCGTCGGCCATCTGTTTGCCCACTGCTTCCAGTTCTTGTTGATATTCCACTAAAGCCTGTTGCGCAGTGTCGATGCCGGGCATCTCCTTCATGATGGCGCCGTAATCAACATGCCCGAATTTTGCCTTCTGGGCATATCCAGCGGTGATACAGCACACCGCAATGATGCATATTGTGAGTATTCTCTTCATGATTGTTACTGTTTAATGCCAAGTTCTTTCTTCACCAAAGGAGTGATATCATCAGATGTGCCGTAATACAGCAGCGTTTTCGTGTCGAAAATGTAGGAGTAACCGTTAGCTTTCGCCACTTTGTTAATGGCTTCCTGGATGGCATCTTGGAATGGCTTTGCCAGTTCATACTGTTTGTCTTCAAGATCCTCCTGCGCACTGGCTTGGAATTCCTGGATGCGGTTGCCTAAATCCATCAGTTCCTTTTCGCGCACTTGGCGCACGGCGGAAGACATCGTACCCACCTCGCGGTCAAATTTCTCCTTTTTGGTCTGATATTCCGTCATCATGTTTTCATACATGGACTGTAAATCTTGTTGGAACGCTTGGAGCTTAATCTGCAGAGAGTCAATACCCGGCATCACTTCCAGAATTTCGCTTGAGTTCACATGCCCGTATTTTTGCGCATGGGCAGCTTGGACAGAAAAGAGGCCTACTACAGCCAGAATCAAAGCAATCTTTTTCATTGAATTATTCTTTATGTTCATATTTTAATATTATTCATCCATATCTCTGTTGACGGAGATGCCCATTTTTGAGAGCACCTGCTCGTTGATGTCCCATTTGGGGTCGGCGTAGATGATGGTCAGGTCGCCGGCGGTGTCGAAAACAAAGGCGTAGCCCTTCTCTTTGGCATAGTCATTCACAGCGTTGATGACACGGTCCTGGATGGGTTTCACCAGTTCCTCGCGTTTCTTGAAAAGGTCGCCGTCCTGGCCGAAACGTTTCTTTTGTAAATCCTTGGCAGCTTTTTCTTGTGCTATGATGGCTTCTTCACGGCTCCGTTTGATTTGCTCCGGCAATGTGATGGACTCCACCTGATAGCGTTTGTACATGGAGTCAATTGTGGAGAATTTCGACTCGATTTCTTTTTGCCACTGCACAGCCACACGGTCTAATTCTGCTTGGGCTTCTTTGTATTCAGGGATTTGGGAAAGAATGTATTCGGAGTTGATATACGCATATTTCTGTGCGAATCCGAAAAACATGAGCAGTGTCAATAAACCTGTTAAAAAGAGTTGTTTTTTCATTATTATTATGTTTTTTGTAAGCGATTGGATAAGACTGTTATTTTGTGATAAGTTTAATCAATGGATTGGTTGATGGAGATATGGAATTGTTTGCGCCAGTTGGTGATGCCGGGAACAGGGTCGAAGCCATAACCATAGTCGAAACCGAGCAGACCGAACATCGGCAGATAGACGCGCACACCCACACCGACAGATTTGTACATCTGGAACGGGTTGTACTGGCGTTTGTCAATCCATCCCTTTCCGGCTTCCACAAAGGCCAGCACATAGACGGTTGCCGATGGGTTCAGCGTGATGGGATACCGAAGTTCCGCAGTGAATTTATGGTAGATGGAGGCGCCAACGACCGTGCCGTTTACATTGGGTGAAAGGACATCGTCCTCATAACCGCGCATACCAATGACCTCGCGCCCGTCGTAGGAGAAGTTGCTCATGCCGTCGCCGCCAAGGTAAAATCTGCCGAACGGGGATATGCCGATGGTCTGGTTGTAGCATCCCATGAAACCCATCTTCATGCGCACATTCAGCACGAGATTATCGACAATGCGCGTGAACCATGATACGTTAAGTTTCCATTTGTGGTATTCCAACAATTTATATTTTTCTTGATCTGTGGCATTGCTGTAGTCTTTGTGAGACAGGATGGAATACGGCGGAGTCAATTGCATGGAAAAGGTGATTTCAGAACCTTCACGTGGATAAATGGGGGCATTGACAGAGTTTCGGGAAATGGTTAGGATATAGCTCAAGCTGTGTGCATATCCAGTCGGGAAGATGAAAGTGCCCCATTTTTTCACGTTGTAGTATTCGTAAGACAAGGTGTGGGACATTTGGAAATAGTCATCCGGCCATTTGAGCTTGTTGGACAATGTGACAGACGCACCCGCAATGCTGGTGTATGCATACTTGTCCTCGTCCTTTTTGTTATAGCCGTTGGTCTGCTTCTGATAATAGGCGCCAATGGTTAATGCATTGGGTTTCTTCCCGCCGAGCCAGGGTTCTGTGAACGAGAAATTGTAATATTGATAGTATTTGGTACTTACAGAAGCGTTGAGGGCGATGCGTTGCCCGTCGCCTCCGGGAATGGGTGTCCAAGCATCTTTCTTGAAGAGTTTCTTGGTGGAGAAGTTGTTGAAGGCTATGCCGGCGGTGAGCATGAAACCCGTGGCGCCATAGCCTGCGGAGAGTGACAGTTGGTCGGAGGTGGTCTCCTCCACCACATAGTTGATGTCCACGGTGCCGTCGGTCTCATTCGGACGCGGCTGCACATCCATCTTCTCCTGATTGAAGTAGCCCATGGCCATCAGCACCTGTTGCGAACGGATGATGTCGGCACGGTTGAACATCTGGCCAGGGATGGTGGTGAGCTCGCGCAGAATCACGTTGTCGTTCGTCTTGGTGTTGCCCGTAATCGTAATCTCATTATATTTGGCCTTCTTGCCTTCTCTGATACGGATCTCAATGTCGATGGAATCGCCATCAATGCCAACCTCCACGGGATTGGCGCTGAAGAACAGATAACCGTTGTTCATGTAAAGGGATGCAATGTCCTCGCCGTCCTCCTTCATGGTCAGGTTCTTGGTCAGCAGGCTCTGATTATAGACATCGCCCTTGTTGATGCCCAACAGCTGTTTGAGCAGAGATGTCGGATAGATGGTGTTACCCACAAACGAGATATTCCGGAAATAGTACTGCCTCCCTTCGTTGACATCAATGTCAATGTACATATTGTTTCTTTTGACATAGAAAGTGTCGTGGGTGATGACCGCGTCGCGGTAGCCGAGTTCGTTATATCGGTTGATGAGGTTCACCTTGTCTTTCTCATAGCTTTCCTTGATGAATTTGGAAGGCTTGAAAATCCTAAGTTTCACGCGATCAGAGAAGTAGTTGTCCAAATGGTCTTTGATGTCTTTGGACTGATAATAACCCTTGTGCTTGAAAAGGTAGGCGATGGCTGTATCTGCCTTATAAAGAGGCATGAAGCGCAGTTTTTCCTTGGTTTCCTTCATGGAACGGAGCAGAACAGCGTCGGTGACTCCTTTGTTGCCGTTGATAGTGATTTTGTCAATCTTGACTTTTTTGGATTTCTGAATGTTGAAGAGAAGGTTTACGGCATTTTTGATTTTTTCGTTGGGAATCTGCTGGACATCAACATAGCAAGAGAAAAAGCCTTTGTCAATGTAATAGTTACGGATGATATTCTTGCAGGTGATGATCATGTTGTCGTTCACGATGTTGCCCTGGGAGATGTTGAGTTTCTCGCGGAGGTCGTTTTCCTCGCTTTTCGTAGTTCCTTTGAATCCGAAAGCGCTCAGGCGGGCGCGGTCTTCGAGGCGTATGTCCAGAAAGATGAGGTTGCCTTGCACGCGGGTGGCCGTGATTTCCACGTCCTCATACAAGCCGGTGTTCCACAAGCTTTTTACCGCTTTGGATGTTTTTTCCCCTGGTACTTCAATGATGTCGCCGACATGAAAAGGGAGGATTCTCTGATCCAGCGGGGCGGTCCCCGAAGAGGTTATGCCGCCTATTTCGTAAGTTTTCGGAGACGAATAGTCGATAATAGGGGGACCGTCGGGCACGTCACCCCCCACCACGACTTGTGCGCGGACAGAGAAGGTGCCGAGACAGAGAGCCAACACCAAGACCATATATCGTATCAAACGCATGCTTTTCAAAAAAGGCGGCAAAGATAGTGAAAATATCAATGCGACCGAACCTGTTCGCCAGTTTTTCCGAAGCGGCGTTCACGGTGGGAGAATTGTTCAATGATTTCCGCCAAGTGTTCTCTACGGAATTCCGGCCACATCACAGGCGTGAAAAACAGTTCGGCGTAAGCAAGTTGCCACAGTAGGAAGTTGCTGATTCTCTGGTCGCCGGCAGTGCGGATCATCAGATCCACGTCGGGGATTTCCGGATGGTAGAGGTTTTGACAGATGGTTTGTTCGTCTATTTCCTCGGGGTTGAGTTTGCCTTCCGCAACTTGGCGTGCAATTTGCTTGGCCGTGTCGGCGAGTTCCGCACGTCCGCTATAGCTGATGGCCACATTCACAGTGGTGCCGGTGCAATGGGCAGATTTTTCAATTGTGTCCAGAATGACTTTTTTGGTGGCCTCGGGAAGCGTGTCAATTCGGCCGGAGAAAACGACACGGATGTTGTCTCTGATCAGGTTCTCAATTTCCTTGAGGAACGTTTCCGCCATCAATTCAAAGAGATAATTGACCTCTTCAGTCGGGCGGTTCCAGTTTTCAGTGGAGAAGGCATACAAGGTGAGATAGGGGATGTGGAGGGCGTTGGCGCCTTTCACGACATCGCGGGCGGAATCCACACCTTTAAGATGTCCGAAAATACGTTCCTTGCCATGCTGTTGAGCCCAACGGCCGTTGCCATCCATAATGATGGCTATGTGTTTGATTTCTTTTTCCATAAAGTATTAGTATTTCTTACGTTTCTTTTTCAAATCACAGGTTCTGTCCGCGTTGCCGAATTTCACGGTCAAAGTGGCGCCGGCAAACGAGTAGATGTCGTGTGTGGTCGGATTGCCCCGTTGTTCACCTGCCTGATGTAAGGGGAGGGGAGTCCCTTCTGCCGGGTCAACAAGCTCGGGTGTCCTGTCTGCCATGTCGGCGATGATGTCGCCCCGTTGTTCCCGTAACAAGTCGTTGTCGTAGTATCTTCCGCCCACATCATCCAGGTAATCGGTGAATGTGTATCGCATGCTCCATTCAGCACCCAGACTGACATATCTCCCAATGTTGAAGCGGAATCCGATGCCAAAAGGAATGGCGAAATGTGTCAGGGAATATTTCTTTTCCGGACCACCTTCCAGTCCTTGTCCCTCAGTGCCAAGGCATTGCAGTTCGTAAACTGTCCCGTCCTTGTATTGTGCCTTTGGATTGAAGGAGAAAATCGTGGCACCGGCGAAAATGTAGGGGGCAAAGTGGTTTTTCCCGACGGAGGTGTATAACTGGAGAAAATTCAGCTCTCCAACAACGGAGAATTCAGTGATGGGCGAGGTGAAGCTGAGATTGCGTTCATAGCCGTTGTTGGTCAGTTGGTCACTTCCGGTGACTTTTCCGAACATGAAGTCCGCTTTGATGGCCCAACGGGGTGAGATGTTGTAGCGATATACCAAGCCTGCCGCCAGTTGAGGTTGGGCAAAAAGCCTTGTCGGATTCAGTTCGCCGAGGTAGAACATGGTACCCACACATGCCCCCACCTCCGAATTTTGCGCCTCCGCGGGCGCAAAGGGAACTGTCAGCAACATCATGCAAAACGCCCATATACCGATAATCGTCTTCTTCATTTCTATGATAATTATAAGGCTGCAAAAATAAAAAAAATGAGAAAACGAATCATACAATTAAAAATTGTGTATTTTTGCCGCCCAAAAATTTATAAATAAAGTTTTTACACTTAAACGAAAAGAATTTGATCATCGCTCAAAACAACCGTCCGAACAAAGGTTTCGGCCCTAAAAACAAAAAAGAAGCCCAACACCGTATCAACAACTATATCACGGCACAGGTCGTGCGTGTGGTGGGAGATAACATAGAACCCCGAATCGTGTCATTGCGCGAGGCTTTGGCTATTGCGGATGAATACGGCATGGATTTGGTGGAGATTTCCCCACAGGCCAACCCGCCCGTGTGCAAGGTGATGGACTACCAGAAATATCTCTACGAGCAAAAGAAAAAGCTGAAAGAGATTAAGGCAAACAGCGCCAAGACGGAAATCAAAGAAATCCGCCTGAGTCCGCAAATCAGTGAACATGACGTGGAGTTCAAATGCAACCACGCCATCCGTTTCCTGCAAGACGGCTACAAAGTGAAGATTATCATGACCTTCCGGGGCCGCAGCATCATCTACAAGGACAACGGCGAACTCGAGCTCCTCAAATTCGCCGAACGCCTCCAGGACTATGGCAAAGTCGATCAGATGCCGGTTCTGACAGGCCGGAACATGACCATCCTTATGGTTCCGAAGCCCAAAAAGTGAAATATGTAGCAAATACGCATATATAAACCTTAAAAATCAGAAAGAAATGCCGAAAATTAAAACGAAGTCCGCTGCCAAAAAGAGATTCACTCTGACCGGCACCGGCAAAATCAAGAGACATCATGCTTACCATAGCCACATTCTCACTAAAAAAACAAAAAAGAGAAAACGTAACCTGGCTTATAGTGCTATTGTCGAACAAAATTTGGATCGCACCGTCAAACAAATGTTGGGACAGTGCTAGTTTAATTAATTAAAAAAAATGTTTACGCGCAGTTCCCGAAGTGCTTCATGCCACTGACGTAAACGGAAAGGAAAAAAGATTATGTCAAGATCAGTTAATCATGTTGCTTCAAGAGCAAGAAGAAAAAAGATTTTAAAACGCACCCGCGGCTATTTCGGAAAACGCAAAAACGTCTGGACCGTCGCGGTCAACTCGTGGGAGAAAGGCCAGCAATACGCCTATCGAGACAGAAAAGCTAAAAAGAGAAATTTCAGAAGCCTGTGGATCACCCGTATCAACGCCGGTGCCCGTGAATATGGAATGTCTTACTCTGTCCTGATGGGTAGCTTAGCAAAGAAGAACGTTGCGCTCAACCGCAAAGCTCTCGCCGACCTCGCGATGAATAATCCTGAGGCATTCAAGGCCATCGTCGATTTGGTAAAATAAACCGACAAACAGCCATCATTTTTTAGTTCATTTGTATTTGCTATATACGAAGAGGGAGGTGAGAGCCTCCCTTTTTGTTTGACAACAATTATGGTATAGAATAACGAATAACCCCAAAGTCTTACGTCTTACGTCTCACGTCAGCTTATCACACTCCAATTCGTATCCCGCTGCATCTGCTTCTCCAACGTTTCGGCGAGGCGTTTGTGCTCGGGGAGCGTCAAATCCGGGTCTTTTTCGAGAATCTGTTGCGCGTAGTTGCGGGTGTAGGCCACTAACTTCTCGTCTTTGGTGAGGTCGGCGATCTTGAAGTCCAACATGCCGCTCTGGCGCGTGCCCTGCAGGTCACCGGGACCGCGCAGCTGTAAGTCAAAGTTGGCAATCTCAAAACCGTCGTTGGTCTCCACCATGGCTTTCAACCGTTTGCGGCCCTCGGTGGAAAGCTCGTACTTGGACATGAGGATGCAGTAGGACTGGTTGCCGCCACGCCCCACACGCCCGCGCAACTGGTGAAGTTGCGACAGCCCGAACCGCTCGGCATTCTCGATGACCATCACCGTGGCGTTCGGTACGTCAATGCCCACCTCAATGACGGTGGTGGAGAGCAGAATCTGGATCTGTCCCTTCTTGAAGCAGCTCATGGTGTAGTCCTTCTCCTCGGCCTTCATCTTGCCATGCACCACCCCGATGCTGTATTCCGGCGGCGGGAAACTGCGTTCGAAAGCTTCGTAACCCGCCTGCAAGTCCAGCAAATCCAGCGCTTCGGATTCCTGAATCAGGGGATACACGACATAAACCTGCCGCCCTTCCGCAATCTGCTTTTTCAGGAAACCGAACATTTTGAGGCGGTCTTTCTCGTAAAAATGGCTCGTGACGATGGGTTTTCGACCCGCCGGCAGCTCGTCGATTACGGAAACGTCCAAATCTCCGTAAAGCGTCATGGCGAGGGTGCGCGGGATAGGCGTGGCCGTCATCACGAGAATGTGCGGCGGAACGGCACCGCTCTTGCGCCACAGCTTCGCCCGCTGCTCCACCCCGAAACGGTGCTGTTCATCAATCACCACTATACCTAATTTGTTGAAAATCACGTTATCTTCAATCAGTGCATGGGTGCCGATGAGGATATCGACCTGACCGTTCTGCAAGTCGGTAAGCAATTGCTTGCGCTTCGCCGTTTTAGTGGAACCCGACAAGAACTCCACGCGCAAGTTCAACGGTTCCAGCTGTTTGCTGAGTTTCTCATAGTGCTGGGTGGCCAGAATTTCGGTGGGTGCCATCATGCATGCCTGGTAGCCGTTGTCGATAGCTAACAACATGCTGAACAACGCGATAATGGTCTTGCCGCTGCCTACATCGCCCTGCAGCAGCCGGTTCATCTGGTGACCGCTGCCCACATCGCCCCGGATTTCCCTGAGCACCCGCTTCTGCGCATTGGTCAGGTCAAAAGGCAGGCACTCTTTGTAAAACCTGTTGAAATTTTCTCCCACGTGCTCAAACACATATCCCTCGAAACGATTTGTGTTGATCAGCTTGAGTTTCAGTAGTTTGAGCTGTGTAAAGAACAATTCGTCAAACTTCAGCCGGAGCGTGGCCTGCGAAAGTTTCTGGTTGTCTTCAGGATAATGGATATTGACAAGGGCATCGCGAAGCGACATCAGGTGCAGCTCCTCCACCATCTCCTTGGGCATCGTCTCCGAAATGATGTCCTTGACCTGGGTTAGCAGGTTGGCGGTCAGTTTCGACATAGCCTTGGAGTCCAACGACTTCTTCTTGGCGGTTTCGGAAGTGTTGTACAGTGGCTGGAACCGCAGCGAGATGGGCGAACTCTCCTGCTGAGCCGGGTCGATAAGCTCCGGGTGGGTGATGTTCCACTTTCCGTTGAAGAGCGTGGGCTTGCCGAAGATGACGAACTCGGTGCGCGACTTCAGCACGTCCTGCACCCATCGGATGCCGTTGAACCACACCAATTCTATAGAGCCGGTCTCGTCGGTGAAGACTGCCGTGAGCCGTTGCGCCCGCATCTGCCCGACAATGCGCACGTTGCGGATAGTGCCGCGCAGCAAGATATAACCTCCGTCGTTTACAATGTCGCTGACGTGATAGACGTGCGATTTGTCAATGTGCCGGTACGGAAAATAATAGAGTAAATCGTTGAATGTCTGGATGTTGAACTCTTTGCGGAGTACCGCACCCCGTTTTTCGCCCACTCCTTTCAGGAATTCGATGGGCGTTTGCAGCAAATCTGTCTGTTGAGTGGTCATGGTTTGAATGTTTTAGGGTTTATTCTATACTGTGTTTTCAATTCTTTAAATTTTGCCGCAAAGATACATTATTTTTAGAAATACTATGATGATAACTTTAGAGTTAGTTGTCATCAGCTAAAAGCCAAAAGCCAAAAGCTAAAAGCCATACACCGTTGTGTCTTCGATGCCGGCCTCGCGCAGGGCTTCGATACGTTCGCGACAGGTGCCGCATTTGCCGCAGTGATGTTTTCCTCCTTTGTAACAAGAATAGGTCTCGCTGTAGTCGAGGCCCATTTTTTTCCCGCGCAAAGCAATCTCCGTTTTTGTCAAAAGAGTGTAGGGGGCGAAAACGGAGACATTCACGTATGTGCCTGCTGACATGGCTTCGGACATGGCTTTCACGAACTCTGGGCGGCAGTCGGGATAGATGGCGTGGTCGCCGGCGTGATTGGCTATCAGCACTTTGGTCAGTCCGTTGCTCTCTGCAATGCCGCAGGCGACGGACAGCATGATGCCGTTGCGGAAAGGCACCACCGTGGATTTCATGTTCTCGTCATCATAATTCCCTTCCGGGATGTTTTCGGGGGATTCCAACAGCGCACTTTTGAAATATTGTCGCATAAAATCCAACGGAATAATCAAATGCTTTATACCCAATCGTTTGCAATGCAAAACGGCGCACTCGCGCTCGCGGGCGTTCTGCGTGGAGCCGTAATCGAACGTGATAGCCATTGCAATCTGATCCTTAAACTCATACAACAGCGTGGTGGAATCCATGCCACCGGAGTAAATGATAACGGAATCTTTTCCCATGGCTTCTATTTTTGATTGAAAACGGCCAACATACGCTGTTTTACCATATCCTGATGTGCGTCGTCACCGTAATTGGCGAACGGGATGATGGAAATTCCCCCGCGCGGGTTGAAAAAGCCTTGAACCTCAAGGTATTTCGGATCCATAAGACGCACCAAATCCTTCATGATGATGTTGACACAATCCTCGTGGAAGTCGCCATGGTTGCGGAAACTGAACAGATAGAGTTTCAGACTCTTGCTCTCCACCATGCGTGTCCGCGGGATGTAACGAATCACGATGTGCCCGAAATCGGGTTGCCCCGTTTTAGGGCACAGCGAAGTGAACTCGGGGCAATCAAGTGTCACAATATACTCATTTTCAGGATGCTTGTTTTCAAATGTTTCCAGAACATCCGGCGTATAGTCGTAGTTGTACTGCGTATTCTGGTTGCCTAACAAGGTCACACCTTCCAATTCTTTTTCATTTCTTGCCATAAGAAGATAATTTGCTGCAAAAATACACTTTTTCGGTGAGACAATAAAGCGATGAGGCGACGAATTATAAAAAAGTAGAGACGTTTCATGAAACGTCTCTACAATAATAGTCAATAAAGATCTAATCGATTAAAACCGGACTCTCACGCCACCGAGGAAATTGATACCCGCCTGCGGGAAATAGTACGGATCATACGAAATCTCGCCGCCATAGTAACCCTCGTACAGCGCCGCATTGGTCTCATACTTCGTGTTGAAGAGGTTGTTGACGTTCAGGAACAGTTCCAAATCCTTCAACGCTTTGAAGTGGAACGTGTAGGAGAGGCGAAGATTGGTGTAGGTGTAAGGTTTCAGGGTGTAAGTAGCGTTGCCGGAGTTGTCGAGATACTGTTTGCTGACAAACTTGGTGATGAGGCTGATGTTGAAGTCCTTGAGCGGGGTGAAGGTGAAGTCGTTGCCCAGCACGATGTTCGGGGAATAAGCGATAGGCGTGTTACCGATCTGCTGCTCCACATAGCCGCCGTTCTCCCAATCTTCGACATAGTGTGTGTAGTTGAGGATGCGGTTGAGGCTGAAACCGCCGTTGACGTGCCACGTGAAGAAACGCACGGGCTTGTATGCGGCAGACAATTCGATACCCACGCGGTAGCTTTTATCAACATTCGTCATGAGCGGGTCACCGGTCTGGTCAAGCTCGCCAGTACGCACCAGTTGGTTCTTATAGTACATTCCGTACAACGTGGTGTTAAAGAAGTACTTGTCGTTGTAATTCATGTAGCTGAATTCCACATCGTAGAGGGTTTCCGGTACGGGCTTGCGGTCATCGGGGGCACCCACGAGGTCGTTGCGGGTGGGTTCGCGGTTGGCCGTGGCAAAGGAGAGATCGAAGCTGTGTTTCACCTTCGGACGTTGCAGGAAATAATGCAACGCGACTTTCGGGTTCACGAAGTTCCAGTGGTACTCCTGCGGGATGGGAGCCAGTTCGTCATTAACGCCGTCAATGGTGTAATCCACCCGACGGTACTGCAATTCACCCGTCACACTGAAGTTCTTGATAAAGTAACGCAAGTTACCGAACACCTTAGACTGCAACTTGTTGCCAGTGCCGCGATACCACTCATACATCGGCGGGCACTCTACCACCCTGTCGGACTGCACCCAAACGATGTCGCCGTAGTGGTTGCCGTTGTAGTTGCTCACATCCGCACCGGCCACCCAACGCAAACCTTGGTCGGTATGGTTCTTAAATATTTGTGAACCTGTGTATTGCGCATGGAGTCCATAGTAGTAGTTATCCAAATACTTTTGCGTAACCAAGTCTGTGCGATTCTGATCCTCGTGCAATTGCACTAAGCCGTATTTGTTGATTTTCTTGTCATCCTTATATTGCTCATAATAGCCGAAGCCACGCGTCAGATAGGGCATCACCTGCAAGCTGTGGTGTTGGAGGCCTCCCTGACGGATCCAATCCTTGAGATACTCTAACTGGTAGAAAGTCTGGGTGTAGTGGTCGTAGGAATTTTCGTAGTAGTGACGCACGCCGTTGTCATCGTAATATTCGCCGCAGGAATTGTAGGTGCGGTTGGTGGCAAGACTGTCGTATGGCACACCATTCCAAGCTAAACCAGAATTCTCCTTGCCAAAGAGCAAATGAAAACGCAGTTTACCGTTGTCCTTGTTCTTCTTGAAATTATAAAGGTCGAGTTGCGCGGTGAGGAAACCCGAGTTGAGGCGAACGCCGGAATAGTCGATGTAGCCGTCGCTGCGGATGTCGGAGAAGGAGGCGAGCATGGAGAAACGCTTGCCGATGAGTCCGGTACCCGCGCTCACCATGTTGTGGAAAGTGTTAAAGGAACCATACGCGGTGCGTGCTTCGGCAAAAGGTTTCAACGGGATGTCGCGGGTCACGAAATCGACACGGGCACCATAGGAAGTACTACCGTCGGAAGTGTTGGCACCGCTCTGCACGCTCACATTCTCGATATAAGTTCCCATGTCGGGCAGGTTCACCAACCACGAACCTTGCGACTCGGCGTTGTTGATGGTCACGCCGTTGAGGGTGGTATTGATACGGGTCTGGTCGATGCCGCGGATGAACATGTAGGTGGCGCCCAACCCGTTACCCGACTCGGAAGTGACCACCACGGAGGGCATCAGCTCCAGCAGGTTGTTGACGCTGCCGTTACCTTGTTGTGCACGGATCTGCGGCATCGACATCGTGGTAACGTTCGCCGACTGCTGCACCGTGGGCTTCGTGAATTGGATGGTCACCTCCGGCACCGTACCCTGCTGCACGGTGTCCGGTTGCTGCGCGAAGAGGGCTACAGGCATGCAAAGCAGCAATAAATTGATAATTGATAATTGATAATTGATAATTCCACGTTTCCGTTTGAGTCTCGTGGGATTATCTACGTGCATTGTGTTTTGTACATTGTTCATTGTACATTGTACATTTTTAAACATAGCTCTAACAGTTTGGTTATTAATAAATTAAACATACTGAAAGAGGGATAAGAGGACGTTGTGAATTTCCCTACGGCGGCATTATCCGCATCAGGTTCAACGGGTCTGATCTCAGCCATACGGCACCCCTTTCAAAACGGCGGCAAAAATACGATTTTTTGCGATGAAATTGAAAAAAAACTATTTTTGCAACTTGTAATTTTTGGAATCAACAATAATCAAAAATATAAGAACAAGAATCATGTATCCAATTTTACACCATCCCATTTTGGATATTCCCGAAAGGGAAATCACGACCTTTGAGTACAAGGGTCAGCAAGTGAAGGCCGCGAAAGGCTACACTATCGCCGCTGCATTGCATCAGGCGGGGTTCCCCATCCACAGTCATAGTTTGAAGGGCCGCGAGCGCAGCATGGACTGCGGCATCGGCAAGTGCGGCGCCTGCGAAATGCTCGTCGATGGTGTGGTGAAGCGCATCTGCGTCACTCTCGTTGATGGCGTTAAGAAGGTGGAGGAGATTGCCCACAACTATCTCCCCGAAACTGCCGCCGACAAACCCGCCGCTGCCCCGAAAGTCTATAAGACCGAGGTCGCCATCATCGGTGCGGGTCCCGCCGGCCTCGCCTGCCGCGAACAACTCAACAAGTTCGGCATCCCCAACATCGTCATCGACAACAACGATCGCATCGGCGGACAGTTCACCATGCAGACCCACCAGTTCTTCTTCTTCGAGAAGGAGCAGAAGTACGGCGGCATGCGCGGTTTCGACATCGCCAAGACGCTCGCCGGCGACGACCACTCCGGCATTCTGCTCAACAGCACTGTGTGGGACATCCTCGAAGGCAAGCGCGTGGCCGCCAAGAATATGGAGGACGGCAGCATCTTCTTCGTGGATGCCAACTTCCTCGTCGTGGCTACGGGCGCGTTCCCGTTCATGCCCACCTTCGAGAACGATGATCTGCCGGGCGTCTATACCGCCGCTGTTGTGCAGAAGATGATGAACCTGCAGCACACGCTCCTCGGCAAGCGCATCCTCACCATCGGTGCCGGCAATATCGGCTACCTCACGTCGTACCAAGCCGTGCAGGCAGGCGCGAAAGTAGTGGCCATCGTTGAGGCCATGGACCACGAGGGTGGATTTCCGGTGCAGGCCAACCGTGTGCGCCGTCTCGGCATCCCCATCATCACTTCCCATACGCTGCTGAAAGCCATCCCCAACGAGGATCATACTGGCGTGATCGGTGCGGTGATTGCCGAATGCAAGAACTTCCAGCCCGTGCCCGGCACGGAACAGGTCATCAAAGACATCGACCTTATTAATATATGTACCGGTCTGAAGCCTGACAACCTCATCCTTGAAAAGGGCAAGGTCACTTTCGGGCTCAACACCTACGGCATTGGCGACGCCACCCGCGTGGGTGAGGGCACCTGCGCCGTGCTGCGCGGCAAACAAGCCGCCATGGAGATCGCCCAGGCCCTGAACGTGCGCTTCAACTACGACGACTACCTCGCCGTGACCAAGGATTACGCTGACTCCCAGCAACATCCGGTGCGCGTGCTCGAGAAACCCAACCGTCCTGCCGGCGATCGTCTGCAGAAGCCGTTCGTCATGGCCGACTGTCTCTATGGTTTCGCCTGCAACCCTTGCACGTTCGCCTGCCCGCAGGGTGCCATCACCAAAATCGCTACCAACCACGTGCCGCAGATTGATTACGACAAGTGTATCGGCTGTATGAAGTGCGTCAACCACTGTCCCGGCTTGGCCCTCTTCGGCTACAACATTCCGAAGAATTGGCTCTTCCTGCCGTTTGAGTACGATACGCAGGAGAACGCCGAGGTTTTCTTGGTGGATGACAACGGCCAGAAGGTCGGCGAAGGCATCATCGAAAAAATTACGAAGGGCGAGAACAAGACGCACGTCGCCCGCGTGAAAGCCCTGGATATCAGTGGTGAAGCAATGATGAACGTTACCGGTTTCATCCTGAAGGAGAACTATCCCGAACCGCTGAACTGGCAAAAGCTGGATAAGAAAGAAGAAGATCCCGCCTTCGTCTGCCATTGCGACGACGTGAAAATTGAGACTATTCTCGAGGCCGTGAAGGGCAAGAAGATCATCTCCGTGGATGAGTTGAAACACATCACCCGCATCGGCATGGGTCCGTGCCGTGGCAAACGCTGCATCCCGCGCGTGAAGCTGCTGCTGGCTGGCCACGGTGTGGAAGTCGTGGGCGACGCCACCCCGCGCGGCCCGCTCTCCTCTCAGCTCAACATCGGCGAACTCTGCCCGAACGACAAGCCCGAAGTCTTCGTGACGAACGTCAACGGCCACCCGACCAAGAAGGTCGAGTGCGACGTCTTCGTGGCGGGCGGCGGCATCACGGGCAGCGGCCTCTTCCGTTACTTCGCCGAGGCCGGCAAGAAGGTGGTGCTCTGCAACGCCGAACGCGGCTCCTCCTGGCGCTGCATCGGTGGCGGCCGTCCCAGCTTCTCCGTACCGGAAATCGCCGACATCGCGGAACACAACCGCGCCATCTTCGAATCCATCCAGAAGGTCACCAACATTAACTACAAGCCGACCCGCTATGTCGGGTTCGCCCACGACGAAGCCAATTACAAGGCGTTGGAGAAATCCCTCGAATGGAGCGACGGCTACATGGTCGATAAGAAGGACTTCGTGAAGGAGGTTTCACCCTACTTCAACCCGAACCTCAACACCTATCAGGCTGCCTGCATCACCAATGCGTGCTGGCAGGCCACGCCGGGTCCCACCATCAACTACATCCGCAACATCGCCATTGAGCACGGCGGCGTGCTGCTGGAGGACACCCGTCTGTTAGAGGTGCGCAAGACCGCCAAGGGTTTCATGGCGTTGGTGAAGACCCACGACAAAGAGTACGTGGAATACCATTGCGAGCATTTCGTGAACTCCCTCGGACCGAGCGCCAACAAGTTCGCGGAGCAGTTGGGCATGTATCTCGGCTTGTATCCCATTAAGCACCAAGCATTTATCACGCATCGTTTGCCGATGTTGGGTAAGGACGGCGACTCTTTGGACATGCTCATCGACCGTCGGAAGTACAAAGGCTTCTCCGCCGTCTATGGTCAGCAGTTTGCGGAGACTGGCCAGATCATCGGCTGCGCGTCGCCCGCGACCGAACAGCAGCAGGCCGGAAAGGAACTGAAGTACAACACACAGGAGTTCCTGCAGGTTTGTGCAGAGATGTTCATCGACTGGATTCCGCAGCTGAAGAACGTCAGCTTCCAGGCCACGTGGGCAGGTTACTACACCGAGCCGCGCTACATCGTGGATCCGGAGCATGGTCTGTTGGTCGGTATGCGCGGCCATGGCTTTATGTTGGGACAGTACCTCGCCAAGATCTACGTCGATAAGTACCTCGGCAAAGAGGCCCCGTCTTACATGTCGCGCCTTGCCATCTCCGGCGACGGCTTGAGCGAGAACGCCTTCCAGTAGTGGCGAATCGCATTCGCTAACTGGCAAAAGAAAGAAGGGATGCCGCATTGCGGCATCCCTCTTTAATTGTAACAGTGTCTCTTCAATTATTGCACAATCTTCAGCTCCTGCATCAGGTTCTGGGCGTTGGCCATCTTGTCGATGATGAAAAGCAGGTAACGCATATCCATGCAGATGGTGCGCTGGACTTCATTTTCGAAAGCGATGTCGCCGCTCATGGCTTCCCAGTTGCCGTCGAAGGCAAGGCCAATGAGGTTGCCTTGCGCATCGATGACGGGGCTGCCGGAGTTACCTCCCGTAATATCGTTGGTGGTGATGAAGTTGACGACCAGATCACCGTTTTTGTCGGCATAGCGGCCGTAATCGTGGTTTTCCCACAGCTTGATGAGGTCTTGCGGCACGTCAAACTCCCAGTTGCCGGGTTTATACTTGGCCATCACGCCATCGAGGGTGGTGATGTAGTTATAGGTGATGGCGTCCGCCGGTTGGCAGTCCTGCACGCTGCCGTAGGTGAGGCGCATGGTGAAGTTGGCATCGGGATAGAAGTTGCGGTCTTTCTGCATCTCCATTAAGCCCTCCATGTAGAGGCGGTCGGCACGGCTGCAGTTCACTTTGTTGGCAACGTTAGTGAATTCGATGTAGGTTTCCACAAAATCCAGCATCAACGCGAAAATCGGGTCCTTCGAAAGCGATTTCGGACGGTCGAACCATGTGTTCAGTTTGTCGGCATCCACAAAAATGGATTTTGCAAAGGCGTTGTCCACAAAAGCGGTGAAGTCGCCGCCCGTCTTGTCTCCTTTTCGGAGGGAGCCACACTGCATGTTGCGGTCCACATTTTTGTAGAAAAGGTTCAGCAGCGCAATCGTCACGTCGCGGTCCAGTTGCTTGTTGTAATCCTTGAAGAAGTCCTTTGCGGCAGATTTCAGGCTCTTGATGGACGCGTCGATTTTTTCCTGCGGCGCCTTCTTTTCAAGGGCATAATTCAACGCTCTGAATTTCATCGCAAAAGCGACAGCCTCGCCGCCACGCCACCCCGCCTCGCGGTAATAGATCAAAGCCTTGGTGAACTGTGACTGGTAGTCCCAATACTTGTCCATCTCATCAAAAATGCCGTCGTATTTGGCTTTGCGGTTTTTATCCTGCGCGGCCCACTGACGGAAAGCCTGCTCCTGCTCCAAACGTTTCTCATACACTTTGTTGCGCTTCAGCTGTTTCACCTGACCGATGTAATATTTCCAATAGTTGCTGACGCTGGCCTGTTTGGAGGCATATTGGATGAAGACGGCGGGGTCGGCGTCCATGTGCTTGCGGTACTGCTCTAACTTGGTGGTACGGCAATCCACGATGGCGGGTCCTTCGAGGTCAATAACGTTCTTCACGGCGCCGGAGGCAGAGTAGCGGTCGGTGCTGCCGGGATAACCGAGAATCATCGTGTAGTCGCCGGGTTGCACTCCCTTCAGCGAAATCGGCAGGAAGTGCTTCGATTTCATGGGTACATTGTCTTTGCTGTACTTGGCGGGAGAACCATCGGGGGCGGTATAGACACGGAAGATGCAGAAGTCGCCCTTGTGGCGCGGCCACGTCCAGTTGTCGGTGTCGGCACCGAACTTGCCGATACCCCACGGCGGACAGGCCACGAGGCGGACATCCCTATAGACGTCGTATTCGAACAAGATGTATTGGTTGCCGTGGTAGAACGGCACGATTTCCACCTCCACATCGCGTTTGCCTTTGCGTTCGAGGGTCAGCTTCTTGCCGTTCTCCGAAATTTTCGCGGCACGGTCGGCCTCGGACATGTCGTCGGTGACACCTTTCAGGATTGCCGTGGTGACATCCTCAATGTAGGCGAGGAAAGAGACGGTAAGTCCTTCGTTGGGGAGTTCTTCGGCTTTGCTGCGGGCCCAGAAACCGTCCTGTAGGTAGTCGTGTTCCACGGAAGCATGGGATTGCACATAGGAAAGTCCGCAGTGGTGGTTGGTGAGCAGCAGTCCCTCAGGGGAAATCAGCTCGCCGGTGCAGCCGCCGCCGAACTGCACGATGGCGTCTTTGAGGCTGGGCTGGTTGAAGCTGAAGATCTGTTCGGCGGTCAATTTGCAGCCGAGCCGCTGCATATCCGCCAAATTCCGGCCATTGATGGAATAGGGGAGCCACATACCTTCATCGGCACGGACGCCCATAACAAGCATCATCAAAGCGATGCATAAAAGGTTGATTTTCTTAATCATAAGGGTGTTTATTTGAAAATGCAAAGGTAATAATTATTCCGAAATCGTATGTCAGTTTATTCGCGGTGTCTGATTTGTCAATAGCGACCACTGTTTCTGACGCCAGATTTTTCTTCCGGCACAGGATAATACTCATACGCTCCAATATCAGGAATGCCGTTTCGCGGGCGGCCGAGAATGTCGGTGGTGATGCCCAATCCGGTCATTCCTGCGTCCACAGCGGGGGAACTCTCCTCAATGTTGTAGTTCTGACCGTAAGTGGCGATGAATTTGGGATCTTTGTTGAAACAGTTGATAAAGTGTTCGTTATGGATGCTATCCCGTTTCACTATGCAGTTATGGAAAGTGTAGTTCAGCGCTGCACCGTTTTGTTTACCAGTGCCAAATTCATTCTCGGTGGCTCCGTAGATGATACAATTGTTGAAAGTGGCATTCGCATCGCCAAGATAGGTGACGTTAACTGCCGATCCACCAACAACTTCTGTCTTTTCGAAATTGTTAGTTAAGGCGACGGCAGGCGATTTGCGAGAGGATTGTGTGAAGTAGTTGGCCACGGTTACGTGGTTGAGGGTGAAGTCGCCTACCATCAGAGCAAGACTGTATTGGCCGTTGTTACTGACTTGGCAGTTGTTCATCTCCAAGACAGCGCCCTCCGCTCGGATGCCCATTATCTGGTTGTTGTGGATAACCGAATTGTTGATAATGGTTTTGTTGCCAGTGAACTCTTCAAGTGATTCTAAATGAATACCATACGAGGAATTTGAAATGATGGCGTTTTCGATGAGGTTGTCCTCGCTGCCCTCATTAATCCAAAGTGCATTCCATTGTGCGTAGTCGCGGGCGAAGAATGGTTCCAAACGGTCACCGGTGATGGTCACGGGTTCTTCCAATGTGCCGTTGATGTGGATGTTGCCGTAGCGATAGACCCAAATGCCGCCACCGTGGTGTACATATACTTTCGTGCCAGGATCAATGGTAAGTTTGCCGAGAGAATCCACTACTGCCCAGCCATAAATCACCCACGGCTTGTCATTGGTCCAGTGGACGTGTTCGTTCGTATGTGCGATAATCCGGTAGGGCATTGAAGCGGAACCATGGTTGGGGACGATGAAGTGCGCGTCTTGTCCGAAGGCCACCAACTGCACAGTCTGGGTGCAGTTTTTCTGGTAAAACATTATTGAATCAGTCACTAAATAGGGTGTGTTTTGATTGGTGGGGTCGATGTTGACCTTCACGAAGACAAAGATGCTGTCGTGTGCGGGAATCTCCACATTGTGGAACTCGGTGCCCGCCACGCCATCCACGTTGATACTGTAGTAGGACTGTTTGCCACCCGCCAGCGCGATATCGACTTCCGTGGCCGCACCTGTAGTGTTGCGCACGGTGAACATGCGCGTACTCGATGTCACGGTGGTGAACACTGTGTCGAACAACACCGTGTCCGCTGAGAACTCAAGATTCGCCTCCACGTTGTTGTTGCGGTGACAAGATGGGAGGGTGAATGTCAGCATTAACGCTAATATCAAATAAATTGTAGTTACTAGTATGTTTCTATAGTGACCCATTTTAATTCATAATTCATTATTCATTATTCGGCATCCATTATTCATCATTCATCATTCAGCATTCGAGGATAACGCACTTCCGTCAAAAATAGTGCATTCGCCGGAACGGAAGTTTTTGCCGCACATCTATCTTTTTGGTTGATAATGTTTTGGAAATCTTGGATAGTGAGTTTGCCGAAGCCGACTTCTAACAAAGTGCCCACGAGCGCCCTGACCATGTTGCGCAGGAAGCGGTTTGCCGTGACGGTGAAGATGAGTTCGTCACCCACATGGTCCCAGTGTGCTTCTGTAACGTGGCAGATGAAGTTGTTGACTTGCGTATGCACTTTCGAGAAACTGGTAAAGTCTTCATTCTGAAGGAGTAATGCCGCCGCCTCGTTCATTTTCTCCACGTCGATGGAACGGTGGCAGTGGTAAGCGAACTGGAGCTTGAAGGGATCTTTGCGGGTACAGACGTGGTACTGGTAGGTGCGGCTCTCGGCGTCGAAACGGGCGTGCAGGTCCGGAGCCACCTCGAACAGGTCGAAGATGACGATCTCCTTCGGCAGGAAGTTGTTGAGCTTGTGGACCAGTTGTCGGCATTCGTTTGGGGAGAAGGCCTTCTCGGTGTCGAAGTGGGCGTAGTAGGAGCTGGCATGCACGCCGGTGTCAGTGCGGCCACAGCCGGTGACCGCCACACGCTCCTCGTGCAGCAGCAGCGACAGGCAGGTCTCCAATGTCTCTTGCACAGACGGGTGGTTCGGTTGGATCTGCCAGCCGAAGAACGCGGAACCGTTATATGCCAAGTGGAGGAAGTAGCGCATCTTTTTTGGAAAAATCAGGCCGCAAAAGTACGATTTTTCATGGATTTCAGATTTTCACTTTTTTATCATAAATAAGATATCCATAAAAAGATTATTTTGTACCTTTGCGACTTGTAATTAATTGAAGATAGGGCATGCAACTGGCTGATATTATCGCTTTTATAGAGCCGAAAGAGACTGTTCTCGGATCACCCGAGTGCCAAATCACGGAACTGGCCATCGACAGCCGCAAGGTGACCGCACCGGAGCATACCCTCTTCTTCGCCATCGAAACGGAAAAGAACGACGGGCACTTGTATATCCCTTCCCTGTATCAGATGGGTGTTCGCAACTTTGTGATAACCAAGGTGATGGAAAGCTACGTGCAATGTGAGAATGCCAATTTCCTTTTCGTGGAAGATTCCGTGGCAGCGTTGCAGCGGCTGGCGCAAAAGCATCGCCAACAGTTCCATTACCCCGTCATCGGCATTACCGGCAGCAACGGCAAAACCATTGTCAAGGAGTGGCTCACGTCTATTTTGGACGACAAGTTCAAGGTGGTGAAAAGCCCCGATAGCTATAACTCCCGTCTCGGAGTGCCGCTCTCCGTCTGGCAAATGTCTGACCAGCATGACATTGCCGTGTTTGAGGCGGGGATTTCTAAGCCCAACGAAATGCGCGCTTTGGCCGAAATCATCGACCCCACCATTGGCATTCTCACCAATATCGGGGCGGCGCACGCACAGTTTTTCCCGAGCAATAACCGTAAGATTATAGAGAAACTCAAACTCTTCCAAAATGTGAGTGTCTTGATTTATCACAATGATAATCAAGAGCTTAATATGATTCTCCAGTTGCCGGAATATGCCCACATCAACAAGGTCTCTTGGGGTGACTCCCGCAGCACTTATCCCGTGCAGATGCATACTGCTTCTTCCGGCGGCACCAATATTTCCATCGCTGGCTATGATTACACTGTTCCGTTCATTGACAGTGCTTCGTTGGAAAATGTTACCCATGTGATTGTGACACTGTTGGTTGTCGGATTCCAACCCGAGGAAATTAACAGCCGGCTGGGGAGGCTCTCCCACATAAGCATGAGATTGGAGATTATGGAAGGCCGCAACCATTCTGTGATTGTCAATGATACTTATAGCTTGGATATTAATTCCTTGTCGGCTGCACTCAATTTTTTGGACACCCAAACGCAGATGACGAAGAAAACACTCGTCATTTCCGATTTTGAGCAGGTCGGAAAGTTGACGGAGGAGGATTTCCGAAAATTGAATGCGCAGCTGAAACGGCATCATATTTCCCGTTTGATTGCTGTAGGAAGCAGCTTTGAAGGTTATAGAGGGGTGTTCGATTTGGAGGAGCAGCTCTTCTTCCACGACACAGCTGACTTGCTGGCCCATTTACCACAACTGCCTATTTCCTACGAGATCATTTTGGTGAAGGGAGCGCGGAGCTTCCATTTTGAGCTGGTAGTTAATGCGTTGCAGCATAAAACCCATCTCACCATCATGCAGGTGAACCTGCCCGCATTGGCCTACAACCTCAATTTCCACCGCAATCGTCTTCGCCCTGACACCAAAATGGTGGCTATGGTGAAGGCCTCTTCGTATGGTCTCGGTGACGTGGAATTGGTCAATACATTGTTGGATCAAGGAGTTGATTATCTGGCCGTTGCCTATACGGACGAAGGTGTTCGCCTGCGCAAACGCCGCATTGATACGCCAATTATCGTGTTGGGTGCTGAAGCACACAGCTTCGAGGTGATGGTCAACCATCGGTTAGAACCGGAAATCTTCAACTTCTTCTATTTGCAGCAGTTGGAGGAAGTGCTGGCGCGGCATCCGGAAATCCCGCAATTCAATATCCATATCAAAGTGGATACGGGTATGCATCGTTTGGGCTTTGATTTACAAGATCTTCCTCGGCTCATCGAAATTGTGAAGAACAATCCGAAACTGCACATCGCGTCGGTGTTCTCTCATTTGGCTGCGGCCGAAGATCCCGCCGAAGATGCCTTCACTCGTCGGCAGATTGCCCTCTTCGGGCGCATGACCGATGTGCTCTGTGCTGCCTTCGATCACAAGATTCTCCGCCACATCCTCAACAGCGCGGGTATCATCCGTTTTCCGGAAGCGCAGTTCGACATGGTGCGCCTCGGTATTCAGCTGTACGGCTCCACTGAAATTCCAGATGTGGCTTTAAAACTGCATAACGTAGTGACACTCAAGACTGTTATTACTCAAATCAAACAGATTCCAGCGGGCGAAACGGTCGGTTACAACCGTACATGGAAGCTGCAGCGCGACACACAGGTGGCCATCATCCCCATCGGCTACGCAGATGGTTATCCGCGCGAACTTAGCAATGGTCGTGGCAAGGTGTTAGTGCAGGGACAGAAAGTTCCTGTCATCGGCAAAGTCTGCATGGACATGTGCATGTTGGACATCACGGGCTTGCGTGTACATGAAGGCGATGAGGTCATCGTCTATGGCGAGGGCAACACGGTGTCGGAAATGGCGGAAGCCGCCGGTTTGATCAGTTATGAGCTGATGACCCGTATTTCGCAGCGCGTTCCCCGCGTGTATGTGCAGGAATAGTGGATGTCAATGGCTCGGTGTCTCTTCTAACGGACATCCGAGGAAAACATCTTTCCCGATATGCGTTATCGTTTTTGGCAGTTTCACCGAACTTAATCCTCGGCAAAAGGCGAAAGCCTCATCTCCGAGATATCTTAATGCGGCTGGAAATTCAATGGCGGTCAGACTCCTGCACCCCATAAAAGCGCGCGCACCAATGGAGGTGAGTCTGGGCGGCAGATAGATTTTTTTCAGAAGTACACAGCCGCTGAAGGCATCTTCGGCGATTTCTATGAGGCTGTCCGGCAAAACGATGTTTTTCACCCGTGCTCCTAAAAAGGCACATCTGCCAATGGCGGTGATGTCTTCGGGAAGGATGATGGTTTCGACATCGATGCCAAGAAATCCGCATTCTTCAATTATAGTGATGTCTGTAGGAATAATGACGTTAAGCCCATCTCCATTTGAGATGACATAAGGTGATGTGATGTTTATGTCCATGTTGTCTTGTTGTTAAGTTAAATACATAAAGAAAGTGGAGCATTCCATTCCTCGGATCTCCAGTGTGGGGCTTGGACTCCCGTGTATGCAAGATACCGAAAAATGAGCCCCACCTAATGGCAATTACACACATATAGGCAAGCTCCTTTTTCGTGATCCGTGCATACTCCTGTGAAGGGTCCAAGTTCACACTGACGGAAACGCGAAAATGCGCTTTCTTTCAATAAAATGTTGTTCTTCCGAAAAGGTTGAACAACGTGGCAAAAATAGGAAAAATATTGAAATAAAAAAGCCCCGAATCAAAATGTTTGACTCGGGGCGTGTCGATTCGCCGTCAAAGGCGTTGTGGGTTTACTTTGCTTCGATGTTCTTTCCACAATCTTTGACAATCATCCGATACCAGCTGTCAGGCCATTTCGGCTGGTCGGGGAATACCACCTGCGGCTTTTCATTGCCGTTGGTGACAAATTTGCCTTTCTCTTCTTTTTTGACGTTGCCATCGTGGTATTTTACTAACAGATACTCGAACAGATGATTCCATTCCTGGCATACATCGTGGGCAGCGCGAGTGGAGTAGGCGTTGATCTGCTTGCGAGCAGCGTCAGGATTTTGTGTACACAAATCCTTCATCTTGGCAGACATCTGGTCGATTTCTTTCACGAATTTGCCCTCCCATTGCGACTGTTTCTCGTTGACATGCTTGATCATGTCGCTGTAGCGGGTATAGACGTAGTTGCTGACTTTCGTGAATGTCCAGAAAGCGGAAGTGGGGGAGTATTCCACCATGGAACCGTTGCCTTCGGCATACTCTTTCGGGATTTCAGTGATGCCGCAGAACATCGGCACGAAGCAGTTGGAGCCGGCATCGTCAACACCAAACCAGTAAATGCCACCGAACATGTCGGGCAACCAGCTGCGGCATTGGGCCACAAACACAAAACCTGTCTGTTGTGTGGCCGTGGCGCGTTCGTGGATGTAGTTCTTGCCATCCACTGACCAGGTCATCGGACGCCAACGGTAAGGACAAGCGTACGGGCCGGCACCAAGGTCTTTCGACATGTCCATGGAAGTGCCTTCGTAGTGGTCGCGCATCATCTGCATCATGAACTGAGCGTCAATTTTGGACTTGTCGGCGGGTTTGATCCACAAAGGCATACGGTGCTTGAGGTTGTCGCCACGGGCATAGTCCTCGTATTTGGCGACCTCCGCACGATTCACGTGGTTGAAAAAAGCCCACACACGCGCATCGCAGAAACGCGCACCGTCGAATGTGATGGGGTTGTAGGTGTCGCAGAAACTGAACTCCGCGTCAGGAGCCTGTTTCGGGTCTTTCGGATAGAGCCCCTTCATACGGGCGAAGGAGATGACATCGGTAGAATAGACGGTCTCCACGGTCGGGAGGAAAATCTTGTCCAATTCCTTGTTGGTGATGGAGGTCTTGCCGTCACGCAACGGGAAAGTAGTGATACGCGATTGATTGGCGTGTCCGGAAACATAACCGTCGGGGATACGGCGTGCCACCCAAACGGCTCCGTTGCTCCAGCCTTTCATCACTTTGCCCTTGGCATCTACCATTTTCTCGCCTTTGCCGATGAGGTCCATGATCCAGGCCTCGTTCGGATCCACAATGGAGAATGACTCGCCCTCGCTGGCATATCCGTAAGCGTCCAGCAACTCCGAAATCACCTTGATGGCTTCGCGGGCGTTCTTGGCCCGTTGCAGCGTGATGTAAATCAATGAACCATAGTCAATAAGCCCTTGGCCGTGCTCCAGCTCCTCAATGCCACCATAAGTGGTCTCGCCGATGGCCAACTGGAACTCGTTCATATTGCCGACTACGGAATAGGTGTGCGCAACTTGTGGAATCTGCCCGAGCTTTTTGCCCGTGTCCCACTCGATGACATCCATCATGCTGCCGGCCGGATAGTTCGCCGCAGGACGATAGTACAGTTCGCCGTAAAGCTGATGGGAATCAGCCGCATACGTCAGGAAGCAGGAGCCGTCCTTGCTCGCGCCTTTCGTGACGATGAAATTCGTGCAAGCCATGGCACTGCTGAACGCCAACAGGCTGCATAACAATGTGAATACGAAATTTTTCTTCATAAGGTTTTATTTACGTTTATAGATACTTTCCTTAAAGGCGTTGCAAAAGTACATTTTTTGGCAATACAAAAGAATAATAAGTGTATTTTTGCACCCTGATTGGTGTAATATCCTATTCTTGTTTGATAAAATTGTTATAAAAAATCTTAATAATGAAGAATTTAGGGCTACTTTGTGCAGTGATTGCGGCGGTTCTCGCTTTTATCTCCTGTGAAAAAGAAAATATTGGCGTTTTCAATCCGAAAGCGAAAATCAATAAGATTTATTCCGAGTCAGATGGACATTATCTGAAAGAACAGTGGCTCTGGAGCGATGACCAGCTTCGGCAAGTGGAATATTACAGGAAAAACGGCGATGTGGACCATATCTGTCGTTATCAATATGAGAATGGTCTTCTGTCGCGCATTGAGATGGATGAACAACACACTGATTTCGAGTATGATGGAAAAACGCTCACGACCATAAAGACCTATTATGGCGACCTGCTGATGGAAACCTATTCGCTTTCTTTTGAGAAACAGAAACTGGCACATATATCCATAAACAAAAACCCCAAGTCTGTCGAAGGAACAAGTCCTGACATTCTGCGTCTTTTTGCTCCGGAAATGGAGGCTTATCTTTCAAAATCAGATGCAAAAAGGGAACATTATGATTACAGCACGGCCGAAATTGATTTTACTTGGGAAAAAGATAATGTCAAATGTATGAAAATGAAGATTGACCGCCCGGATAGTGTTCAAAATCTGACAGTTACGTATGTTTATGACGAAAATATCAATCCTAAGAAGAACTTTTTCTCGCTTTTACTTGATCATGTGTTGTTGAACGATGAACCGCAGACCTTTTTCTGCAGCGCTAACAATGCTGTCGGAATTTATATCACCGACTCCTACGACATCTTCTCAAAGACTTATTCTTTCACGTATGCTTACGATTATTACAAGAAATATCCGACAAAAGTCTATAGTACAAGCCTTGACGACGAAACCTTCACAGAGAAAAAGGAGCTCATTTTCTCATATGAGTATCTGAACTAGCAATCCCAAGTCCTCAGTCCTCAGTCCTCAGTCCTTAGACCCGCCATTCAACTGAATCCGCATTGTCGTCCCTTGGTCGATGACGGAGGATTTCACAAACAGTTTTCCGCGATGATAGTTTTGGATAATGCGTTTGGCCAAGGTCAGCCCCAATCCCCATCCGCGGCTCTTGGAAGTGTAACCCGGTGAGAATATGCGCTTTTGCATCTTCGGTGGAATCCCTTTGCCTGTGTCAGTGATGTCGATATACACTTTGCTCTTCTCTTCGGTGATGGAAATCGTGATGTCGCCCTTTCCGTTCATCGCGTCAGCGGAGTTTTTGCACAGGTTTTCAATCACCCATTCGAATAGTTGTTGGTTCAACGGCAACACTATGGGATGGTCGGGCTTCTCGAAATGGATGTGTACCATCGAGGAGATGCGGGTCTGCAAGTAGTTGGTGAAATTGTCGATGATGGGTACAATGTCGGTGTCCTCCAAGACAGGCACAGACCCGATCTTCGAGAATCGTTGCGCGATGGTTTCCAACCGATGGACATCCTTGCCGATTTCCTGCGGGATGGTGGGGTCAACCGGCATTTCCTTCAACAACTCTGTCCACGCCATAAGCGAAGAGATAGGTGTTCCTAACTGGTGCGCCGTCTCTTTTGACATGCCCACCCAGACGCGGTTTTCCTCCGAACGTTTCGTTACGCTGAACAACAGGTAGGCAATGAGTAGGAACACGAAAATAATGCCGTATTGGATGAAGGGGAACAGCCGAAGCTGTGTCAGCACGGAAGACTCCTCGTAGAATACGTAACATTTCCCGTGATCCAACCAATCTAAAACGATGGGGTCATTCTCCTCGCGCATCTTCTCTAACCGTGCGTTCACTTTGAAAGGGGCGGCGATAATGGCGGAGTCGATGTTGCCCGCCGCAATCACGTTGATTTGCGTGCTGTCGGTGATGATGACAGGCACGGAAGCGGAATTGATGACCGTTTCTTGGAAAAACGACTCTAACAGATTGTCAATCATTTCGCGGAAATCACCGTAGATGTGCGAGTTTTTGTAATATACCATTACATAGTCACGGTGATAGTAGGGTAGCTTGAGACTGTCGAAATCCCGGATGTTCTCTCCCATGTCCCGGATGTTCCTCATGGCGAGGATGCTGTCAGGCAGGTTGATGGCTGCGTCAATGGTGCCGTTTGGACTTGTGATAATGGTGGGAACAGTCTGGTTGGCGGAAATGATGTCCTGGTAAAAGGTGATGTCCTCGTACAGGGAGGCTTCGGCAACTTTCTTTACCGCTTTGGCAAATATGGAAGCCTGATTTCCCTCCTCAATGCGGATGGAATCGAAGAAACGCTCGGTCTCGTTGATGATTTGGGTCTTGTAGGTGATGGCACCCGCCCAGATTTCAATGCGTTGGCGTTCCTCCTGAGCGATCTTCTTGATCAGCTTGTTGGAATAGATGATGATGACTGTGAAGATTGCCGCCGCAGAGACGAACAAAATCCATTTCCAGGTGGGTTTCCGCATGTTTCCTGTCGTTCGTTATCGGGCATCGGCAGCTTCAAGCAGCTTGTCTATGATTTGCTCGATGGTGATGCCTTCCGCCTCCGCCTTGTAGTTCTTGATGATTCTGTGACGCAGGATGTTATAAGCGACGGCACGCACGTCTTCAATGTCCGGGGAGTATTTGCCGCCCAACACGGCATGGGTGCGTGCGCCGATAATCAGGAACTGGGACGCACGGGGACCCGCTCCCCACGACAGATAGTCGTTCGCCCACGGGTGAGCTTTGGCAGTGCCGGGACGGGTCAGTGTGGACAAACTCACGGCATAGCGATAGACATTTTCGGGGATGGGTACCTTTTGCAGTAACTTCTGGTAGAAAATAATCTCTTCCACAGTAAGGACGCGCTGCGGCTCCACCATGTCGCCATGGATGGTGCGCTTCACAATCTCCTCTTCTTCAGCCGTGCTTGGGTAGTCCAGCATGATGTTGAACATGAATCGGTCTTGTTGCGCTTCAGGCAGCGGATACGTACCTTCTTGCTCAATAGGGTTCTGCGTGGCTAACACGAAGAACGGGTTCGGCAAATCGTAAGTTGTTCCGTTCATACTCACCGAACGTTCCTGCATGGCCTCTAACAATGCGGACTGCGTTTTCGGCGGCGTACGGTTAATCTCATCGGCCAGCACGATGTTGGCGAAAATGGGGCCTTTCACAAACTTGAAGTTGCGGTTGTCATCCAGAATCTCCGCACCCATGATGTCTGACGGCATCAAGTCGGGGGTGAACTGGATACGGTTGTAGGACATATCCACGGCTTTCGCGATAGTCGTGATCATTAACGTCTTGGCCAGTCCTGGCACACCAATCAACAGCGCGTGGCTTCGGCTGAACATCGCCATCAGCACGTTCTTCACCACATCATCCTGCCCCACAATCACTTTCGCAATCTCTTCGCGCAAAGTCTTGTACTTCTCCACAAACGATTCAATCGCTTCAATGTCTGTCTTCTTCTCTAAATCCATATTTATATTGTCTAATTCTCAAAATTATTTATAGTCACATCGTTTTTCATCGCTTCATCGCTTCATCGTTTTCATCGTCTCATCGTCTCATCGTCCCCTCACGGAATCTGCCACTTACTAACGAAAGGACAGTACCTATATTGTTCCGAAATCTTCATATTCGTCACTTTCACTTTCTCCGCCACCCATTTTTCCATAGCCTCGTATTTTTTCTGTTCCAAGGCAGCGTTTTTGATCATGTCGTAGTCTTCCACTAAGTTGGCTTTGTGCTGCGACACCTTCTCTTTAAGGTAAATCAGACGGTAGGCCATTACGCCGTCGTCATTGACGAAAGGGACGCATTCCGAGTATTCCCCCGGAATCAACTTGTTGATGGTGGTGAATGTGGCGTCGTCAAGGGTTTGGCGGTCAAAAGAGAGTGAACTGTTGTACGGGTTGACCACCATGCCGCCGTTCAGTTTCGTCTCCCCTTCGGAGTAACGCTTGGCCGCCTCCTCTAATGTGAGTTTCTCATTGATAATGATGTTGCGGACGCTGTCAAGGTAGGTGATGGCTCTGACCTGCTCGTCGGTCGAGGGTTTCGGCTGTATCAGGATGTGGGCCACGTGGATGGACTCTCCCCGGCGTTCAATCATCTGGATGATGTGGTAACCGGCCTGCGTCTTCAACACTTGGGAAATTTCACCTGATTTAAGGTTGAAAGCAACGGCCTCAAATTCAGGATAAAGGGTGCCACGCTCCACAAATCCTAAATCTCCGCCTTTGGACGCACTGCCGGGGTCATCGGAGTAAAGACGTGCCAATGCACCAAATTTCTCACCTCGAAGGACACGCTCCCGGTAGCTGTTCAGTCTTTCCTTTACATCTGCAACCTCCTCGTCACTCACAGGTGGAATCTTTACGATTTCCCCGAATTGGTAGGAGGTTTCCACCATCGGCATGCTGTCCGGACCGATTTTGGCGGCGAATTGGTTGACTTCCGATGGCGTCACGGTGATGCTGCTCGTGATTTTCGATTGCACCTGTTCGATGAGCGCTTGCTCGTACATCATCTCCCGCATGTCTTTCTTGATTTCCGACATCGACTTGTGGAAGTAATTCTCGATGTATTTCACATCGCCGCCGGTCTGCTGCAAGAAATACTGGATACGGGTGTTCAGCCGGTAATCGACCTCCTCGTCGGAAATCTCAATGCTGTCCAATTCCGCCTGGTTGACCATCAGCTTGTTGAAAACAAGATTTTCCAATATGCTGCAATACACTTCGTCGGGATCCTCGACGGTCTTGAACTGCGCTTTGTAGTCAATGAAGTGCTTTTCAAGGTCTGATCGCATGATGATCGATTTCCCGACCACCGCAACAATCCCGTCTATCGAAGTGCCTCCGTTTTGTCCCCATACGGTGAGGCCGGTTAACAGGATCAGCACACAGGTGATTATTTTTCTCATTCTTCCGTTGTTTTTTCGCTCATCAAAAAAATGGCGAAGATACAAAAAAAAGAAGACCAATGCCTTCTTTTTGCAAAATAATCCAACCTGATTGGATTATTTTCTGCCAAGACTTTCGTCAGAAACGGTGAGTTTCTTTCTGCCTTTTGCTCTGCGTGCTGCCAACACTCTGCGGCCGTTCGCAGTGGCCATTCTCTCTCTGAAACCGTGTTTGTGGCGGCGTCTCGTGTTCGAAGGTTGATACGTTCTTTTCATATTATTACAGTTTTTTGTCCTTAATTTTTTGGGGTGCAAAAATACACTTTTTTTCTTTTCAACAACCCTCTTTTGAAAAAATATTTTCCAACAGCAGTAAATAATATCCAACAGCTGTTTTCTCTTTTGTATTTGGGCGTTCCGGCGCGCCGGCAGCACCATCCTTCACCATCGTTCCGAACGCTCTCTGTCAATAACCAATAACCAATAACCGATAACCATTAAAAGGCGCGACGTCGGGCTGTCCGCTGCAATGTTTTTTGGCATCCATTACCGTACGGGCGTATCGCATACGCCCTCATGCCAAAAAACATTTCCGCTTCCATCCCTAACGCAAGCATGCAACGAAAAGAGTCCTTTAAGCCCCTATTTGATCCACAGATAAAATATATTATTGTATATATAATATTATTGTTAATTCTTATTAATATCTAATTAACTAAATTTCAGTATGTTATCATTCTGCTTGAATTGTAAATAATTGATATAATGCACGATATGTTATTTTTTACCCTGAAAAGGGTGTTTCCTCTCTAACTGAAAATTCGGTTTTTACGTCAAAACGTCAAAAATCTGCGAAATTTTCCGGTCCGGGGAGCTGAAAAACGCCAAAAAACCGGTTTTTTCAGGCCAAAAAAGTGTCAAAAAACGGGAAAAATGCAATTTTATTTCATTGGTAATCAATATGTTACAAAGAAAATGCAGAAAAAGTAAAAAAAAGTTTGCAAGGGTGTTGGAGTGAATACAAAAAAATCTATTTTTGCAATCCCAAACGACAACGATACGGGACGGCACGAGAGAGGGGGTTGTCAACAGGGAGATGTTCATTGAAAGAATGGAAGAATGTAGCAAATACTCAAGAAGAGGAATTTGAGATTCGCAAGCGATGAGGCCAGGACAGACATAAAAAAGAAAAGACATTAATTATTATGGAGAGTTCGAT
>JAFXTE010000017.1 GCA_017525245.1 Bacteroidales bacterium | reverse complement strand
CCCTTGCAGGCGGCACACGCGAGGGTTACATAGAGAAGGTGGTAGAGAATATCGTATATAGCCATCTGAAACGTCTCGGTTATGAAGTGACAGTGGGTCAGCTGCAAGCTGGAGAAATTGACTTTGTCTGCACCAAGTCTGAAGGTCAGCGCGTATATGTGCAGGCATCGTATATTATTGCCGATGAGGTCACTCGTGAACGTGAGTTTGGCAATCTGCGGGCTATCAAGGACAACTACCCGAAATATGTCATCTCAATGACTCCGTTAGTCAGCCGTCAGGACTCGGACGGCATCACGCACCTCAGCTTGAGGCATTTCCTGACGGAAGGACTGTAGATGCAAGAAAATCTCAGGTGCACTGGATCATCGTGGTATTTGAAACCGAACGCTTGCTGATCACGGACTTCACGTTGAACATAACAGAGCGAGTCCAGTATTATAGATAAAATGTGGAAAATGATGCGAAAGGATGCGTTCCTGGAATATATTGAGCCTTAGATGTGTTGACAGGGCAAGTCTGCCGGGCTTACAACCCGATGTATGGGAGATTGACATCAGAGAGCTCATACAAGGTGCCCCAATCCGTCATTTCATGTCTATAGCATACATTGTCTTTCGTTACCATAAAAACATAACATTCTTCGTCCCATTCCGGAACCGTCATCATCAAAGTTTTTCCCGTTGCAGGGATTCCCATTCGATGTCAAATGCAGCACAAACTAATTCTTTGAGAAATGTTTCGTCCTGACAGACAACTTTGATTTTACGAACCCCAAATGGAGAAGTTGTTTCTTTAAAATGCTGAAAATGCCGGGCGTTTTTGCGTTTCTCATGGGCGCGCCTCCGATTTTTGATGATGACACGCAATTCCAGGCCTCCGACTATCAGAGGAAAAACCAGCAGAATAAGCAAGTAATACTTCATAATTGCAATAACATTATAATATGTACCCGTTCACATCATAGCATCTTCCGTTTTGGCAACAACACGGCAAAAATACAATATTTTCGGATGATGTCGGAAAACAAACGAGAACATGGATACGTACGATATGCGGAGATAATTTTTTCAACCAAACGAAAACGCATCCAGACATTTTGCGTACTTTTGCCGCCTCAAAATAATGTTCTTATGAAGAAAATGAATATCCCTTTGATGGGCACCCTGTTGATACTGTCCATCGTGGTTTGCCCGATCCTCTATTTCACTGTGGGTCCCACATTGGATGAGGCGCAGTTGGAAGTGCTCAAGATTCTGGGCATCATTGTGTCCTGCAGTGCCGCTTTCTGCTTCATCGTGGGCGAGCTCACTGGAAACAACAGCCAGATGGACAAGCTTTGGAGCCTGCTCCCCATCGTTTACACGTGGGTGATTGCCGTCAAGGGCGGTATGAGTGCCCGCTTGGTGGTGATGGCTGTCCTGGCCACCCTTTGGGGCCTCCGTCTCACCATGAATTTCGCCCGCAAAGGGGCATACAAACTCAAGTTCTGGGAAGGGGAAGAGGACTATCGCTGGGCCATTCTCCGCTCTGGTCCGCCGTTCCAAAACCGCTGGGTTTGGGCGTTATTCGACCTCTTCTTCATCTCCATATACCAAAACGTGCTGGTGTTGATGACCACCTTCCCGGCATTGGTGGCTATGAATTCCGACAAACCTTTCGGTTGGTTGGATGCCGTTGCGGCCGTGTTGATGCTGGGGTTCATCATCTGGGAGACCGTTGCTGACGAACAGCAATGGAAATTCCAGACCCGCAAGTGGGCGATGATCAAAGAAGGGAAAAAGTTGGAGGAATTACCCGCTCCATACAACAAAGGATTCAACACCACGGGCCTTTGGGGACGGAGCCGCCATCCCAACTATTTCGCCGAACAGTCTATCTGGGTGTGCTTCTACCTCTTTTCCATCGCCGCCGGAATCGGCATTCTCAACTGGAGCGTGATCGGTGCGCTGCTACTCGTGGTCCTGTTCCAGGGAAGTTCGTCTCTGGCGGAAGAGATCAGCGGAGGAAAGTATCCGGAATACGAGAAGTACTGCCAGAGCGTTCCTCGGTTCTTCCCTGGCAAGAAATATGACAAGTAATTAAGAATCTCCAAAAGTTTTGAGAAACAGATGCTTGCGATGCGGAATCAGCACCGCAGCATTTTTTCGCGTAAGTGCACGTATCCAGCTTCGTTGAAGCGATATTGGATAGGGGCGTGAGGTGATTTCCGCTCCTCGTCGCTTTGTGCCACGGGGGTGATGATGCCCGACGACAGGAACTTTTTCTGGAAGTTGCGGCGGTCAAACTCTTTGCTGAATACGTGGGTGTAGAGCCGTTGCATCTCCGGCAGGGTGAAGATGTCGTCCACGAGGAGAAAGGCGACGGGGGAGTTGATGAAGGCGAGTCGTAGCTTCCAGAGGGCCATGCGGCAGATCTTCTCGTGGTCGAAGGCCAGGCGGGGCATCTCATGGACGTTGAACCAGCGGGCCTCCTTCGCGTCATCGCCGGCGGCAGCCTTGATTTGGTTCGGGCGCACGACCGATGCGAACCCAACCGAAATAGTGCGGCCTCGCGGGTCACGGTCGAGGTCGCTGAATGACCCCACCTCGTAGAAGTGCTTGGGTGTGAGTCCCGTTTCCTCCTTCAGTTCGCGACGCGCGGCCTCCTCCAAGGTTTCGTCTGGCTCCAGAAAACCGCCCGGGAAAGCCCAATGTCCCTTGTATGGTTCATTCCCGCGTTTGATTAACAACACATTGAGGTTAGTGCCGTCAAAACTGAACACCACAATGTCCGCCGTCACTGCCGGCCGCCAATAATCGTATGTATAGACTCCTTTTTCTCCCATAATTCTGTGTGATTTTTACACGCGGCAAAGATACAATTTTAATGGTTATGGGTTATAGGTTATTGGTTATTGAAGGTTAGAGGGTTAGAAGGTTAGGGAGTTTGAGGGTTAAAGGGTGTTGAACCAGTATGTTTTGTGGGAACAGGGACATTTTTCTTGCAAAATACCACTCTAAAAATTTACTATTCAAGCTTGATTAGTTAAATTGTTTTTTATATTCAGTTGACACTCAGTGTCGAACAAATTCCGCAAAAGTATTGACAGGAGAGCATTTTTGTACTATCTTTGCGAACAAATTCGAAAAGATTTCAAGAGACAAGATACAATATATTTGCGTTATTTTATTTCCGATTCAAAACGATGCAAAAGTTCAGCTTTGACAAAGACGAAGTTTCCCCTTTTTCGGAAGTCCCATCGGCGGATTTCATCGACATCCTTCTGCAAGGAGGTGCGCGGGCGGACGAGGCGGCATACTATTTACTGCACCATCGGGTCAACTTCCAGCTGAAAAGGCGGTTCGAGGTGTACCACTCCCGTTTGGCGGACGATTTCAATGATGTGATCGAGGATTTCTTCCTATACCTGCGCGAAGGAAGTGACAGTGTGGACGGCGGGGACCGCACTCCTTACCGGTCACTGCAAAGTATCCGTAACAAGGAGGTCTTTGAGGCCTGGTTGGTCAGGACCTTCCGAAACTACCTCGCCGTGCGTGCTGCCGCGGAAGAGCATTTCCTTCATACGGGAGTCTCAGCCGAAAGCGTTGCCAGTCCCGACATTTCCAATGCAGCTGATGATATTGGCATCAGTGATGTCAGTGACACCCCTAACGTCGCTGATGTCACTAACCCCTTCGCATCCTGCGAAATTCCCGAAATTCCCGACACTCTTCAGACCGACGAGTGGATTCTTTCCGTTGCCGCCAGCCTGATCGCCTACGCGCATCAGACCTTCAACCCGCACTACCGCTTCGTCCTCTTCCGTTCCTTGCTGTCGATGCTCAATCGGCAGCAGTCATTGTCGAACGAGGCGGTGGCCCAAGCTCTTGGGATGACCTGCCTTTCGTACCGGGTCACCGCTCATCGTGCGAAGTGCAGCCTTGCGAAACTTCGCGACCGTCTGCTTCGTGGCGAATCTCTCCCTCTCGACGACACCCACTTGCAGATGGCGCAACACATCAACGATGACTTCTCGAACCTCTATCCCACCTTGTCGGTTTACTATGATCAGATCATCGACACGTTGCCTTGTGCCGCCGCCATCAGGCAACTTCGCCAGCAATACCGTGAAACCACCGGTCATACGCTTCATGAACCCACGGCATCCTATTTTGCCCGACTCACCGTCAAGGGCTTCTGGTGCAAGCTGAACCGGTGGCTGATTGTTTAAAAAACCTCGTTTCATCCAATTTCAGCTGAAGTATGGCTGTGGTATCACAAAGCATATCATTAAGTATGTCGTGATTATCCTCAAATGCTCGATCTGATTTGTAGATGGATTCAATTTCAGAAGTTAATGTCTCCATCAACTGGGCGACCGCAAAGACCAATTGTCCTAGATCAATCGCCTCCGCCAATTCAGAAATCCTCATCTGCGTCCTGTCGTCTTCTGTCGCAAGGCGAATATTCCCGTTCTTGTCCACGATATAACTCCTTATTCCCTTACACGACAACTGTTGCAGAACATCGATAATGGACATACATGAATTGGCGTTGAGAGCACTCATCAAAGAATACAGGTCTGACGGCTCGGTATCTTGAACGATATCCACACTGTCATGGTAGAGGTCGCTGAAAAGGGTGTGGTATTTCAATTGTTCACGAGTGATACTTTGCGTTTTGATGCTCCCGTCCGAATTATAGTCTTCTTCTACGTCAGAGCCAAATTCACGAATGAAATCTAAACGTTTGGACAACGCATAATATTTCCAACTGCCGTTAAACTCATCAAAGTAAGCATTGATGGTTTTTGACCATTCCTCCAATCGTCCGAGGACACCATGCAGCCATTTTTCCCAAAGAACTGTCTCATAGTAGTTCTGCATTCTGAATGCCGCCATCTCGTCTTTAGAATCTCTAAAAACGCGAGGGATGGACATGATACGCAACAGTTGTATTTTTGCCATCACGCGATTGAAGGCCTTCGCCAGCGGGGTGTCACTTTCTATGGGTTCTATTAATTCTTTCATCGTTTCATAACTTTATCGTTTCTTTTAACAAGTATGGAAAACAACCGAAATGTTACACCTCGGTTGAATTATTTTCTTTGAGGTTAGTCTTCGTGCTGGTCTCATAATGTTTGTCGGCTTTTCTTGATTTCCGTGTATCGAATTACAGCATCCAGCAACGCTTCATTGGGACAATCAAATAGCCGGGAGCGGTTTTCAACCTTGATTTCGGGTTCGCAGTGTTCAATAAGGTAGCAGAAACTTTTAGAGTCTTCATCCATAATTCCAAAGACGAGTTTGTCGTATTTCTTCTGTAGGGCTGCAAGGATGCCACAGACGGTAAGCGGTTGTTGATCCTCTTCGCGAATGAGATCGTATGCAGGGCTATCCAGTGGAACTGGAAGGTCAAGAACCAATGGCGTTTCCTGATCCCACTTGGCCAATGACACAATTTCGTCGTACTGTTCGCGGGTGAGTTCGCAGTCCCTCCCCAAGTAGCATTCGTATGGAAGGTCAAAAACAGTGCCTTCTACATGATGCTCGAAATAATCGTGGAAGGTGTGAGGCGTAAGGAGCACATTGTCGCGCTCTTCCAAGACATCCAGAATTTTTTGTGCGTCATAGATGATAAGGGGGCAACCGCTTTCGTAGAGCGCCACGGCAATCTCCGCACCCACATCCACACAAGAAGAGTAGCTTATTCCGAAAGTTATCAGCCATTTGCCTGGGGTGTACCAATCCGTCGCATGTACATCCATCCGTGACAGACCCAATTCCCCATAATGGTCAAACGCCATTTCCTTGAATGCCGCCGCACTGTCCAGATTCGTCTCATCCGTGATCTCGCCGTGCCGCCCCAACTGATACTGCCGATAGAATTCCACATCTGTCATGCCGGCAACATCCTTCAACCATTTCTCTTTCTTCTTAGATTCTTTTTTGTCGTAGAATTGGCGGAAATGTTTTTCGTATGCCAAGTACGCCACGCGGAAATATTTGGCGTACAATCGGATACTCATGTCTGGTAAAGGCCCCCGATAGAATGACGGATAAGAATCGATAGCCTCTCCTGATTCTGCTTTCCGATAAATTTCCTCATTGACGATGCACTCTTTAAGCACTCGGATGGCTTTCTCCACATCCTTAGGCAATCTTCGCTGCCAGGGTACGATCCTGTCCAAATCTTTTCGAGGAATATGTCCCGTGCGTTGCCGCTTGGGAAGATTTTCTCCCACATAACGGTTGTAGATTTCTGGATTCTTTGCGATTTCGGCCACTTTTTCCTTCAAAAAAGTCAAAAGCGGGTCAAGGAACCAGTCTAAAGGATCGTGACTGTGGCAGTTCCTGTCAATATCATCGTGGATGATACACCAATGCATGTCATTGTCTGAAATATGGAGGAAAGTTTTTCCTCGGTATTGACTCACAGAGAGATAATACCAGTATGTATCCTGAGGAAATTCACATTGCCAGTATGACGAGTATTCTTCCTCGGTTTTTGCTTCACCCCGGTCTTTAACTTCCTCGAAACTGACCCAGTCAGAGGGTTCTCCTCGCGGAATCTCTATCCATAGCCCGTGACGGTAGTCGTCACTGATAGGTTCGAAAATGTCCAAAAGGACTTTGATTTCCAAAAGAATGCCGTGACTTTTCGGATTGGTGACGGCGTAGCTGTTGTCGAACCCTCCTCGCGAAAGGCGACGCATCAGTGGTTGGTTTAGTTTTTTCTTGTTCATAATGATATTTTTCTTTCACAATCTTATTACCGTTATTGGATACTTCTGCTCGTTTCGCCTACTGGGAAACCACCTGGCCGCCCGTTGCGCCCCAAGGTCTATCTCATTATAGAGAATCCAGACAAAGCGTCCTTGTATGATGTATATCATGATCTTGTCTTTCTTGTTAATTCGTATCATTGCCTTGTCAAATTGCATTCGTTTTTATCTACAAGTATGGAAAACAACCGAAATGTTACACCTCAGCAAAAATTTTTTTTCTTCTGTTTTAGGTGTAACATTTTCCTTTTTTTCCATACTATATGGGCAGAAACAATTAAAAATGCTATAAAATGAAAACATTATCAATAATATTAGGCAAAGAAAACCAACTCCCCACAAGCCAAGTTTCAGGCAAATTTCACACTATATCAAAAAAGTGTGTAATTAATACACAGCATAACATTTTTTTACTATTTTTGCACCCGTTTTAAATTAGGTAAAAAGTTTATCTTAATTTATTGTGTTATAGAAAATTACTAAAGAAAAAGATATGCAGATAATGAAGAAAAGTTTGGCTTACTTGTTGGCAGGAGTGATGGTGTGTGGACTGGCTACAAGGTTGCAGGCGCAGGATTCCGTCCATGTGAATCTGGATAAGGCCATCGAAATCGCCCTCTCCGAGTCGCCGACAATGCGCATCGCCGACCGCTCCGTCGATATCAAACGGGAGTACAAGAAAGAGCAGATCGTGTCGCTCTTCCCTGATGTGTCGGTGGCGGCCAATTATAACCGCACACTGCTCAAGCAGACGATGTCGATGGACATGGGCGGACAGACGATGAACATCAAGGTGGGTCGCGACAACACCTACTCTGTCGGGGCTAACCTGAGTCTGCCGATAGTCTCTTTCCCGCTTTGGTCGAGCTTGAAACTCAGCTCCATGGACATTGATTTGGCACTGGAGTCGGCGCGTTCTTCCAAATTGGAACTGGTCAACCAAGTGAAGCAGGCTTTCTACACCTACCTGTTGGCCAAACAGTCATACGATGTGTTGCAGGCAAGCTACGAAAATCTGGAGGCAAGCAACCAACTCGTAACCCAGTCGTTTGAGCAAGGTTTGGTCTCCGAATTTGAGAAACTGCGTTCCGATGTGGCGTTGCAGAACCAGCGGCCTGCCGTCAACTCCGCTGCCAAAGCGGTGAAATTAGCCAGTATGAGGCTGAAAGTCGTACTTGGCATGGACGTTAACGAACCGGTTGTTTTCGATGGCCAACTCTCTGATTATGAGCAGACGGTGCTGAATGCCACGATGCCCTCCGAAAGTGACGTGCAACTGATGTACAACTCCGCGTTGCGGCAGTTGGAAATGGGCATTGAACAGCTGGAGCAATCGAAGAAAATCATCCGTGGAGCTTCCTTGCCGATGCTCGCTTTAGCCGGTGCGTTCCAATATTCTGGTATGGGCGATGACGGCAGCAAATTCACCAACTACCCGTACTCTTACATCGCGTTGTCATTGCAGGTTCCCATCGTCGGTTGGGCAGCAACCCACTACAAGCTGAAACAGTCGGACCTGAACATTGAGAACATGAAGGATCAGCGTCTGGATTTGGAGCGAAACCTCCGTCTCGGCGTGCAAAGCTACCTTAACGACATGCAGCAGGCCATTGATGACATCGCCTCCGACAGCGAAACCATGAGGCAGGCGCAAAAAGCTTACGAGATCGCACAGAAGCAGTACGAGGTCGGCATGAACACTTGGCTTGACCTCCGCACTACCGAACTCGCCCTCACCACCACCCAGCTTTCTTATTGCCAGGACATTTTCAACTACCTGACAGCGAAGGCCAACTTGGATGCAACCCTTGGAAATGAGTGATTGACGATGAATAGAAGATGAATGACGATAAAATAATGATGAAATAAATAATACCGAATATGAAAAAGTTAACCATTTTATTGGCAATCACCTTGTTAGTGATGGTTGGTTGCAAGAAGAAAGAGGCCGTCACTGCCGGCGGACAGACGATGACCATCCGCACGCAGGAAGTGCATGTGGAGGATGTGGACCAGACCTTCGAATATACCGCTATTGTGGAGGCCAACGCCGTGAATAACATCGCCCCGCTCACGGGTGGCCGTATCGACAAGATCTACGTTGAAGTCGGCGACCGTGTGGCCAAGGGCAAGGTGCTCGTGCAGATGAACGAAAACAGTCTGAGACAATCGAAATCGCAGCTCGACAACCTCAAAGCCAGCTTCAAGCGCATCGACGAACTCTACAAAGTCGGCGGATGCTCCAAGTCCGACTGGGATGCTATGAAGACCCAGCTTGATGTGGCGCAGACCACATACGACAACCTGTTGGAGAACACGCAGTTAATCAGTCCTATTTCGGGAGTTATCAGTGCCCGTAACTACGACAGTGGCGACCTCTTCGGCGGTCTGCCCGTGGTAACAGTACAGCAGATCACCCCCGTGAAGATGAAGATCAACCTCTCCGAAACCCTATTCAAGCAAGTGAAGGTCGGCACACCGGTGAGTATCAAGGTGGATGCTTACGGTGAAGAGGAGTTCAAGGGCAAAATCAGTCTGATTTACCCGACGATGGACGGCGCCACGCACACCTTCCCCGTGGAGGTGCAGTTGGCCAACACCGACAGTCGCGTGCGCCCGGGCATGTACGCCCGCGTGACCATCAACTTCGGCACGCAGAAGCACGTGGTTGTCCCCGACGAGGCCATTTTCCGTCAGCAGGGCTCCGGCAACCGCTACGTCTATGTCTATAAAGACGGTAAGGTTTCCTTCAACCAGGTGGAAATCGGCCGCCACTTGGACAAGTCCTACGAGCTGCTCTCCGGCAACGTTCAGGACGGCGACATGGTGGCCACCACGGGTCTGGCACGTCTGAAAGACGGGTTGGAAGTCAATGTTGCGAAATAATGGTTATGGGTTATAGGTTATTGAAGCTGGGTTAAGGTGAAATTGGTTAGGTTTAGCATCAATAATCAGTGTTAGGTAAATAAAAAATCATTGAGCTGCCCCGAAGGGGCAAGAGCTCGGTAGTAGAACAGATAAATCGTAATATGAGTTTATACCAGAAAGCGGTCGCGAGACCTATCATGACAGGGCTGATATACATTGCCGTTATCATCATCGGCATCTTCTCCCTGGCCAAGCTGCCGGTGGACCTCTTCCCCCACATGGACAGCAACACTATCATGGTGCTCACCGTATATGGCGGCGCCAGCGCGGAAGACATCGAGGACAACGTGTCCAAACCCATCGAGAACGTGCTCAATACCTTGAGCGACCTCAAACACATCACCTCAAACTCCAAAGAGAACTACTCTATTGTCTATCTGGAGTTTGAGTACGGTGTGGATATTGAGCAGAAAACCAACGACGTGCGCGACAAGTTGGATATGGTGAAGTCGGCGTTGCCCGACGGCGCCAACCAGCCCTACTTGTTCAAGTTCAGTGCCGACGACATGCCGATCATGATGCTGTCGGTGCAGTCGGGACAGAGCACGCAAGCGTTGTACAAGATTCTGGACGACAAGGTTTCCTCCCCGCTGTCACGTGTCAGCGGTGTGGGTGCGGTCTCCATTGCCGGCGCCCCTCAACGTGAAATCCAGGTCTATTGCGACCCCTACAAGTTGGAGAGTTACAACCTCACCATCGAGACCATCGCCCAGATCCTCGGTGCGGAGAACCGCAACGTCTCCCTCGGTATCATGGACGTGGGCTCCAAGACCTACTCAATGCGCGTGGATGGCGAGTTCAACAGCGCGGATGAGATGGAAGACGTGGTGGTTGGCAGCTACGCCAACAAAAACGTCTATCTGAGGGACGTGGCTGTGGTGCGCGACACCCTGCAGGAACGTATGCAGGAGTCCTACACCGACGGTGAACGTGGCGCCATGGTCATCATCCAAAAGCAGACTGGTGCCAACACGGTGCAGATCTGTAAGAAAGTGCTGAAGGAACTGCCAGACATTCAACGTTCCCTGCCTGCCGACGTGAAATTGGACGTGCTGGTCGATAACTCCGACAACATCACCAACACTATCGACAGTTTGGAGGAAACCATCCTCATCATCTTGCTGTTGGTGGTCATTGTGGTGCTCTTCTTCTTGGGAAGATGGCGCGCCACCATCATCATCGCCCTTGTGGTGCCAGTCTCCTTGATAGCGGCCTTTATATACCTGTTGGCTACGGGTAATACGCTGAATATCATTTCGTTGTCTTCTATATCCATCGCCATCGGTCTGGTGGTCGATGACTCTATTGTGGTGTTGGAGAACATCACCACGCATATCGAACGAGGGTCGAAGCCCAAGGCGGCGGCCGTGTTCGCCACCAGTGAGGTATCTCTATCTATTATCGCTTCCACCTTGGTGATTATCGCCGTGTTCTTGCCGCTAACCTTCCTTACGGGTATGGCCGGCGTGCTCTTCAAACAGTTGGGATGGATTGTCACCATCGTGATTGCCGTCTCCTTGGCGGCCGCTATGACGCTGACCCCGATGCTCTGTTCCCTCTTGCTGAAGAAGAATCCCAAAAAGAGCAAATGGTTCGCCAAAGTGTATGGTCCTATCGAGCGATTCCTTATCCGTTTGGACGAAGGTTATGCCAAGGTGCTCCGCTGGTGTGTCAACCACCGGAAAACCGTCGTTGGTTTCGCCTCCATCATCTTCCTGGCCAGCCTTTCATTGCTGTTGGTGATTCCCACCGAGTTCTTCCCGACGCAGGATAACGCCCGTTTGAGCGTCACCGTGAAGTTGCCGCAGGGTACCCGCGTAGAGACCACCAAGGCGTTGGGCGACCAGATTGTGAAGGAGATCCGGGAGAAATATCCGAACGAAATCAAGACCATCAACTACTCCGTGGGTATGCCCGACGAGGACAACACCTTCAGTTTGATGCGAGAGAACGGCACGCACCTGCTCTCCTTCAACATCCGTTTGGTGAAGAAGACCGAACGTGATAAGTTCATCACGGAGATTTCCGACGGCATCCGCGAATTGTTGCGGCAGCACATCGAAATCGTCTCCTCCACGGTCAGCACCGGTCAAGGTAATATGGGCGGACAATCGACCGTCGATATTGAGCTCTACTGTTACGACTTCAACACCACCGACCAGTTCGCCGCCGACCTCGCCGCCCGTATGCGGCAGGTGGAAGGC
>JAFXTE010000095.1 GCA_017525245.1 Bacteroidales bacterium | reverse complement strand
TTTGTTACAACCGGTTATGCGGGCGCAGACTATTTCTGCGACAGAGTGCAGGAGACCAAAGACATCACGGCGTGGCTGCAGAACGGCAACAACATCGCCTTGATTTCACCCCGGCGTTATGGCAAAACAGACTTGATACGCCATTGCTTTGAACAGCCGGAAATAAAAGACAACTGTTACACTTTCATCATAGACATCTACTCCACCAAGTCACTGTCGGAGATGGTCAACAAAATGGGGCGCACCATCCTCGAAGTGCTTAAGCCCAAGGGGAAAAGGCATTGGGAAACGTTTCTCAACATCGTCCATTCGCTTAAGGCTGGGATCTCCTACGACGCCATGGGGTTGCCCTCTTGGGATGTGTCGGTAGGTGAGATAGCCAATCCCAACAACACGCTGGAAGAGATCTTCCACTATTTGCAGCAAGCCGACAAGCGGTGTTTCGTGGCCATAGACGAGTTCCAGCAAATCCTCAAGTATGACGATGCAAATGTGGAAGCGGCATTACGCACACACGTCCAATACTGCAGCAATGCCAATTTCGTTTTCATGGGATCGCAACGACACCTGATGGGAGGCATGTTCGTCTCCCCCGGAAGGCCTTTCTACCAAAGTGTCACCGTGATGAACCTCGGACTGATTGACCGGAAGAAATATTGGGATTTTTGCCAGATTCATTTCGAGAAAAACAGAAGAACCATCGACCAGGAGGTGGTGGAGCATTTGTATGACCGCTTCGAAGGGATCACCTTTTACCTGCAGAAAGTAATGAATGTGCTTTTCATGCGCACCCCGGAAGGCGGAAATTGCAGCATCGACGACCTACAACCCTCCATTGACTACATCGTGGACTTCACGCAAGCCACATACGAGGATTTGATGTACCAGCTTCCCGAAAAACAATGCCGCGTGCTGAAAGCCATCGCACTCGAAGGCAAAGCCAAGCACATCACCTCGGGAAAGTTTGCCAAACAATACCGATTAGCGTCACCCAGCGCCGTGAAATCAGCCGTCAATGCCCTGTTGGACAGGGATCTGATCACGATGGACAAAGGGGTTTACCAAGTGTATGACAAATTTTTAGAAATCTGGTTGAGAAGAGCCCTATGACAGGGAAAGACAGCTCGTTTTACCGTCCCAACATCCGTTTCCGTTCCTCCTCAGGGAAGCGTTCGATAGCGTAGCGCAGCATCGTGCGGGGCATTGTGGTACGGTGGGGTTCGAGCCATTCGCGGAGGCGTTGCTCGTCGCGCTTGCCCGCCTCGCGCAACAACCAGCCGGCGGCCTTCTGCAGCAGGTCGTGCAACGGCTCGGGCTTCTTCAGGAAAAGCTCCGCCAACGCGTAGGTGTCGTCTAACTCGCCGTGGCGCAGGAACTGCATCGTGGTGACGATGCCAATGCGTTGCTCCCAGATGGTGGTACCGTTTTCCACCATGTCGTACAGCATCTTGCGGTCCTTGTCGAGGAGCCAGACACCGAGGATCTCGTAGCAGGTGAGATCGACCAAGTCCCAGTTGTTTACGAATTGGAGGTGCGACAGATAGAAGCTGACGTTCAGCTGTTGCAGTCCGCGGTCGCCTTTGGCCGCTTTGAAGAACTGCACCAGCGTGAGCAGTCCGGCGAGCCGCATCTCGTGGTATTCGGAGGTGACGCAGGCCTCCAGCTCATAGAAGGAGACGGACTGCCAGCACTTCTTGACAATTTCGCGCACGACGGGCACCTTGATGCCGAGGAACTTGTCGCCCTCGCCGTACTCGCCCTTGCCGGTCTTGAAGAAACGGCTCAGGTGTTCGGCCTGCGCGGGGTCCTGGCGATGAAGGATTTCCTGGGAAAGGGAGATGGTTTGATTCACTTCTTGGTTATATTGGTTGTTACTCATACGATTGTCTTTGAATTCGGCGGCAAAAGTACAAAAAACAAAAAACATTTTCAATGTAACGAAATGCCCAGTTTGTGCGAGAGAGCGAAAATAAAAGGGAAAAGTATTCAACGAGAATACTTTTCATCCTAATTATTCGTTATGAATGCATTATGTCACCGAAATGTAACAATATGAAGAGACTCTTGATACTCTCTGTCGTAGTACTTGCCTTCTCGGCGCAGGCGCAAAACCGACCCACAGTTCCATCTTACGACGAATTAAAGAAAACAGGGTATGAGGCGTACCAAAACCAAGACTACAAAACGGCTTTCAAGACGTTCCATACGATGGATTCGGTATATGGGATAACCGATTTTCTCGATCTTGTTTATTATAATGTTTTAACAAATCATCTCAATTCGAACAGCGAGGAGTCAAAAGCTCTGATGTTCCGTATAGCCCGTAACAAATGTTGTGACATGAAGTTCTTGGAAGAGATGGTCGAGAAGCAGAAGGCGGACACGCTTGACCACTGGGGTGAGATTGTCGCCATTGTCTCCCCTCGCGGGGTTCAGGACTCCATCTATCAAGACCGGCTGCTGACCATGAAAAGAAGCTATATGGCCGCACTGGATTTGCTAAACAACGGAGGTAACGATTCGGCTTGGAGTGCCTTCAACGAGGTGAATGTTTCCAATGCCGCTGAACTCCAGCAACTGATTGCGGAGCGCGGTTTCCCTACATACACCAGAGTGGGCTACTACTGCAACGACTACGCCTCGGTGCTTGCGTATTTCTTGCCGACAGAGTCCCTTCAATGGTATTTGGAGCAAGCCAAGGCCGCCGCCGACACCGGAGACTACAACCCGGACTGGATTCCCACTTTGTCCGACCGATACATGAGACAGCAAGTCCCTGACTCAGTCTATCTGGAGCGCTTGCAGGTGATGTCGGACGCTGACCAAAATGCGAGAAGAATGCTGGACAGCGAAGTGGGCAACGATTCGGTGTGGCGGGTTATCCATGAGGTGGACGCCGCCAATCTCGTTGGACTCAAGCAATTGATAGCCGAACGCGGGTTCCCGACGTTGTCCAAGGTCGGTTACAAATGCTGCGACCTCGCCTCGCTTATCGCGCAGCACCAGCCGCCAGAGTTCCTGCACTGGTTCCTAGAACA
>JAFXTE010000016.1 GCA_017525245.1 Bacteroidales bacterium | reverse complement strand
TATGACGGGTTGCTGATGCTCACATCGTAGCCACTTGCAAAATGCTCGTCACCATCGTATGTCGCCGTGGCGGTATGACCCGTGATGGTCACAACCACTTCACCAGGAGCGGTAATCAACAACCAACCGTCTGTCACATCGAACGTCACATCAATGTTATCATTACCGTAGCTGAACTGATCGGCTGCGAGACCCATCGGATGCGTACCGATAGAGGAGGCCGTTACGAAATCATCACCCGTGAAGGTCACCAATGCTTCGTCATACAACGTGTTGTCGCAAGACAGGGTGTAGCCCGACACGTTGAAATCGGCACCGGTATAAACTTTAGTTTCTGTTGCGCCCGTCACGACGATCGTCATCTCGGCAGGAGTGATTTCCTGATAGCCGTCCGTCACATCGAATGACACATTGAAGTTAGGATTAATGTTCTCAAAACAACCATCCGATAAACTCATTTCAGTTGTGCCGACATCTTGTTGCGAGGCATAGGGGTTACAATAATAGGAAATATCATTTTCAAGATTATAAAGTGAATTATCTGCGCTGATATCCCAAGACGCAACGGTATGCCAGTCACCGTCATAGGTTGCAGTGTTCTGCTCACCTATAACTGTTACCGTCACGTCAAGTGGGTTGACAGTTATCACAACCGTTTCTGTAACGTTGCCGCAATCGCTCGTACCGGTAAAGACAAGATTGTATGTGTTGGCATTTGGAGTACCGCTGATGACCATTTCATTCGGATTTGAAGTGGCATCAACCGCAAGACCCGTAGGAATGTCGGCAGCGTCCGGAGCGGAAAGCGTTCCGTTCGCGCAGCTGACCGTGATATTCACGGACTCGCCGTAGGTGATTTCAGTTTCCCCTGTGACGGTAATCACAGGAGTAGCAGCAGCCGTCACCTCAAATTCACCGCTATTGACAATACAGCCGTCAGCAGTGGTAACTTCAACCAGGTAGCTGCTGGCATCGGAGACATCCAACGTGGTACCCGTGGCACCTGTTATCTCACGCCACTTGTCCGCTTCAGCAAACTCAAACCACTGGTATGTTGCAGAAGTGGCCGGATCAACATTGGCGGTCAAGGAAATGCTACTGCCGTCACAAATCATACTCTCACCCGTAATCGTAACGGTAGGAGGCGCGACGATGGTGAAAATGATGTTCGCGTCATTGGCGCATTGGCCTGCATCGGGGACAAAGGTGATGGTGACATTCCCCTCATCTTCCGTAGGCACCCGCGTGACCTCCGTTATGCTTCCCAAACCGTCTGCATACATCCATGCACCCATCACAGAAGGGATAGCAGGATCAGTCTCTGTTGCAGAGATCTCTTCCGAACCCATGGGCAGATCCACGCTATAACCTTGGCAAATTGTGGTCTGCAAAGACGGGAACACCGGATCAATATTAGTTCCTGTAACATTGACGGTGGTGGTAAGGGGATATTCCACTCCCTTTGTAGTGGTAAGGGTCAGGTTGACAACATATACGCCAGGCTGGATGTTGGTGACGACCAGATCCGTGTGGTCGGTAAACTCGGCACCGTCCTTGGTAACCTCCCAGGTGAAACTCTGGATATTATCCGCCGTACCGAACGTATAGGCATCGTTTTCGACATTATACGCGAGAAAATCCTTCAAATCCACGTCAATACCCGGACACAGCGTCGGAATTGTCGCATCGGGGACAATCTGCATCCACACAGGATAAACAGAAACATTACAGGAGAGTACCACCGACTCACCGGGAGCGTATTCCGGCATGGTGGCGTTTTCGGTCGTTGACCATCCTAAGAACAGATCGTTGGGACGTTCGGGTCTCTCGAAATTCTCTGGCAAATTCAGCGGAGTGGTTCCGTTGGTCACGATATCCAAAGAGGCGGTTTGTGTACCGGTGGTCGGATGGTTTTCAACCATGGACACCTCAGTATGCTCGGTACCAGATCCCCAAAGGGCGGTCAGAGTTTTATTCTCCGTCATATAGATGCCGTTGCCGGGATAATGCAGAATGTTGCTGGCATCAACCCAACCGAGGAATATGTTTTCTTCACAAGCCTCCACAGAAGGTGCCTGTACCATAGGATTGGCACCGTCGGCGTAAATGTGGTCATCTTCCACGGCGGCAGCGCCTGCACAGTTCATGTCATAGGTGATAGTGTATTCCTCACCAGAAAGAAGGCAGAAAGGCACAAGGGCGAGGTCGCGATAAACCTGCATATCCGTGGCAAATGCGGACATGGATTCGTCATCATTGAGGATTTTCCATCCGTAGGCATTGGTGCCACCGGCGCAGGGGTGAACGCTTTCCAAATCGGTTCCCGACACAGTCTGGCCATAAGGCACTGTGACGTCGGTATATTCGCCACTCCCTGTGGTGGTGTGGTGGATGCGTACGGTGTAGTCAGGTGCAATCCATTTGGCGTAAAGGATTACATCCGCAGCAGGCATGGTGGAAGTGAAATCGATGGGATCACCTTCGCACAGCTCGTTCGCATACCAACCTCCGAAGGAGAAACCTTCCTTGCCAGCCGGAGCGTCCGCATCAGAAAGTGATGCTAACTCGTCAATCACTTGTCCATACTTGCGCGTCTGAGCCATAGATGTCAATTCCGTACCACCATTGAAGAATCGGAGATCGTAGGAGTTCCGGAAATACAACAACGTGACAGTGTGGTCTGAATTGAAATCTTTCCGATGCGTGGATGTATTGAACCCTGCTTCTGCTTCAGTCTGCTTACTAAATCCTTGAATATCGCAATACTCTTCCCCATAAGTGATGAATTGGAAATATGTTGGCACCTCTTTTCTGTCAAATCCTCCCTCAATATTCTCGAGGTCATAATATATCATATTTGGACTATCGCCGACATTGAAGTTTACATAAAGATAGAATGTCACATCGCTGCCGGGCATAGTGGAGATGGTCTGCAAGGCGTAATTATAGACATTAGCATTCGTAGCCCTCCACATGGAAGTAGAAGCTGCTCCACCCCATTCTTGTCCATAAAATCTGTTTATTGGGAAACGATCCCAGATATTCGCACCATATTTGGCCGTAATAACCTCAGAGGGCTGTCCAGTTCCCAAACAAAAAGTTAAATTATACCAATTACAAAAAGCGGTAGATGTAAAAAGAAGGGAGTTATAAACCCTATTTGGATTAAAGGTGAGCGTATAGGATTTACGTTTGTAATAAATGTTGATGACGGTGGAGCCGTCGCCGGCCACGGTGACATCCGTTGAACTGACCTGTGTGTTTCTGTCGTAGGAGAAGCTGGTCACGTGTTGGTCCAGACCATCCAAGATATTGTCGTAGCTGGTATAGCCGCTTTCTAACGCGGTAATGTGATCGCCGGCCAATGCTGTGGCGGTGCGAATGTTATTGACGGAGTAATCCTCGTCATCAGCGTTCTCCACCCAATAGACCACTGTATAAGCCACCTCGTTGGGAGTCCACACTGCATCCAAGGTGATGGATTCGGTGAGGGTGCTGCCGAATTGGTCCACGCTGCCGTCAGTTCTGTACCAAGCATCGGCACCATTGTCCCAACCGACAAAGGTATAGCCCACTCTCGTCGGGTTGTCGGGTATTTGGGTGGTTTCCTCAATTTGGTAGAAGTCGGGTTCCACGTATGTGCCGCCGTTGCTGACATAATACACCCACTTGCCCGTCTTGATGTCTGGGTAAAGAGTGGTGTCGTGGGCGGGCATGGTGAACGTGGTGGCGCGCTGTGTGAGAGCCTGGTCGTAATACCAACCCACTGACTTGGTGGTGGCATCCACAATCACCTGCTCATTGTCAGGGTTAAGGTTCGGAGTGCCGGCCACGCGTTCCCACACGCGGAACACACGAGCGTCGCTGCCCACACCTTCCATGAAAATCACATGGAAGACATCCGCTTTCAAGGAGGCATACAGTCTCACGGTATCCGTCACCGTCACCGTCTGCGGAGTGCTGAAATTGGTCTCGTCGAATTTGTTCTCGACAGAGAAAGCTGCGGGATCGGTCACCGTGTACCAAGATTTGAAGGTGCTGTACTCCACACCCACGAATTCCGGGCGCGGAACCACCTGGCCGTCCTTGATGTTTTTTTCAGCGACAGTATTATACGTCGCACCATCGTCTTCGGTCACGAAGAAGAGATAGGTTCGAACTGGCACAGCCCCGGAGATACAATCTTCCGCTGATTGGGCTAATGCACCCATCTGGAATCCAGCCATCATCACCAAGAAGGCAACAATGCTGAAAAGATTCCACTTTCCGAATGAATAAAGCTTTTTCATATCTAAATATTTATAACATTATATTATTTCTTCAACAAATCTTTCTCCACGTATTATCAAGCATTAATAGTTTTTAACATTTTCAAATAGCTACAATTCAGCAAAATACGCATTATACAATTTACGCTGCAAAAATACAAAAAGTTACAATAACACTTGCGCTTTTTTTTAATAAAATTTTTTAACTTTTGAGTGTTGAGTATTAGTGAGCAGTGAGCAGGTAATAACCGATAACTGACATGACAGCCAACAGCCAACAGCCAACAGCCAACAGCCAACAGCCAACAGCCAACAGCCAACAGCCAACAGCTAACAGCCAACAGCCAACTGAGGAATGAGGCGATCGATGTCGCCGGCGCCGATAGTAAGGAGAACATCGGGGCGGTGAGCTTGCAAATACGGCAACAGTTCTGTTTTCTGGAGCACTCGCTTGTCGGCGATGGTCATCTTCTGGAGCAGGAACTCCGAAGTGATGCCCTCAATAGGTTTCTCGCGGGCAGGATAGATGGGCAGCAGGATGACACGGTCGAGGAGATCGAGGGCGGCGGCGAAATCATCCGCGAAGTCGCGGGTGCGGGTGTATAGATGCGGTTGGAAAACCCCACAAATCACCTTTCCGGGATATATTTCCCGCACCGCTGTAATGAACGAGCGCATCTCGTTGGGATGGTGCGCATAATCATCGATATAGACGAAGTCCTCTCGCCGCACAATATAGTCAAAACGACGCTTTACCCCCGCAAACGTACTGATTTTCTGACGGACATGATCAATTGGCATATCCGGGAAAGCCTCCAGCACGGCAGCAATGGCGGCAGTGGAATTCAACACGTTGTAGATCCCGTGTGCCGGCAACGCCAAATCTTCAATTTCCCCATTGGGCGTATGCAATGAGAATGTCGATATTTCTTGCTGATAGTCAATGTTATATGCATAATAGTCACATTGTGCGCTGGTGCCGTAAACCCTTTTCCCGGGATGGTTGATAAACTGCGCCACAGCTTCCTCCACAATAACCGCGCGGATAGTCTGGGAGGCAAACTGCCGGAAAGCGCCGCGCAAGTCTTCCACATCGCGGTAGATGTCCAGATGGTCGGCATCCATGGAGGTGATGACGGAGACTTCCGGATGCAGCGTCAGGAAAGAGCGGTCGAACTCGTCGGCCTCAACCACAGCAGTATTAGGATTTGGACTGCATACGTAGTTGTCGTTCAGGTTTTTGGAAATACCCCCGATGAAAGCGGCCAACGGCTGCTCGGGATAGAGCAGATGGGCGATCATCGAGGTGGTGGTGGTCTTGCCGTGCGTGCCGGCCACCGCCAATGTCCGCAGCTCGTCCGTAATGTGCCCTAACACCTGCGAACGCTTGTACATCGGCACACCCTTGTCAATAAGATACTGGTACTCAACAAAATCCTTCGGGACGGCAGGGGTCACGACCACGAAATCAAGCTCGGACGGAATCTTCGCTACATCACCCTCGAAATGGACATCCGCCCCTTTGCGCTGCAGCATCTCGGTGACGGCGGAAGGGGTCAGGTCGTAACCGCAAACAGTGTCGCAGCGCTGCAGGAAATACTGCGCCAAGGCACTCATCCCGATGCCTCCGATTCCCAAAAAGTAGATGGTTCTATTTTTCATAAATCAAGAAAACGGTTCTGCGGTTCTTGGCGCGCCCAGCCTCGGTATTATTGGAAGCAATCGGACTTGACTCACCGTACCCCTTGTATCTCAAACGGTTAGCACCAATCCCCTGCCCTATCACATAGTCATACACCGACTTGGCACGTTGTTCGGAGAGCAGCAGATTATCCGCATCATTGCCTATATTGTCCGTATGGCCCTGAATCTCCACCTTCACGGTAGGATTCTCTTTCAAAAACTCAATAAAGAGGGCCAACAACATTTTCGACTCCTGGGTCAGACTGTAGTCGTTGGTCTCATAGTAGATGTCGCGCAAGTCGCACACTTTGCCGGTCTCCACGGCCTTCACTTCGGCATCTTTCTCTATAACCTCCTCTGTAATATCCTCTGGCTTAATAATTTGCGTATCAAAAGAATATCCTTCCTTCTTCACATTCAGGATCAGCGGTTGCGGGTTATCGTGATGCACTTCAGTCGCCACGGCATACTTGCCCTGCGTCGCGCTGACGATGCCCGTGGCGACGACATTCGCATTGGTGTCGCGAATCTCGACCACAGCATTCTCCAAGTCGCCCTCGTCGGCGGTGACCTTGCCCTTCACGATGACCATCGTGTGCGGACGCGCCTCCTCATACAACTCAAACTGGTAGATGTTCCAGTCCTGATCGCCGTAGTTGTTGGAGGAGAAATAGCCCGTCTTACCATCAAGACTAACGAAGAAATCGACCTCATCGTTCTCGGTATTAATGGGATAGCCGATGTTAACAGGCTCCGTCCACCGCTTTTTGGGGTCAAGTTTGGAATAGAAGACATCCTGCCCACCGAGACCATCGTGACCGTTGGAGGAAAAATAGAGCGTTTTGCTGTCGGTGTGGAGGAACGGTGAGCGCTCGTTCTTGGTGGTGTTGATCGTGGGTCCCATGTTGATGGGGTCACTCCAAGAGCCATCGCTCTTGCGGGTGGCATACCAGATGTCGGAGCCGCCATAGCCGCCCGGCCGGTCGCTGGCGAAGAAGAGAACTTTGCCGTCGGAGCTGAGCGAGGGCTGCGACTCCCACGAGTCGTTACGGTTGATCTTGCCCGGCAACGGTTTCGGTGCCGACCACTCAAACCCGTCGTACTCGGAATAGTAGAGGTCGTAGTTCGGATAATTGGTGTTTTGCAGCTTCACCGTATGCCGCTGGGTGAAAATCAGCAGGTCGTTGGTAAGATTGATGGCAGGGCTTCCCTCCCCTTCCGCTCGGTTGAACGGAAGAGGCAAAGGTTCGCCACTATCAAACCTCCCATCCTTCCTGACACTATGGCTGAAAAACTCCTTGCTCACAGTCCCTCCTTGTCCAAAGGGAGAATTGTCCGCCACCATTTGGCGACGGGTGAAGTAAAAGAGCTGTCCGTCGGGCGAAAGCGTGCCGAGATACTCATCCGCCTTGGTGGAGATGTTCGGCACCGGATGCGGGTCGAATGGCACCGGATGGTTGAGGATGTTGTCATAGAAAACGGCTTTCCTCAGAATCAGCTGAGCCTCCTTAATCTTGTCGGCATCTTTCGCATCGGGGAACAGATCTGGATTATCCACAATGATGCCCGCGAACTTCACCGCCTCCGAATACTTCTCGTTGAAATAGGCGATGCGGGCGGCGTAGAGGTTGCAGTATGGCTTGAAATACGGGCATACCTCGAAGATGCGGTTGAAGGCCGCCAACGCCTTGGTCACATCGGACTTGTCACTCCGTTTGGACATGAACTGGTTATCCTGCAAGGAGAGATAATACCCCAACGCATAGTAATAGTTCACGTCGAGGTATTCAGGATGGTCGGCAAGGATCTCCTCATAGAGTTCGTAAGCCTCCTCCTTTTTTCCCGACTTGTGAAAATCCCTCGCTTTCTTGAAAATCTTCTCGCTGTTCTTGTCCATAGTCTGCTTGCACGGATCATCGTCCTGCGCGTAGCCCGCGCAGGTGATGCCGAGGCATAACACGAACAATATGAGCAAGAAGCGATTCATTTGTTTTTTTTTGAGACTTGAGACTTGAGACTTGGGGGATATTAAGTCCAGTCCACAGTCCTCAGTCCACAGTCCTCAGTCCTCAGTCCTAATTATCCTTGATCACCGTTTCGGCCGCCTCGATGATCTTGACGAAATCCTCGGGTTTGAGGGAGGCGCCACCGATGAGACCGCCATCGACATCGGGTTGGGAGAAGAGTTCGAGGGCGTTCTTGGCGTTGCAGCTGCCACCGTAGAGGATGTAGGTGGAAATGGCGTGTTCGGTGCCAAACTTCTTCTCGATGAGGGAGCGGATGAACGCGAGCATCTCCTGTGCCTGCGCGGGCGTGGCGGTCTCGCCAGTGCCGATGGCCCAGATGGGTTCGTAAGCGATCATGGTGCGCTCCAGCTCTTCAGGAGTGAGCGTACAGATGGTGGCTTCAATCTGCTTGCCAACCACCTCGAAGTGCTTGCCGGCCTTACGTTCCTCGAGGGTCTCGCCGCAGCACATCACCGGAACAATCTGGTTGTCCAACAGACGGTGCATCTTCTTGAGGACAATCTCGTCGGTCTCGCCGAAAAACTTGCGGCGTTCGCTGTGTCCCACGATGCAGAAATCGACTTCCATGGAGGCGAGCATCTCGGCGGAAATCTCACCCGTGTAGGCGCCGTTCGGGAACTCGCTCACGTTCTGGAGACCGGCATAGAAACGACTCTCCTCCAGACTGGCGTGGTCGGTGACCAGTTCGGCATACACAGCCGGCGGACACAGCACGACCTCCGTCTGCAGCTGATAATCAGCCAGTTCTTCTTCAATTTTGGTGATAAGGTCTTCAGCCTCTTCGAAGTCCTTGTTCATTTTCCAGTTTCCGATAACAATCTTAGGTTTCATCATGATGATTATAATTATTTGATTTGCTTTTCGTTAAAAACTTAAAAATATACTTGGAATAATGAGGCAAAGTTACAAAAAAAACATTATCACACAACAATTAGCAGATACGTTCCCTGAATCGACTTTTAGACCATCATTAGATTGAGGTCTTTGTACAGCGTAAAGTTATGATCTCCAGATATGAGTATCCTATTGTCAGCTATGGCATTAGCTATTATCACGCGATCTGATGGATCTTGATGTTTTTTGAAGAAAGGCAACTCCGAAAGGACCCTCAACGTTCCTCTATCATATTTATAAATAAGTATGTGCTTGTCATCCAACGCAGTCATTAATTCATCAAAAGATATATCCGTTTTAATTTTTCCACTCTGAATCAAATAGACAAACTCCTTTATGGACTCTACCGAAATGGCATAGTCGCCCTGATAGCAATCAATATCCTCCTTTACACCTTTGATTCTCGGGTCATCCTTTAACATCCAAATCAGGGTGCATGTATCCAATAAATATCGTCGCATTATCCCAGATTGAAAATCGAATCGTCCTTATAATGGATTCTATCTTTGAAAATACCAATAATCCCGGCAAGATCCGTCTTCCTTCTGGTCTTTTTGCCCGTTGCTTTTGGGCTCTCTTTTTTTACTTTTTTCGGTGCCATAATAATTTGTTTTATGAACTGCAAAAATAATAAAAATTTCATTCAATATTTAGTAATAGAAAAATTTTTTTTAATTTTGAAAGATACTTAAACAGAGTATGATCTATAAAAATACAGATTGCTTCGTGTACAAATCATGTCCCTATCGCCACGGCATTGTCAAGAGAAATAATATGCTGAAATTTTGTACCTTTCCGAAATTGTAGAGACGTTTCATGAAACGTCTCTACAGCGTCAATTTTATCTGTCTGTGTATATTCGTAATTTATGTACATTTGCAGCCAAAAACATTTCAGATGTAAACAATCGAACTATGCGTATTTGCGACATATTACGAACAAAAAAAACGTTCTCCTTCGAGGTCTTTCCGCCGAAACCGGAAGTCAGCGACCTTGATGACATTTACCGCACCATCGACCAGCTGCAACAGTTCCGGCCTGATTTCATCAGCGTGACTTTCAAGGCATCGGGCGACAACAGCCAACACACTATCGACCTGGCGCGATACATCAAGGAACACACAAGCGCCGAGCCGCTGGTACACCTCACCTGCGGTTCCCTCGACAAGGAGGATGTGGACCGGGTGGCCGCCGTCTTGGAACAGGAGCGCCTAGAAAACGTCCTCGCCCTGCGCGGTGACAAGCCCGCCGACTCTCCCGAAAGCTATCTGAAATGTTTCCGGCACGCCTCGGAGCTCATGGCTTACCTGCGCAGCACGCACAAGTTCTGCATGGGCGGCGCTTGCTATCCCGAAGGGCACATCGAGAGCGAAAGTCTCTATGACGACCTGCACCACCTGAAGGTCAAACAGGACATGGGGGCGTCGTTTTTCATCACGCAGCTGTTCTACGACAACAACTATTATTACCGTCTCAAACGGGTTGCTCGCACCATGGGCATCACCATCCCCATCATCCCTGGCATCATGCCCCTCACCAGCGCGACCATGTTCAACAAGATCATGCACATGGCCGGAGCCTCCATTCCTTTTGAGCTGCGAGTACTGTTCGAACGTTTCCGCAACGACAAGGAAGCGATGTTCGAAATCGGCATCGCATTCAGTGTCAGCCAGATACTGGAGCTGCTGGCCAACGACGCCGACGGCATCCACATCTACACAATGAACAATCCGAAGGTGGCCGCTGACATCTACCAGCGCATCCACCACGTGATAGACAAGGAATTGCGGTAATGAAGCGGGAAATTCTAAAATATTTGGGATACTCCGTCAATGAACCGACCTCCCCCGTAGAGACGTTTCCTGAAACGTCTCCAAAAACTCATCCTGTTATTCGAGAGACGTTTCAGGAAACGTCTCTACAACAATCGGGGGAAACAATTGTGGACGAGCACACCGAGCGCTTAATTGACCGTGCTTTGCGTGAAGTTGAAGAATTGGCCGAGTTCAAGTACGTGTATGCCTCCTACGACTACCCGCAGGAGTTCATGTTAGCGCACCCGGCATATATGGAGTACCTACACGGTTCGGAGGGTTACCTGCTTTGCGCCACGACTATCGGCATCGCGGTCGATAGGCGGCTGAAACGGCTGCAGATGGAGGACATGGCCTACGCGGTGGTCTTCGACGCCACCGCCGGGGTCTGGATCGAGCGCAAAGCCGATGAGTTCGAGAAGGCACTCCCCTACCCTTCGTTGGGGTTCCGGTTCTGTCCGGGCTACCAAGGCACCCCGTTGGAGGACAACCTCAGAATTGCCAATTTGGTGAAAGCCAACAAGATCGGCATCAGCTTCCTCGACTCGGGGCTGATGATCCCGATGAAGTCGATGACGGGCATCGTGCGCATCGGCGGCGACGGCCGGAAAAGCTGCGCGGGGTGCGTGGCGCGTGAGAGTTGCGCATATCGGCGTCGGGGAACGACGTGCTATCACGATGAGACGATGAAAAACGATGAAACGATGAGACGATGAAGGACGATGAAACGATGAAACGATGAGACGATGAAACGATGAGACGATGAAATTTAAACAATACACTAAGCACTATTAACGTAAAGCTTCAATAACCAATAACCGATAACCAATAACCATTCATAATGAAACAACGTTTAGGACACGAAGTAATGATTTTCGACGGGGCGTTCGGCACCGAGCTGGAGAAACGCGGCATCATGTCGAAAATGCCTGAAATGCTGAATATTACCAATGGCGATGAGATTGCCGACATCCACCGCAGCTACATTGAGGCGGGGTGCGATTTCATCACCACCAACACTTTCGGGGCGAACCGCATCAAGATGCCCGGCGAGGACATCAAGGCGGTGATCGAGGCGGCCATCGCATTGGCGAAACGGCACCGCACCACGCAGTACGTGATGTGCGACATCGGGCCGCTCGGCAAGATGCTCTACCCCATGGGCGAACTCTCTTTCGACGATGCTTACGAGGCCTTCAAGGAGATGGTGCTGATTGCCAAGGATTTGGTCGATGGCTTCATCTTGGAGACTTTCACCGACCTCTACGAGCTGAAATGCGCCCTGCTCGCCGTGAAGGAGAACTGCGACAAGCCCGTCTTCACCACCATGACCTTCGACAAGAGCGGACACACGCTCACGGGCACGTCGCCGCGCATCATGGCGACGCTGATGTCCAACATGGGTGCCGACGCCATCGGGGTGAACTGCTCCCTCGGTCCCCGCGATCTGAAGCCCATCGTGGAGGAGCTGCTACAATACAGCGACAAGCCCGTGTTAGTGCAGCCCAACCGAGGACTGCCCTACATCCACAACGGCAAGGCCTGCTACACGCTGTCGGAGAAGGACTTCGCCGAAACGATGAGCGAGTTCCAAGCGGCAGGCGTGGCGATTTTGGGCGGATGCTGCGGCACCAACCCCGACTTCATCCGCGCCATCGCTGTCCACAAGGGCAAAGCCGTGCCGGAACGCAAGGTGGAGCGGCCGACAGTCATCACTTCCGCCACGAAATACCTGCCAATGGAAGGCATCAAGGTCTGCGGCGAACGCATCAACCCAACGGGCAAGAAGAAACTCAAGGAAGCCATTGTGAACGAAGACTTTGACTACATCTTCAAGGAGGCCATCAAGCAGGAGGAAGCGAAAGCGGATCTGTTGGACGTGAACCTCGGCGTGCCCAAAACCGATGACGTGGCCAACATGAAGAAAGTGGTGACGCAGCTCAGCGAAATCACTGCCTTACCCTTGCAGATAGACTCCTCCAATCCCGCCGCCATTGAGGCTGGCTGCCGCTACTACAACGGAGTGCCGCTCATCAACTCCGTGAACGGCAACGAAAGCAACATGGAAGTCATCTTCCCGATTGCTAAGAAGTACGGAGCTGTGGTGCTGGGACTTACGATGGACGACAACGGCATCCCGCAGACGGCAGAAGAACGGTTGGCCATCGCCGAGCGCATTGTCAACGGGGGCGAGAGATACGGCATCCCGCGCCATCGGATGATGATCGACACGCTCACGCTGACCTGTAGCGCGCAGCAGCCGTTGGTGAAGGAGACCTTGCGGGCATTGCGCATGGTGACGGAGAAGTTGGGCGTACACACGGCCCTCGGCGTCTCCAACGTCAGCTTCGGAATGCCCAACCGCGAACTCATCAACAGCTCGTTCCTGCTCATGTCGTTGGAAAACGGCCTCACGATGCCCATCATCAACCCCTGCAACGCCACGATGATGAACTCCATCCTGGCCTTCAAAGCGTTGCGCGGCACTTCGGAGGATCTGAACACCTATATCGAGGACGTGATTCCCGTCACGACCGTGGCGGAGGGCACTGCCTCAGCGACAGCCACTCCAAATGCCACCGCTCCTGCTGCCACGGGCGGACTCACCCTCAAAGAGGCGGTAAAGCGCGGCTTGAAGGCGGACAGTGTGGCACTCACGCACGAAGTGCTGAAAACGCAGCCGCCGATGGAGGTCATCAACGACATCCTGATTCCCACATTGACGGAGGTAGGCACCGACTTCGAGAAGCAACGCATCTTCCTGCCGCAGCTCATCTCCGCATCCGAGGCCTGCAAGGAGGCGTTCGACGTCATCAAGACCCAGTTCAGCCATGGCGACAGCCACAAGGGCACCATCGTACTGGCCACCGTCAAGGGCGACGTCCACGACATCGGCAAGAACATCGTGAAGGTGATCTTCGAATCCTATGGTTACAAAGTCATCGACTTGGGGAAAGACACACCCAAGGAGGTCATCAAGGAGGCGGACGAAAAATACCACCCCGACATCATCGGGCTGAGCGCGCTGATGACCACCACCGTCCTTTCCATGGAGGAGACCATCCAGTACCTGAAGGAAAACGGCGTGACAACCCCAATTTATGTGGGCGGTGCCGTGCTCACGCAAGTCCTGGCCAACGAGATCCACGCCGACGGCTACAGCAAAGACGCCCTGGAGTTTGTGGAGGCGGTGGAGAAAAGGTAACGACGGCTGATGGCAGATTATCTATATAATTACTTTTAATTTTTGACGCATCTGACCGACAATTCCCAATTCTTCATGCCATTGCCGCTGTTGAATTCAGCACTACTGTAATTTATACTGTATTGATAAACAAAGTTATTGAGCACAGGACCGCTTCGTGAAGTACACGTCCAAAAGTACGCCATTTCTCCGGGAGGGCTACAGATGGAAGACCCTATATTGTATCCTCCAGCCACTGCGGTGAAGCCAGAAGCATTGTTCATCGAAGGGTCGTTGCCCGCGCTGCAGACGGTAGTACTACTATTCCAACCGTTCACGCTTGCCAACGACTTACTCACATTTGTAGGGTTGCTGCCGCACTGGAATCCATCGGATGAGAGATAATCCACCAACTGAGTCCATTCAGCGTTGCTTGGGACATGCCAGCCTGTAGGACAAATCCCTTGCACCCCACTGGGATTGGTACTGCTGGTGGAGGCACCATGCATCAAAGCCAACCAGTTATACAAGTAACCATACAGATTCACATTCCTGAAGTTGACATTATCATCGTAATTACCCGTGGGGTAATAACAGTAGGCATCTGTTGTGGAAGCAAAGGTGCCGAGAGGTATCTCCGTGCCGTCAGCATAGTGAGTTGTACGCAAGTTCTCCTTCATCCAACATTGGTCTCCTAACTGCACTGTGTGGTAAACATTGCTGTCTGCATCCATCACAGTGCCACAACTGGCGCCAATTTCTGAATCCGTCCGGAAAGCCACAATCTGCCCGTATGTCGTACCAGCAGAGTTAGTGGCAAACGCCCGCACATAATAGACAGATTCAGGTTCCAACCCGTTAATGTTAAGTGTGTTTTCTCCCATACTGCCACTCATGGAGATAGAAGTGTCGCTATCTATGCTCAAAGAGGGCTGCGTACCCCAACAAACACCACACTGCGTAATCTCGCAACCATCATCGGAAAATACGGTGAATCGTGCCGTAGCAGAGTATGTTCCTATATTTGCAACATTCAAGGTGTTCACTTGTGGCAAGTTACAGTCATCCTCAATCACAAAGGTGCGATCATCGCCATAGTGGACACCATTGGCATTGATGGCGTAACACCGCACATGATAGGTCACCCCCGTCAGCAAATTTGAGGCCAAATAATAGATGTCACCGTCCGCTTGATTGAACTCCGTGCTGTAAACCTGTTGGTTGCCGCCCACCGACGGATTTGCGATGGTGTCCATGCAAAAGCCGCAGCTTGTAATGGGCATAGCAGTGACGCACTCGTTGTATATATGCCCTTGCAAGGTAGCGGTGTTGCTGATAATTGCGGTCGGTTCCAGTGTATTGACAATCGGGATACAACTACTTGTCGTAAAAGATATTACATTCCCGAGCTCGACCCCTTGTCCATTGTCAGCGAAAGCACTGACCTGATACGTTGTACTGGGTGACAGACCCGTGATTGTGGCGGAAAAACTATTACCACTTCCCTCACCAAGGATGATTTGGCTGTCTGGATTACCGATCGAAGGGTTATTGTCTTGGCCCCAGCAGAACCCGCGCGAGACAATTGGGGCACCGGTGGTAATGGCCGTGCCGTGCAACGTAGCAGTTGTAGCGGTTACCAGATTGGGAACCTCGGTAGTTACTGTGAGGAGCAGATTTGGCAGTGTTCGGAACGTGTCAACGTCACCATAGGAGGTGCCATTGCTGTTCGTGGCGTAAGCACGCACCCAGTAAAGTGTGTTGGGGGTGAGTCCAGAGATCTGGCTCGTAAAGTCACCCACACCACTACCGTCCTGTGTGAAAGAATCGTTCAAAGTGGGTATCGGGGATGTGCTCCAGCAGACACCACGTGCCGTAACCGGGTAACCATGATCGTTCGTCACGATCCCCCCGCAAGTTGCACTATTTTTGGTAACGTTGAACACAGAACCGGTAATAACCTCTGGCGCATTGGGTAACGGGGTGGTGAAATGACGCTCGTTGCTGTATTCCGTGATGCCATATCGTGTGATATACGCCCGGGCATAATAGTCAGTGTTAGGTTGCAACCCCTCCACTTCGCAGTCATAGAAATAGAAATTGTCGCTGTTGGGGTTGGTGATGTGACCTGCAACATGAGCATTCTGCAACGTGGGTTCGTGTGACGTACTCCAGCAAACGCCATAATTGTCCAATGTCGCCGCATCCGATGAAATAATAGCGCAAGTGATGTTCGCGGATTGCGGCGCAATGTCATGAATACTATATACCATAAAAGACAATTCATCGCCCGCCTGAACAACAGGAAAGGGAACCTCTTTGATGCACTGAGCTGCATCCTTGATGTAGGCGATGTGATCCCCAGGGGCTATACCAGAGAAATGCGGCTCTTCCTGAAAGTTACTCAAATCTCCATCAATCTGGTATTGATAAGGAGGAGTACCCCCTTCTCCTGTCAAAGTAACATTAGTGACCCCGTCCAATGAGTAAACATAATAGGAAACAGAAAGGTCAGACTCAGCGCACTGGTCTGAGGGCGAGACAAAGATGGCATGCGCTTGACAGCCATATTGGTCTCTTACCAGACCTCGATAAATGACACCCTGTTGCGGAATAAAAGGAGCATAGAAATATGGATCCCATGTGTTTGTAAACTCACTGATGTATCCCTGATATGGAGGTTGTCCCCCCGTGACGCGCAACTCCATCACCTCATTACGACGCACAAAAGAGGCCGAGAGCGTGGAGTTCGGACAATAGTAACTTCCACGATAGGCGTTTAGGGTCTTCTCGTCAATGATTTCATTTTCGCAATCGTATAGACAGGCCCTCATGGTGGCCATATTGGCATTGCCGACGATAGGAGTAAACTGTACACTCACATTACCATTTTCGTCTGAAACAGCCACTGTTGTATTGAAAAAGCCATCGTCAGACAAAAAATGTACAACTGCACCCGTCACCGGTCTCGACTTGTTATCCATCACTTTGAAAACCAATGAATCATTTAACACTGTTCCACTTGTGAAAATTTGACCGTCTCCACTAACAATATCGATTTTCGAGGGTGTTTTAATGGTATAAGAATAGAGATTGAGCACTCCTTTGAACAGATCAAAATTAAATAATTTTAAAAAACGCGCTTTAACACCAAATCCTAATGCAATATTCACGATACTAGTATTTGATGTTCCATAGGGATACTCTACGGATTTACAGTTCACGCTTTTGTACTCAGGGAGGGAAATGTTAATATACGGTCCAAGAACTCCATACAATTCGCTTGAAAATTCAGGGACAAATGATACTCCCCAGGTGAATTGAGTAGTAGTCAGTGTACTTTGTTTTTCTGCAAACCAATTCCACGACTTTTCAACACGAGGCTTTCCATGATTATTGTCATAGTACAGATAGCCACGTCCACCAGCTGAAAACGACAAATTAAAATTCAATAAAGGAAAGTGAAAGGAAACTTTTATAGGAGCGTGAAATTTGGTCTTTACAACAACGGGACCTGAGACGATCAAATGGTAAAGTTGCACAAGATCTAGCTGACCCTCGACATCCAATCCATCAAGAAAGGTAAGCCCGCCGGAAAGGCCGAATTCGATATGGCTGAGGCCAATCTTGTAAGATGTAATCTCATTTCTATTATTCCTTTCAAAGGAGCACAACACGTCAGCATCAAAATTAAAATTGAGGGAGATTGGATTGTTGAGATGAATACCTAAAAGATCAGACACCGTTAAATATTTAAGAATACTCAAATGATCCCCCTCCGACTCGTCACGCAACGAATTTGGGTTATAGTAGAAGACTCTTTTTCCGCTATCTGCCAAAATTTCAGCTCTTGTAGGAAGATGATTCAGGCGCACAAAGCGAGAGCTGTCCCCACTAGTTGTATCATCGGCAATCTCTTGCAGCAGTAGGTCAACGTTGATGACCCCGTGCAGGAGGATGTCATCAATGGTTCCTTGTCGCGTGAGCATTATGCAGGTGTCCCCCCGCATCTCTCGGCACAGCACCTTGCGCATGAATTCCCCGCCCAAACTCACAATCACCGAAGAGTCTGTCACCACAGGCACAGGGTCACTGAACACAATCACGAACTTGCCCTCTACCATCTCTGCCGTATCGCTCAAAATCAGGTCCGTAGTATCCACATATACGATATCATTGTTAAACTCCGTGGTTGTGTATCTAATCACAACCGTATCTGTGGTGGTTCCACAGGAATTAGTAAGCGACCAAGTGAGCGTGTAGGCGGTGTCACCACCTGTGAAAACGGCTCTAGGGTCATACTGGTCCGACAAGCTACCTCCCGTACCCGACAAAATATGCCACTCACCCAAAGCGTTGTTGTCGAAAGTAGCCTTCATCCGATAACTGTCACCATAGTTCAGCAAGCGGTCAGGCCCGGCGTGGCACAAAGGGGGCAGTTGCACATGACTCACCTCCGAAGTATCGGCGACACAGTTGGGATGCGCCACTACTGCTCGGTAGTATGCACTAAACTCCGGCATGAAGCGATAGTTGGTGTCGTTTGCAGCTTCTATGTCCTCCCATTGCTCGTTGTCATACGATATCTGCCATTGGATTTCGCCGTATTGAAAGCCTCCGAGCCTCAACGTAACGGAGTCCGCACCTGCGCAGACATCTATGACCTGGGCGTCTGTATAAACTGATAACGCCATGAAAAAAAGTACGATAAAAGGTGGTAAAAACTTTTTCATAATGGCGATTATTTCTGAATGATGATTTTTTGTGTTGAAGTGCCCTGTTCACAAAGAAGGGTCACCATGTAGATACCTGCTGCAAGGTGACGCAGATGCAATGCACTCTGTAGCTTAGGCTCAATAGTGTAAAAGTCTTGCTTGTAAAGCATAGTGCCTTCCATAGAAGTTACAGTCAAATGCACTTTGCCTAAAGAGGTGGATGACGCTATGTATAAAGTAAAGTCTCCGTTGCCAGGGTTTGGGGAGACCGTGAAGTGGAGACGCTCGGATGACGGATACTGCGGCACAGAAGTCCCAACGCAGGGTTCCGGAAGCTGCAACGTCACCACGTTTTGTCCGTGCATACTCCAACAGAAAAAAAACATAAGCGAAATTATCAGTGTCTTTTTCATACAGAAAGGGACCTCTTATTTTACCATTTTTGCGCCATATTCCCAAGTCATGAGAGGTCCTTTAAGCAAAACCCGAGAATATGACGTTGCAAAAATACAATAAATATCAATGAGGTTGAAGCCTTGTCCTTAAGAAGTAAAAAAGAGGACACCACACCGTCCCAAACCACCACGCCCCCAGCAGCCGCATCGGACTGATGGACAGCACGATGCCGAAGAAACAAAAAAACATTACTGTCACGAAAAACTTTAATGACAGTAATGTTTTTTTTAGCGGAATGCGTCTTGTCACCAAGACACTTTTCACGTTTCTTTATTGGTGGTTGCCGCAGCTTTTACCATCCTGGTGACCGGCGCAACCTTTACCATCTTGGTGTCCAGCGCACTTCTGACCATTCTGGTGACCAGCGCAACCTTTACCGTCTTGGTGACCAGCGCAGCTCTTGGCACCGCTTTGATGGTTACCGCAGCTGTGACCGGCTTTATTGGCATCGTGGTTGCCGCATCCATGTCCGGCACCGCCACTGCAACATCCAGCACCTTTTTCTGCACGACAGCAAGCGGGCAGTTTGGCTCTTGCTGCTGGATCAGCCTTCACGTTGTCGGCATTGTAACCCAGCTTGCTCACCTCCTGACGCAACTGGTCGGGATTGGTTCTCTTCGCGTCATAGTTGATGGTCAGCTTCGCCGTTTTCATATCGTACGTGTACGACTTCACGCCCTTGAAATAAGGCACGTTCTCTTTGAATTTGTCAGCGCACTTCTGACACACACCATTGGTTTGAATCGTCACGGTCTGCTCCCCTTTGGAGGCCGTTTTGCTCTGCTGCGCACTCACGCCCAGCGTAATCAGGCTTACTAAAGCCAAAAGAATCAGTTTTTTCATATTGTTACTATTTGTTTGTTTGTTTTTGTTTCACACACACACTACGTTTCGCTCTGCCATCATCGCTGTTCCCGCAGTCCGAAACCCGTTTCGGCATCCAGCCCCACGCTGCGCTGCGCTTATGTGGGGTTATCAGCGCTTAGCGCGTCTTGTCCCTTCGGGACTGCTCAAGGTAGTATTTTAGATTAAAATACATTTTCCCGTCACAAATAAGTTATTGACCAACTTATTCCTTATAAGTTTAATTCTTCATTCAACATTCAACATTCTTCATTCAACATTCAACATTCAACATTCAGCATTCAGCATTAAAAATCACCCTTCGACCTGGTTCTTCAAGAACTCCGTGCAGTCCTCGAACGTCTCAAAGGTGTGCAGTTCGGGGACGAGTTCGGGGATAACCTTCATCGTCTTCAGCATGTACATCGGTTGCGGTTGGATGATGGTCATCAGCACCAGTACGCCACGATCCTGCAATTCCTTGATGGCCGTCTCCATAGCATACAGACCGGACTGGTCCATGAAGCTGACGAGGCGCATCCGGATAATCACGATTTTGGCATCCTCGGGCACATCGTTCATCACCTGCTGGAACTTGGTGATGGTGCCGAAGAAGATCGGACCGTTAAGTCGCTGAATGTAAATCTTATGCTTCACTTTGTCGGGCATACCGCCTTCATCCTGCCACGGACTTTCCTTGTCGAAATTGGTCATCTCGGCGGTGCTGTAGCTACCTTCCACGAGGTCGCTGGCACGCTTCATGAAGAGGACGCAGGCAATCACCATGCCTATACCGACAGCCGTGAGCAGATCCACAAAAACGGTGAGCAGGAAGACAATGATGAGCACCACCGCATCGGCACGGGGTATTCTGAGCAGATCCTTGAATCCCTTGAAGTCGATGATTCCCCAACCGACGGTGATCAGGATGCCGGCCAACACTGCCAGCGGCACGTAACGAACAAGACTGCCCAGACCGAGCAGCACAGCCAACAGCAGCAGGGAATGCACCATTCCGCTGATCTGCGTACGCCCGCCGCTCTTCACGTTCACCACCGTGCGCATGGTCGCGCCCGCGCCGCTGATACCGCAGAAGAGGCCGCTGATCATGTTGCCTATGCCCTGCCCTATCAACTCGCGGTTGCTGTTATGGTGCGTCTTCGTGATATTGTCGGCCACCACAGAGGTCAGCAACGTGTCGATGCTACCCAAGCCAGCGAGCGTAAGTCCCGGAATGACAGAGGCTTTCAGTACCAACCCCCAATCAAGGCCTGACAAATCCAAACCTTCCTTCGCAAATGCGGGCATCGGGAATCCGGCGGGAATCTGACCGATGAGCAGCTTCTCGTCCATATTGAGGAACAACGAAATGATGGTCATCACCAAGAGAGCCACCAAAGTGGAAGGTATCTTCTTGGTTATCAGCGGGAAAAGATAGATAATGGCGATAGTGCCCAAGCCGAGCAGCAAAGCCGTGAACGACACGCCGCCAGCCACGCGTTCTGGGAACTGCGTAATCATATCCACCACCAAAACAGGTGATTTACAGCCGATTAACGGGTAAAGCTGTTGGATGATGATGATGACGCCAATACCGCTCATGAAGCCCGACAAAACCGGGTACGGGATATAGCGCACATACTTGCCGATTTTGAGGATGCCGAACAGAATCTGGAAGATACCGCAGAAGAGTCCCGCCAGCGACATGCTGATGAGCACCGCGCTCATGGAATGCTGCGCCGCCCACACGCCGCTGAGCAGCGAGGCGGTGATGACCGTCATCGGTCCGGTGGGGCCGCTGATCTGCGAATGGGTGCCGCCGAAGAGGGAGGCGAAGAAGCCGAGGAACGTAGCTCCGATCAAACCTGCGAGAGCACCCATGGAGCTGGCGGAAGGATCGTCAATGCCCCCGAACGCCTGGATGCCGAATGCCAATGCCAGCGGCAGCGCCACGATACCCGCGGTGATGCCGCCAAATATATCTCCTTTCAGATTGTCGGTTTTGATAAATGCCATATTTCTATTTCGTTTATAATCAATATTTTATAAATAATCAAAATCGGCGGCAAAAATACAAAAATTTCCGATATGGGAAACAGCGTCAATCTACGTGTTTTGCCTCTCACGGTCTCCAAATCACCCCTCCCTAGCCTCCAAATCACCCCTCCCTGGCCTCCCCTAAAGGGGAGGAGTCCACTGATAGCGTTATATCGGAACAATTACCGAGGCATTGGTCTCCCCTCTCCATTTGGAGAGGGGCCAGGGGGTGAGGGAAAACATTCTTCCATTTGAAGAGCGGCCAAGCAGTTAATGCAGATAACTTCTTATTTTTTCGATTACATTATTTATGTCATTATAAATCTCCTCATTGGTAAAGCGAATAACCGTAATTCCCATGTTTTCAAGCTCTACCGTGCGGTTAATATCATGTTCTTGTACTTCGGGGTTATTATGGATACCACCATCCAATTCTACTATCAGGTCGGCTTTGGCACAATAAAAATCAGCAACAAATTGTTTGATAGGATGTTGGCGGCGGAAATGATAACCATTGAGTTGGTCATTTCTCAAATACTGCCAGAGGATTTTCTCAGCTGGTGTCATATTGCGTCGCAGCTCTTTTGCCCGTGCAAATATCTCTGGCGATGCCCCTTGAAAAATTTTTGTCTTACTGAAGTCTTGTTTCATGATTACTTCCTTTCTACGTATTTTTTACCCCTCCCGGCCTCTCCTAAAGGGGAGGAGCCCACTGATAGCGTTGAATCGGAACGATTACCGAGACATTAGTCTCCCCTCTCCATTTGGAGAGGGGCCAGGGGGTGAGGATTACCGCACCTTCACCCTCACCCCTGCCGAATGCGACTGGAACTCCGGCGCGTACATGCACTCGATGTGCGTGATGCCGTTGCTGAAGTCGCCCGACTGCGTGGCGAAGAGGGTGTATTCGAAAACGTATTTGCCCTTCGGCATCCAGTCGATGAAGAAGTGGGTGGCGGCGTCTTTGGTGGATTCGTAGTACCAGAGGCCGCCCTGGTATTTGTATTGCGAGAAGACGTTGACGGGCTCGAAAGTGGCGGCCCGCATGTCCTTGAGATGCACGAACTCCATGTCGCGGTCGGCGGTGATGACCACCCGCACGCGCACCTTGTCGCCCTTTTGCAGCGGTTGATTTGCCGTGATAGCCTTCAGCACCTCGCCCTTGTCCGTATTCTCCACCTTGAAGAGCTGCTTCTCGATGACGAGGTTCTTGTCGTCGCTGCGGGTAATCTTGTCGAGATTCTCGAAATACTGCCAGTAGAGGCCGCCCCACGCGGGACCGTCGGTGCCCTTCTCGATGCGCACATTGGCTTTGTCGGCGGTGATTTCCTCTCCCGTCCAGGCCTTCTTGAAGTAGCCGGTGCCCGCCTCCGTCTGTACAGTCTCGTCGGGCAGACGCACGTTCCCCACGGTGACCGCCACGGTCTTGTCCTCGGCTACGAGCGTCTTGTTCAGCAGCAGCGCATAGATGGCTTCCGTGGTAGATTTCGTGGTGCTCCAGTGCTGGGTCTGCTTCTGTTTGAGGAGCCACAATTGCATCTGCGCTAACGACTCCTCGTCCTCCGGCGTGATGGTGTGGAACGCTTCGATCAGCATCGCCTGCCGCTCCACGGGCTGCTCGTACCAGAACCATCCCCCACCCTGCTTTTTCCAGAACATGCCCATCTCCTCATTGTGCTGGGCCATGCTCTTGATGTAGGCCACAATCTCCTTAGCCACTTTCTGGTCGCCGTTGCGCCATGCTGTCAGCGCAATCATCGCCTGCGTATAATAGGACTCTGACCTCCAACCGCTTAACAGCACCTTGTAGCAGGTGTCGTATGCGGCTTTGTGTTTGGCGGAAACTTTGTCTTTGTAGAAGCTGCGGGCATAGAGGTAGTGCGTCTCATCGACGTAGGTGTAGTGGTATTTTTTGCGGTCGAGGTAACGCTGGTACATCTGCTCGTCCATGTAGGAAACGGCGTTGCGGAGGGTGCTGTTGGCCACGTCGGTGCTGACACCGAGGGCTTTGAGGTGACCGAAGCCCGCCACGATGTGCCGTGTGATGAAGTCGCAGCTCTTGCCGCCGGAGAACCATGGCCAACCGCCGTCGCCGTTCTGCGCCTGTTGCAGTTTCCGCAGCGTGGAAGCTTCCTCCTTGGCCATCCGTTTGAAGTCGAACATGGCGGCCAGTGCCTGTTTGTTGGCGCCCTCGCGCTGCGCGTCGAGCACCCACGGAGTCTCCTCCAGCATCACCTGCTTGAGTTCCTGGTTCTTCTCCAAGGCGGAGCAGAAGGCGTCGGGACTCACCACCTGCCAGCGATTGAAGACCTCCTCGATGACGGGGTTGGCCTTCAGGATGTGCGTGGCGAGGGCGTTGGCGTAGTAGCGGCTGAAGCGCTGTTCGTTGCACTCGTGCGGGTATTCCATCATGTAAGGCATCGCCTGAATGGCGTACCACACCGGGTTGGGCGTGCATTCCACGGTCAACCGATAATGTTTCAATGTAGGGACGCGATTTATCGCGTCCGAAATGCGATTCATCGCGTCCGAATTCCGATTCATCGCGTCCGAATTCCGATTCATCGCGTCCGAATTCCGATTCATCGCGTCCGAATTCCGATTCATCGCGTCCGTCGCACCGAACGCATCCCGCAATTTGTTGAACGTAAACGATTTCGTACCTTTCCCCGAGATGTAGAACGGCATCGTTTCGGTCACCATCATGCGGTTGGTGAGCACGGGGAGGGTCTTCTCCTCGCCGTCGCCGGCCACGTCTTTCGGGTCAGTGTTGTGCGCGATGATACGATAGGTGATGGCGGGGATGTCATCGGGGACGACGATGCGGAAATGGATTTCGGAGGAGGAACCAGCGGATATTTCATATTGTTGGGAACCCGTCATCGTAGAGACGCAAAATTTTGCGTCTCTACCAACCCCATTATCCGAACCTCCGTCACAAATCATGGCAATCGGTTGGTTGTTCACCGCATTGAAAAACTCCAGCGTCACGTGTCCGCAAATGTTCCGGCCGCTCATGTTGACCACCTTGGCGGAGAAATCCATGGTGTCGCCCTCGCGGAGGAAGCGCGGCGCGTTGGGAACGATCATCACGTCTTTAGCAGTCTGTACAAGTTTCTCGAAACGGCCATATTGGAAGGCGGGGTTGTGGGCCACGCCCTGCATCTTCCACTTGGTGAGCGCGTCGGGCATGGTGAAGCTGATATAGACATCGCCGCGCTCGTCGGTGCGCAACTGCGGATAGAAGAAGGCGGTTTCCGCAAAATTGGTGCGGACCTGCTCGGCAGGTTCCTCTGCACCACTTCCTGTAGCTTTAGCGGCCATAGGAGCGGATTCAACCCCATCGGCAACCATAGCCAACTCCACAACAGCTTCGTCTTCAGAAAATTCAGCATCAAACGAACCATTGCTCTGCACCCGCACACCGTCAACAATTGTTTGGGCACCATCACTCCGATTGCCACGCACGCTCATCATCTTGCCAAAGCCATAGTAGCGCGTGCAAGAATTCGGGAAGAACTCAAACCAGTTTTTAATCGGCCCAATGGAGTAGTACAAAAACAGGTTGCGATAATTGTATTGGCTGAAACTTCTCCCCCACGAAAGTGCACGGAAGTCGCCTCTGGCACCATTCCATGGGCTGAAGAAATTTATACCGTGGTAGTTATGGCTTCCCAAAGCATCCAACGCCATGTCGTACATCGAGCACAAGAGCTCAGCAGAGACGGGCTTCCCGTCTTTGTCGGTCAGACGAACCTGATACTCCTCCTGGCTGCCCGGCAGGGTCTTGTCACGGAAACGCAGGAACTCGAATCGGATGTCTTTCGTATCATCGGTGACCGTGACAGACTGGGACATCTCTTCTTTCTTATTCTGGTGAATACTCAGCAGATGGACGCTCAGCCCACCGATGTCGTCTTTCGTTACCGGATAGGTGATCGTGTGAGTCTTCCCTCTCAAGTTCACCCACTCGGCACACACCTTTACGTTGTGGGAGTAAATCTCGCAGAGAACATTCGCTTCGGGCAGAAAACTGCCGATGGTAAGTGTCAGCGTCTCCCCGATATTGATGGAATGGTCCATCGTGACCCACAGCGGCTTGTACGCACTGCATTTCTTGCTGTCATCACGATATACTAACACATAATTCTCTGATTCTATGTGATTTCCGTTATCATCTTCCGTATAGAGCATTACCTTGTAGTAACCGTCAGGCAGATTATTGAGGTCTGGAAATGCGAAATAGGCGGCAGAGTCTTTGTTCACCATGACATTGCCCTTCTGCAGAGAAACGGCCGTCCAGTTTTCTTTTTGGGTCTCACCATGGAAGGCAACCCATGGGAACTTTTTGTGAATCAGATTCGTGTCACTGATCACAACATCCGTCTTCTTCTCTATTTCATACATATAATGTTTGGGCGTTTGCAGACGGAAAAGCTCGTATCCGACCGTGCCACTTTGCGGTTTCCCTGCCGTGTTGGTCAGCGAAATCCGATACTGATTGTCCGACTTATTCACGTCTATTTCACCAGGCAAAGCACAAGACAACAGCAAGTTACGACTGCTGACATAGACCACGGTGCTGCCGCTGTGGGTCTCGCCGTTAATGTCGGTGACATCGACTCTGACCTCGTAGCGGTAAAGCGGCGTGTAGCGACGCAACGTCATGTCCTCCTCAGTGGGGAAGGTGATTTGGAAGACACCATCATCGTCGGTTTCCAGCGTGCCGTGCGCCACGGTGAGCGGTTCAACGGTGGGATGCCACCAATAACTACGCCACCACGGGAAAGAACTGTTACGGGTCACGCGGTAGCTCACCGAAGCACCGTCAAGCGGGTAACCCGCCAAGGCCATCGCACTGCCCTTCACCGTCACTTTCTGTCCAATAGAGAAGGTCTCCTCCGGAGTTTCAATCTCCACCTCGAAAGCCGGCAGCTTATATTCTTCCACAGAAATAGTATGGCTGAACGATTGGTTGCCCACGTTAGCGTAAATATGATATGTCCCTGTCAGACCGCCCTCGGGCAACATAAACTCACCCGCAATGGAACCGAACTCATTGGTTCTCAGTTCTATCTCCTCCACCTGCTGAAAGTTCACGTCTTTCAACGTGACCTTTACGAGAGTATCGGCCAACAAACGGGAATTTTCATTCTTATCTACAAATTCAAAAATCCCTTTGAAATGGACCGTCTGCGTGGGACGGTAGAGCGACCTGTCAGTAAAAAGGTGGCCGTAAATGCGGTCTTCCGGATTCCTACGATTGTGCTGCCACCAATTGAATCCCCCGTGAGACAAGGTCTGCCCGTGCCAAGAGACCGTAAAGCCGTTTGTGCCACCGTATTCGCCATCCCGCAAACGCCCAAACTGACAGAAGCCGTCACCATCTGTAGTCTGGGTAAAAGTTTGTTTGTTCCTATACATGGACACTTTGGCGTTGGAAAGAGGTTCGCCGGTTTTTCTGTGCAGAGCCAGGATTTCCAAACCAAACTCCGTGACTCGCGGTAAAATCTCAATATCGCTGATTTGGAACAAATAGCACTCGCGCGGTGTACTCTTGTCCCATTTCGAGGAAGGCTCGTCTGAAATCAACAGCCAATAAGCCCCGGCAGGCAGTTCGGGCAGCAGATAGAATCCCCAATGATCCATCAGATCTTGTTTGTCGGGAAGTTCCACCACCTCGTCATATACTGACTTTCCGAGGGTCACATATTCAAAAACCTTGTTGTTTATCATCCCTTGTGAAGTGGACGTGGCTTTCACGACTTTGACATACAACTGTTTGCTATTCGCGTAGTTGATACGCCAAAGGGTGGCAGAACCCGTGGGAAAAATCGCATTCTTGCCAAAAAGCGGGGAAGCCGAAATAGTGCGGGTGTGCAGTCCTTGAATCGTTTCGGACACCGGCACCTCATAAAAGGATTTGCCCGATGCGTTTAGGGCAATCTTCAGCCAGGATTCCGCCTTGAGCAAATCATCGTGATAAGGGTTCTCTGCATCCTTTCCTTCATAACCGGATCTGTTAACATCACGTTCCAGATACAAACTGCCTATCTTGTACGCAATCAGGCCATAACCCTCCATTTGTTCGCATTCTTTCGCCCATTTCTCCAAAAATGGGATATACCAGTCCAAAGAATTGTCGGGCGCAAGACCTTGACCACGCATAAAATCGTAACGTTCAAGAGTCAGCATGACAAGATCCATCTCGTGGTTCTGTACACTGTGGTAGCGGATAATTTCTTGATAAACAGACAATATCATCCGCAACACCGAAGCATCTTCCGTGATTGCCAACGGCATTTTCAAAAACTGATCGTTGTGCCAAAGGGCATCACCGGAAAGCGAACGGTCAGGTGCCTCATTATTCAGATCCGAAACTAAGTGCTCGATGGCACGGTAGGCCAGCACTTCATACAACGTCTTGACCGGATGCTGTTTTTCCATTTTCTGCAGCAGAAGCGAATAGGATTTCGCATCCACAGCCTGCAATGTCTTGGCATTCTTCAATGACAGCAGATACTCCTCTCGGGCGCGACGCTTGAAAGTGCGAATGTCCCACTCTTTGAAGTCTGTTGGAGTCTCGCCCGCAACTTCCGTGCGGTCGCGAAGGAGGAAACGGTTCCCGTCGCAATAATCCGACAGGAACTGCCCCAGGCAACTGTGCCATATCGCATTGGCTACGGGGTCGCGTTTCGTGGCGGCGAGCTGTTCGTTGAGGATGCGGTACGCGGAGTCCGCGCCGTCGTCATACTTTTCGCATAGCTGACGGATCTCGTTCCATTTGCGGGAGATTTCCGAAGGATCCTGCGTCTGCCCGGAGGCGGCGATGAGTGTGGTGATGACCATGGTGGCGGTGATTAAGGTTCGTTTCATATTGATTATGACTATTGACTATAACTATGACTATAACTATAACTAAAACGAATGATGTTGCAAAAATAGTATTTTTGAGAATAACGAGGATTTAATAATATTGAATTGGGATATCAAAAATAATGTAGGGGCGAATAATTATTCGCCCCTACTATTGTTGTCTATAAGATTCTTATTATCGAAGCAAACGGATTACGCGAGGCTCCACTCTGCGCCATCCTTCGTGTCTTTCACCACAATGCCGGCGGCGTTGAGGTCGTCACGGATCTTGTCCGACAATGCCCAGTTTTTCTCGGCCTTGGCGGTCTTGCGCATCTCCAAAACGAGCTGCATGGCCTTCTCCAAAGCATCGTGCTCGCGGGTGTCGCCCTGTGCCAGCTCGGGCTTGATGCCCAAAATGTCGAAGAAGAAGGTGCGGAAGGTGGTCTTCAGCAACTCGATATCGTCAGCCGTGAGCGTCGCGTGACCGTCTTTCACGGCATTGATAATACGCACAGCGTCAAACAGTTCCGCAATCACCTTCGGGGTGTTGAAGTCGTCATTCATCGCTTCGTAGCAACGTTCCTGCAACGCTTCGATGTTTTCGGTGGAGGTGTTTCCGGCCTTCAAACTGTCAAGATGGCGCTCGGCGGCGTAGAGCTTCTCCAAACCCTTCTCGGCAGACTGCAAGGCGGCGTTGCTGAAATCGACCGTGCCGCGGTAAGAGGCCTGCAACACGAAATAGCGGATGGTCATCGGCGAGTAAGCCTTCTCCAACTTGGGATGATTTCCAGTGAAGAACTCGTTGAGGGTGATGAAGTTACCCAACGACTTGCCCATCTTCTGTCCCTCAATGGTGATCATATTGTTATGCATCCAGTATTTGACGGAACTTTTGCCGTTGGCAACGGTGCTCTGGCACACCTCCGACTCGTGGTGCGGGAACAGCAGGTCCATACCGCCACCGTGGATATCGAACTGCTCGCCCAAGTACTTGGTGCTCATAGCCGTACATTCGATGTGCCAACCAGGGAAACCGACGCTCCACGGGGAGTTCCAACGCATGATGTGCTCCGGCGCGGCCTTCTTCCAGAGGGCGAAGTCGGCGGGATTGCGTTTCTCGCTCTGCCCGTCCAACTCGCGGGTGTTGGCGATGAGCTCGGACAACACACGGCCCGAGAGCTTGCCGTAGCCGAAGTCTTTGTCGAACTTCTCCACATCGAAATAGACGGAACCTTCCGACACGTATGCGTAGCCCGCGTCGAGGATTTTCTGCACCATCTCAATCTGCTCGATGATGTGGCCGGAAGCGCGCGGCTCAATGGAGGGGCCTTTCACGTTGAGCGCATCCATCGCCTTATGATAGCTGTCCATATAGTATTGCGCAACTTCCATGGGCTCAAGCTGCTCTAAACGGGCTTTCTTGGCGATTTTGTCCTCACCCTCGTCGGCATCGTGTTCCAGATGGCCCACATCGGTGATGTTGCGCACATAACGCACCTTGTAGCCGATATGGGAGAGATAGCGGAACACCACATCGAAGGTCACGGCAGGACGCGCGTGTCCCAGATGCGGCTCGCCATACACCGTCGGCCCGCAGACGTAAAGTCCCACGTGGTCGGGCGTAATCGGCTTAAACAGCTCTTTTCGTTTGCTTAATGTATTGAATAAAAATACTTTACCTTTATTATCTTCTTTGTTCATATCTTTTATTGTTTCAAGTTTCAAGTTTCAGGTTTCAGGGTCAAAGTTCAAGGGGCGAGGTTGGTTAGGCGAAGAGTTTTTCGATTTGATCTTCGTACTTTTTGATGAGGACGTTGCGTTTGAGTTTCAATGTGGGGGTGAGCTCGCCGGACTGGATGGACCATTCGTGGTTCATCAGCAGGAAGCGTTTCACCTTTTCGGTGTCGCCGAAAAATTTATTGAACTCATCCACAATTCGTTTGTATTTGTCTTTGACATCGGGATGCTCAATCATCTCTTCGTTGGTAGTGTAGTTAATGCCTTTGTTGATACACCACGAACGCAAGTCACTGAAATTCGGGACAATGAGTGCGGCGGCATACTGTTTGTTCTCGCCGACCACCAATATGTTGTCGATAAGCGACTCTTCGAGGAACTTGTTTTCGATGATGGTGGGCACCACATACTTTCCGAAAGCGGTCTTGAACATCTCTTTCTTACGTCCGGTGATTTTCAGACGGCCTTCCGGAGTGAGCTGCCCGAGGTCGCCGGTATGCAGCCAGCCGTCAGAATCAATGACTTCGGCAGTCTGTTCGGGATGGTTGTAGTAACCTTTCATCACATGCGGTCCTTTGGTGAGGATTTCGCCATCTTCGGCGATGCGTACGCGAGTGCCGGGCAACACCGGACCGGCCGTGCCGATCTCCACCCCACCCTCGAAGAAGTTACTCACTGCAATCACGGGAGAGGTTTCCGTGGTACCGTAACCTTCCAGAACAGGAATACCCATAGCCCAGAATATCTTGGAGATACGAGGCTGGATGGCCGCTCCTCCCGTCACGATGACCTTCAGGTTGCCACCCAACGCTTTGTTCCACTGGTTCAGCACCAACTTGCGAGCCAACTTCAACTTGCGGTCGTAACGTTTGCCCGGATTATCGCCGTATTGCAACGCAATCTCGTTCGCCCAGAAGAAGATTTTCTGTTTGAACTTGCTCAGCTTGTGACCTTTAGCCAGAATTTTGTCATAAACCTTCTCTAACAGTCGAGGCACCGTCGTGAAGATATCCGGCTTCAGCTCCACCATATTTTCCTGAATCTTGGCAAGGTTCTCCGCATAGTAAATCGGGAGTCCCAGATATTGCCAAGCGTAGTTCATCATACGCTCATACACGTGGCACAGAGGCAGATAACTTAAAATCCGGTTGTTCTCGGTGGTAGGGATGATGGGCAGAACCGCCTCCACGTTCGAGAGGAAATTCCGGTGGGACAGCATCACGCCCTTCGGGAAACCCGTGGTTCCGGAGGTGTAAACCAACGAGACCACATCCTCAGGCTGTATGCTGTCTTTGATCTCTTGCAGATACTGCGCCGAAGGGTTGGCGCGTCCAAGCTCTATCACCTCGTTCAAGTGCTTGTAACCACGAAGGTTACGGAACGTATAGACTTTGTCTTTCAGTTCTGGCTTGTCATCCAGTATCTGGGTGATTTTGCGCAACAAGTCCCAACCGGCGACGAAAATGAGTTTCACATCGGCATCATCGAAAATATACCGGTAATCGTTTTCGCTGATGGTCGGATAGATGGCCACGTGAAGGGCACCGATCTGCATGATGGCCATGTCCAGGAAATTCCATTCCGGACGGTTCGGGGTAATTGTAGCAACACTGTCACCCTTCTTGATGCCTAACTGCATCAAGCCGTATGACAGGTTGTTAACAATCTCCACATATTTTGCAGTGCTGTATTTCACCCAAATACCGTTCTCTTTACAGCACAAGGCATCCTCTTTTGGGAACTCTTTCAAGTCCCGTTCGAGCATGTCAAACAATCGCGTAACTTCCATAATAGTACGTTTTGAAACAAACGGCAAAAATACATTTTTTTTCGGACCACCTCCCCATTTTGATTGAGTAGGACAAAGACCGCTCCAAAATTTCACTGTGACATAGACATAGACTTAGACTTAGACATAAACTTAGACTTAGACTTAGACTAATGACAATAAATTTGGCTGTTAACTATTTGCTAAGCCAAAAGCTAACAGCCAAAAGTATAACAACCGGATATTGAAAGCCCTTTGCGAAACTAACTTTTCGGCGCGAGAATCACGAACGGGATCATCATCTCCTCCATTGAAATTCCGCCGTGCTGGAACGTGTTCTTGTACATATTCACGTACTGGTTGAAGTTGTTCTGGTAGGCGAAAAAGTCCGACTTGGTGGCGAAGATGAAGCGCTGGGTCATACTTTCTTTGGGCAGGAAAGCATCGTCGGGGTTCTTGATTTCGAAGACCTCCTTGGCGGGATAATCCATGCTGCTGCGGCCCACCTTGTAGCGCAGGTTCGTGTTCAGGTCGCGCTCGCCCACCATCTTCAGCGCACGATCGACCTTTATGGTGCCGTGGTCAGTGGTAATCATCACCGGTATCTTCTTCTCCGACAGCCACTTGATCATCTCAAACAAAACAGAGTTCTCGAACCAAGAGGCGGTTACGCTGCGGTAGGACTTCTCGTCGTCGGCTAACTCGCGCACCACATTGACGTCGGTGCCTGCGTGCGAAAGCATATCCACAAAGTTGAACACGATGACATTCAGCGGGTTGTTCAACATCTGGTGGAAATTGTCGAACACCTTCTTGGCAAAATCCGGATTCAGAATCTTATGGTAGGAATATTTTATGTTTTTCCCGTAGCGTTTCAGATACTCGCCCAAAAGCTGCTCCTCGTACTGGTTCTTGCTGCCGGAATCGCTCTCGTTAAGCCAATAGTTAGGGTATTTTTTGGCGATCACCGACGGCATCAGACCGGAAAACAAAGAGTTGCGGGCATAATGCGTGGCTGTGGGCAGGATGCTGTAGCAGATACTTTCATCTTGTATATAATAATAGTCATGCACCATCGGATAGATGCTGCGCCATTGGTCGTAACGCAGGTTGTCAATGACGAACAAGAAGGTGCTCTTCTGGTCGTTGAGCTTCGGGAACAGCTTCTCTTTCAGCACCGTATGCGACTGCAGCGGCTTGTCGTCGGCGCGACCGTTGACCCAGTCAAGGTAGTTGCGCTGCACGAACTTGGCAAACTGGATGTTAGCCTCCTCCTTCTGGGCCGCAAGCATTTCCGTAATACTCTCATCCTCAATCTTTTCGATTTGCAGTTCCCAGTTGACCAGCTCTTTGTACAGTTCCTCCCATTCCGAAACGCTCAAACGGTCGGAAATGCGCATGGAAAGTTCGCGGAACGACTGCTGGTAGTTGCTGGTCACTTTCTCGCTCACTAACTTCTTGTTGTCGATATTCTTCTTCAGACAAAGCAGTATCTGGTTGGGATTCACCGGTTTGATGAGGTAGTCCGCGATGTTGGAGCCGATGGCGTCCTCCATGATATGCTCCTCCTCGCTCTTGGTGATCATCACGATGGGAATATGCGGATAGTCCTTTTTCAGACGCTGAAGAGTTTCCAAACCGCTCAAGCCAGGCATATTCTCGTCCAAAAAGATAATGTTCACGAACTCCGTCTTCAGGATTTCCAGCGCCTCCATGCCGCTCATGGCGGGAATCACATCGTAACCTTTAGATTTCAAAAACAAAATATGCGGTTTCAACAAATCAATCTCGTCATCCGCCCATAAAATCTTCGTATTCATATCTTACTATTCATTTGAAAAACGAAAAAATAACGGCGATTTTTTCGATTTATTTTATTGATGTCTCTGTTTTTTATTTGGGTGCCCCGGCGCGGCTACCGAGCTCTTCAGCCCCACAGCTGCTTCGCGAACGGCACAACCATGCCAACGAACCGTGCAGCAAATGCATCATTCCGTTTGGCCACCCTCCACAACCGGAAACAACACGCATTTCCGAAACCCACACATAACGTTAAAGCGATACATTGTCTGGGCAAGCGGAAACTGGGACTCGCAAGGGCAGGAGGATACGAAAAAAGAGCCTTCCTTCAGAACTTCCGCAGCTTCTCCTCGTCAACCGGGTCAAGGGAGAAGATGTCATCACTGCTGACACGGATCACAAGCAGCCCTTCCTCGTGGGCGAGTTCGGCCGCACCCGCCTCGTAGTTGATAGCGGCGACGGCGGCGACGACCTCCTTGTCGGCGCATTCGGGGAAGAAATCCCTGAACGTCTCCATCTTGTGTAACCAGCGTTTCACTTTCTTTTTTGTGAAGTTCGCCTTGACCTCCACAGGCACGACAATCTTCTCATTGCCGAGCATGACATCCAACTCCATCTGTCTGTTCTCCGAAGCAAGTTCACGTTTCAGATTCTTGCCACTGTTATGCAAATTGAAACCGGCATCCTTGAAAACTTTTTCGGCGGAGGAACTCACCAAGCCCTCCACGATGTGGCCCGTGACACCGAGGAATTCCACTGAAACACGCCTTATCGATGCATTGGTCTCCGCAAACATATCTTTGACTTGCCTGTCGGTCTCTTTCATCCGTCTGTCGAACTCCTCCCTGCTCTCTCTCAACTCCCTATTGAATTTCTCCTCGCTCTCTTTCATTCGTTTGTCGAACTCCTCCCTGCTCTCTTTTAGCCCTCTGTCGAACTCCTCCCTGCTCTCTTTCATCTGTGCAGAGTTCTCCTTTACAAGCCTCCAAGTCTCTTTGAGTTCGTTTTCGTGCTCTTCCTGTTTGATTTTCGAGGCTTCCGTAAGCTGTGCGATTCGGTCCAGCCGTTCATCAATGCTTTTCATGCGACGATCATGTTCCCTGCGGGAGAGTTCCAAACTCTCATCGCGTTCGCTGATTTTACGGGTCTGTTCGGTGGCTTCCATACGCATTTTGTTGATCGTCAATTCGTTTCTGTCGATTCTTTTGGTGTTCTCCAACACCATCTGCCGTAATTTCGGCACTTCTAATTCTAATTGTGATACTTCTTCCTTCATGGTCTGTAAATTTTAAACTAAACATGCCGCAAAGATAAAACAAATAACACTCTTTGTCAACACTTTTTAGAAAAAATTTTTATTGCTGAATATCAACAAATTAGATTTTTATATTGAAAATATTTTAACAACTTTTTGTAAATAATGTTTTCAGATTTCGCAGATTCTCGAAAGATTCGCAGCAAAACCGACTCGACCAACTCATCTCCATTCCGTTTGGCCACCCTCCACAACCGGAAACAACTCGATTTGCCGAAACCCACAATATAACGTTAACGCGACGCACTGACCGGCCAAACGGAAACCGGAACTCGCAAGGGCTCCTTTCATCGTTTCATCGCTTCATCGCTTCATCGTTCATTCATCGCCCTTCATCGCCCTTCATCGCAAGAAAGGGCGCAGCCTCGGCCACGCCCTTTCTAAAGTCCACAGTCTCAAGTCCCACTAATCGCGGAGGCAGCGGACAGAGTAGGCGCGCGCCTTATAGTTGATGTCGCTGCCGTTGTAGTCGCGTCCCACTCCTGCTCCGTCGTAGCTCAGGAAGCGGCTCCACACGTTGTAGGGGTAATTGGTAGTACTCCAGAACCAAGCAACCGAACCGAAATTGCCATATCCATTGTTATACAGACCCGCCGGCGGCGCATTGAATCCGCTGCCGTTGTTATACCAATTTTCGTAACCGGGAGAACAGGCAGTGGTGGAAATATTCCAACCAAACTTCGACGCCAGTGCCTTGGCGGGGCACACCAACAATTGGGGCTGGCTTAAGAGTTGACTCCATTCATCGTCGCTCGGCACGTGCCAGCCGTAGGGACAGGCTCCCCGCACACCGCTGGGGTTACTGCTGCTGGACGTATTCCGCGTGGCCGCATACCACGTGTACAAAAGCCCATACTGCGCCCGGTTGCCGGCATTGCCGTTGGGATAGTAACACGCAGACCCTATCGGGATGATTTCACCGTCGGCATAGTGTGTGGTGCGGAGGTTCTCCTTCATCCAGCACTGCTGCCCGATCTGAATCGTGGGATAGACATTGCCGTCGTAGTCGGTGACGGTGGTTGTACCGGCGCAGGGTTGTGAATTATAGGAAGTGAGATCCAAGATATCATCGTCTTCAACGGTGATACTCCTATTGTAGTCACAGTCTGTGGCATCCATCACGTAAGCCGTATAGACCCCGGGCGACAAAGAAGGAAAAACGTTGTTTGTGGAATAGGAAATCCCGCCTAGAGAATATCGGTAAGGAGGGGTTCCGCCCGTCCCCTGAAGTATCAGTGCGCCATTGCTGAATTCAGCGTCCATATCAAGGTTTGACCAATCGCAATCTGTATTGGCTGGAATGCCGTATGTGATGGAACGGATGCACCCGTTCGTATCCTTCACCGACAACACATAACTAGCCAAGGCCGACAGCGGTGGCAACTCGCTCAAAGGCACAAAATGCTCTCCATCCACCGAATAGGTGTAGGGTGGTTCACCTCCTGATGCTTGCAATGTCAGGGTGTTGCCCGTGAGGAGATATCGCAAATTGAGTGTGGAGCTGGTACAGCCTGCGTATTCGTAGGCTGTGAACACCACTGGGGCACCCTTGATAGGGTTCTGCTCACAATCGTATGCGTAAGCGTACAACTGATGAACAGCAGAACTTGGGCTGGGTGTCCATATCGTTTGGGCAATGCCGCTCGTGTCAGTGAAAGCTACATGATTGGAAACAGCGCCACCGTCCTTCGGCTCAAAATAGACCAAGGCGTTGCGGATGGGCTTGCCGCCACTCCCTTCCACCTTGACCTTGACGATATTGCTCGCCTGAGTATTCTGAATGGTATGATTGTTGCCGCTATAAAGGTACATCGTATCTGGAAACTCTCGCTCAACAAGGGGAATCGTACACTCGGTTGACCAATTTTCCGGAATAATTTTATCAACTAATTTAATAGCTTTGAGATCAAGTTTCGTATACAACTTGGCATCTATTTTTCCCTTCCAGCCTTGCTTTTCATTTAGACCATAGCAATATTTCATTTTGGCCTTGAAACCCGTCTGTACGCGAGGGCCCGCCACCGCCGCCAACTTTACATTCATATAGCCAGCAATTGACACTTCAAAATCCACCGATCCCTCAAGATTGTCACTGACACGTTCTACATTGAAACTTCCACTTCTACCCCTATCTGTCGTGAATGTATGGGATTTCCCCCAATAGTTGACTCCTTCGGTGAGAGTTGCATCAGCAGTTAACTTGTATCGAAGTTCCGCAGAAATATCTACGGAACCCTCAACACCTAAAGTAACCCCGCAATCCACAGTGAACGGAACAACAACGGGACCGATAGGGACAGCAAAAGGAACCTCAACCTTGATGGGATTCCATTCAACGAAAGTTAGCGTAAATTGACCCAACGTTATATTAGGAACAAAATCCGCCTCCAAATGGAGTTTTGCATCGTAAATGCCAAATTGAAAATGACGCATGTCCTTATCATATTCAAAAACGGGGTTGGCATCCAAAAAGAAGTTCACATTTTCAAGTTTATATTTAAAGTCAGGGGCATATTCCGGGACTAACCACTTTACTGTTGTGTCTTTTTTATTCGTACTTGTGCTCTGTTGTCTTAACCCTCGCAGAGAAAAACCTTGCGTATGTTCCCCAAGACCACTCTCTTCTCTGGCCAAATCCAACTTTAACATATAAACCTTACCCGATTTAGTCATTTCCGGATTCGAACGTATCTCCTCTCGTGTGGGGATATGGTCAAGGTACAACACTTCCTGTGCCGGCTGCGTATTTTGGACTGCACTATCTGCCTCGCTCTCGCCGGAAATGGCATCAAACTGGATGACGCCACTCTCCAAAATGTCATACAGCGTAGCCTGTGTGGTGTACATGGCGTATGTGGAATCGTTGGCCATCGACCAAGAATCGACCATGCGCATAAAACCGCCGTTGATCAAACTGACCAAAATAGTGGAGTCTCCAATCACGATGTTCGGGTCACTGAAAGAGATTACGTAGTAACCCTGCGCCATCTGCGCCGAATCGCTGAAGATGATGTCCGTGGTATCCACCATCACCACTCTGTCACTCACGACTGTCTGCACGTAACGGACGCTGATGTCATCAGAACTATAACCGCAAGAGTTGGTCAAGGTCCAGCGCAGGCGGTAGAGCGAGTCGGTGCCGTAGAACTTTGTGTAATCTTCGTTCGGATGGGAAAGGAAACCGCCCGTGCCTTGCAGAATCTGCCAACTGCCGGTCGCGTCTTCCTCCATATAGGCCTGCAAACGTACAGTGTCGCCAACATTAGCCGTGCGCGAGATGCCCGCGTATGCCAACGGCGTTTTCAGCAACAGCTTCACCGGCGAATACTCCGGCGGACAATTGGCAGTCGAGACCGAAGCTCTGACGTATTGCGTCTGGTCTGGTTTGTAAACCAACAACGTGTCATTGGCACCAGGGATATCATACCAGGAAATCGTGTCGGTGGAATACTGCCACTGGATGTTGCCATACTGGTAGTTGTTCAAGGTGAGTTCCACGCTGTCGGTGCCGGCGCAGAGGGTGCTGCCAGAACCGAGAGTCGGATGCCAAATGGTGTTGGTGTCTGCCGAACAAGGGTCTGGCATAGTCACGTCGCCAGAGGGGATGTCTTCTGTGGTGAAGGTCATCTCCGCGCCGTAGGTGGTGCCTATGCTGTTGGTGGCGTATGCCCGCACATAGTAGGTGGTATGATGGGCAAGGCCCGTAACGTGCGAGGTGAACGCACTGACACTCAAGTCATTCTCCGTATGCGCATCCGCGATGGTCGGGAAATGGTGGGTGCTCCAGCAGACACCGCAGGCGGTGAGCTGCACACTGCCGTCGCTGGTCACTTCTCCGCCACACAAAGCCGACGCTTGTGTCACCTCCGAAGGAGCGGAAGTAGTTACGGTCGGTGGCAAATTCATGGTAACGTGATCAGGAAGATTCGCCCACACAGGAACACCGTTTTCCACGGTCAACACTTGTCCCGCGCTGCCCGCCGGCATCATGATCCACGTGCCGGTGGCCGCATCCCAGTACATGATGTCGCCCGTCTGTGTGCCAGTCATACCCGCTGGCATCTGCTCCTCCGTAATGTAGCCCGCATCGTTATTAAAGGCACTCACGTTTGTCGGGATGTTCGGCTTGTCTGTCAGGTCATTGTAGCTGCCGGTGTGAGCCACTGTGGCGAGTGCGTTGAGGTCCACGCCCCAACGGTCGATGGCAATCAGGTAGTAGCGCTCACCGGGGCCGTTGTACATGAACAAACAGCGGTCGTTCGCCTTAATGAGTCCGTCGGGCAGCGGTGATTCGTGATAATAAATCGGTTTCGCGCCCTTGTTGTTGATGTTCAGGGTTGCACCAGCAGGGACGGCACGGGCGAAGACTAACGACACCACGCCGCCGTTCACTAATTGGTAAGTGGAGAAGTTGACCGCAATATTGGTCGCACCTGAAGGATTGTTGACTTTGTTGCGTACAACACCCTGTCCGAAATCGGCGTTGACAGGCTTGTTCAAGATTTCCGCAGGACCTTCCGTGGCGTTCCAGTCGGCATTAACCTGTGCGGAGATGTCATTGGCGGTGATATAACCTGCATCGTTCGTCAAATCCCCGACATTTTGCGGGATTGTCGGCTTGTTGGTCAGGTCGTTGTAGTCGCCGGTGTGAGCCACTGTGGCGAGTGCGTTGAGGTCCACGCCCCAACGGTCGATGGCAATCAGGTAGTAGCGTTCACCGGGGCCGTTGTACATGAACAGACAGCGGTCGTTCGCCTTGATGACGCCGGCGGCCAGCGGTGATTCGTGATAGTAAATCGGCTTCGCGCCCATGCTG
>JAFXTE010000094.1 GCA_017525245.1 Bacteroidales bacterium | reverse complement strand
TATCGAATACGCCCGCGTCATCCCATTCGTCCTCGTAACAAATCCCGTGGAAGAAACACAGCACCCCTTTCGCCATCACCGAGGCGCGACCGGTGTTGCGTTCGGCAATCGTCTGCAACTGCGCGATCTGCGATTCTGTCAGCGAATACCAATTTATCATCGGCGAATTTTGCGAATTTTGCGAATTATTGTTATCCTGATTGTCCATGTTGTCGTTAGCCAACGACAGTTTCATCGCATGGAACTCCGCGTAATTGGCCATTTCCACGTCTTCCGCATTTCCCGCGAATGTTTCCACATAACCCTCCATAAACCGCGTCTCGGTCAAGGAATACGGATCGCCGATATTCGCATAATTCGCAAAATTCGCCGACTGCGCCGCCGTGTGCCACTGCTCCAATTCGTTAAGATCCAGGACGGTATCGGACATAAGAGTGCGGACAGCGGTGTAGTAGGTGTCAGCGTCCATGTCCCCTTCCAAAGCATCAATAGGACCGGGGCCGGGAATGCCACCGTCGCAAAGCGTGGAGGCACAGAGGTTGGCTGTAGCTCCAGAATGCATAGTTACTTGGTACGGAGAGATGGGAGCACTGCCGTTTCCGTAATAGTAGTTGATTGTGTTTATACTTTCGTTAAAGATGCTGCTGGTTATGGTGCTGGCGAAAATGTTGTCCGCACCCTTGACGGCTGTACCTTGATTGTTGGCCACATTCGCTTTCGCGGCGATGTGTATGTCGTATTTCCCGTTTGAGAAATCGTTGCAGGTCATGCATAGGCCTGTTGCTCCCGAACCGTTTATCCCTATGACATGGATGCCTTTGGTGAGCTTCTCGAAAACATTGCGGTACAGACTGTTGGCTGTTATCCCTGACGTGCTGACACAGATTCCAGTGCTGTTGTCCGTGGTGAGCGGTGAGGTCGGATAGTTGGTCCTCTTGAAAGTGTTCCCCTCCACCGTGTAGCCCGAGCAGCCGGCCAGATAAAGGCCTATGTTGCCTTTGGAGGAGGCCGGCCATTGGTCCAAATTGAACTGGCAACGGGTCACTGTGGCGAACTGGTTGCCGTTAATACTGACCCCTGTGCTGTTGTTGCTGAAACGAACCTCGTCCGTTCTCACGGCGTATGGATTGCCCGATGTGTTGACCTCTACCGCAGTGGTAAAGCCCGAGAAAAAGCTGTAGGTGGCATCCGTTTCCGGACATTCACAAACGGGTGTGGGTTGCGGCGGACAGTAGGTGTTGACCAACACCCCCGCGTCCGCGGCATATATTCCCCTGCCTTTCCCGAGGGCACTGCTGGTCAGATCGTTGAATGTGCAACCTTCGAATGTCACCCCCTTCACATCCCACAGTCTCACATGTTCGGCGAACGCGGTGTTGTTGGCGGCAAAGAGGTTGCTGTTATCTATGGTGAAGGTACAGCGGGAAAATGTGGAGTTGTAATTGGCAATGCCACCCGACGGTGCGGTATAGGCGTACGAATTGATCATCACAGACTGCCGGTTGTTTTTGAAGGTGGCATTGGAGGCGGAGATGATGCCGCCGGTTGTGGCGAAGGTGACCATATCCTCACGCAGCCCCGTGCGGATTGCACAGAGGGCGTTCTCTATCCGTGCACCGTTTTTCAGTTCCACCTTGCCCTGGTATTGGGCCAGCTGCCGTTTGGTGCGGTCGCCCACCACCTCGATGCCCTGCCACATCTCGTTGGGACAAGCGGAAGTCAGCGTGCCGCCATCCACGACAAGTTTGCCGCCGGGACGGACGATGAGGCGGGACAAATTGCCCATTTTGGCGGTGTCGTAAAGAACCAGCACACCACCTGAATCCACCTCCACAATGCCTTTCAGTTGGATTTTTGCACCCGGTTGCACAATAAGCGAACACCCTGCGTGTATCTCCACCCGGGCACCTTTGCTCAGTTCATAGCGGCTGCCATTCTCGAATATAACACTGCTGTTTTCCGTGAGAATGAGTGCCGAGGCGGAATCCTGACGGAAATAAGAGCCGTTTTCGCACGTCCAGCGCGTCCTGCCGGCAAACAACCCTGTTTCCGGATCGCGGGTGGGCTGCGCAACCGTCCTGTTCTGCGCCAGAGTGATGGTGTTGCCCGCGGTGAGGACGGCCGTGTCTTTCAACGAAATCTTCCCCGTCCAGCGGGTGTCATTGGTGATGTTGTAGTCATCCCAGCGAACATGCACAAGAAAGTTACCCGTCCCTTGGACCGGGGTCATCTCAATGCTCAACCCGGTCAGATAGGTGGTCTGAACGTTCTTTTCGGGATTCTTGGCACTGATGATGTTACTCGGATTCTGGTTGTTGCTGTGGTATGTCTTGACGTTATTGGTGCTCGGATTCGTCCCCATGTTGATTTTGGTGTGGGTTCTGAAGGCATCCATCGTGTCGCCGAGGAAAGGCAGACAATCATAGTTCTGATTATCAATCACTTTCCGCCACGGTTCCAGCTCCCGAGACAAATACAACACATTATCGGTCTCCAAAGGGAACAGCTGGAACTCCTGATCTTGTCCTCCGCACAGGGGATTTGGCACACCCCGACGATACGCATATGTCACGGGTTCGTTTGAGACACAGCCTGCAGGGTACGTGTCGGCAACAAGCTCGAAATCGTAATACCCTTCCGCTGGGATAATCCTCAGGTTGTCGCGATCATAGAAGTCCCAAACCTCGGAGCTTGTTCCTTCAAGTATGTCCCGTCCCACCTGGTAATAGGCGTAAATCCCAGCCGCGCCCTGCGGACGGCAATAGGCATAATGGGTAATGTTCGAGTATTGCAAGAAATCCAGTTTGCCGTTGCTACCCACTTGGTGGTTCTCCAGCCAGATATACTGGTTGGAGGAGGTCACGCTGTCCTTATAGGGCAGTTTGATGCGCACCACATCGCCGTAGGTCACAAAGTCGCGAAGCAGAAAAGTCTTATTACCATCCTCGCGCGTGATGTCGGAGGTTACCGATTGGGTGTTGGCGGCGTTGAGGGCGGAGATGTAGTCCACCGACTGCGGGTGTTTCCAGTGCATGCGCCATCGCTCGTAGCCGTTGCAGCCGACCAACCCCGAGTGAGCCGCACCCATCAGCCCGTAGCCGCCTTGGACGTTCAGGAACGACATCACCGTAAAGTCAGGATACCGGTGATTTCCTCCAGACGTGTGAAACGCATTGGTGCCGAACAACCCATGCGAAATCTCATGGGTGACAATGCATGTCGGATTGGTGGAGAGATCCCCGTCGCCCACACATTGTATTGTATTCCTTCCGCCGTTACCACTGCCTGGATTTAACCCCCCATAATTTTTGGTGATATTTCGGATTAATACATTTTGCGCATTGAAATCAGTCAGATTATGGTGTCCGAACAATGTGAAAGCACTGCTCTGGCTTATCATGCCCATTGCAACATTATTTATCGTATTATAGTGAAAAGGACCATGGTTTAATATGGTGCTTTCCTTTATGTTCACCACCACAAAATCTCCTGTAATCTGCAAGGAGTCGAAGGAGGACTCCCCATACAAGCGGGTGCAAGTACCATGAAGTTGCCCGGGGACGTACACCGTGTCCATCCAATCCAGAAGGTAAGTTGGAATGGCTTCTGTATTGATACCTTCCGAATCAGGATTGGTTATGGTCGGCCAATACATGTTGGGGTTGTCGAAATTGTTGTTAATGTCAAGATGCACATCGTAGATGATGTTCACGAAGATGTTGAGGTAATGTAATTTTTCGTTGGGTTTGATGCCTGCCGGAAACCCATCCCAGCTATGTACCTGGGCGAAAAGTAAGAAAGGGGATGCCAACAAAACCAATAATATGTTATTTTTCATTGTTTTACGATTTTTTTTGTTATTTTTCGGTTTTGTCGGTCTGTAAAAGTAAGCATATAAACACCTTGCGGCAGGGCAGACATATCCAATACTGTCTTTTTGTCATTCACGGGAAACAGCCGGCATACTCTGCCCACTATGTCGCGAACCATCACTGTCCCTGAAATTTCCTCTTCGGTGACGAATTCCAGAGTGAGCTGTCCATCGACAGGATTTGGGTAAACCTGCAGGTAAGACTGTGGATATTGGGGGATATCCGCTCCGAATTGCGCACACCCCAAAGTCTCGTGAGTCATGTAGCATAGTGTGTCGTCCTTGTGCATACATAACAGCAAACCAAAAGCCTGCTCTAATGAAACCGCCGAGGTTGGAGATATTCCATATATGGGGCCAATGCCTTCCATGAAACGCAAAGAGATATTGTACGCACTCAAATATTGGGCGGCATCAGGAGAATAAAAAAAATCAAAGGCACCATCTAATGATAAGTTTATCACTTTTTTACCGTATATATATCCCACGCTGTCAACAATCATCTTGTAGTCAAACCAATTCCAATGGGCGGTACCGTCTGGCAGAAAAAAAGTATCCCCTACGGAGAGCGACAAATCACACAACAAGTATTCATCGTCTGTCTCGTCTGTGCCATACCGTGCGTAAAGGCGACCGGCCACCGTGTCCTCTCTCAGAAACACAGAATGGTAGTGATAATAGGTGTTCCCTCCTATCTTCACCGTGTCATCACGGTGAAAATCAAATGAAAAGGTGGCACAACATGTGTTGAAAACATTTGGGTCGTATTCATCTGTGTAACAAGTCATCAGGTAATCTATGTCATACGTCCATGTCTCCCGCCCGAAAAACGATTCATACTGCGCTTGAAGGGAGAAATTGGCGAGTAATATCGCCATCATGGCCAATGCGGCGCCGAAACGTCCGCTTACTTTCTCTGTTTGTGTCTTGGTCTTTTCCATTGTTGTAAATTTTTGAGGGTTATGATTTTATTTGGCGAAAATACGTTTTTTTGTGAATTGTGAATTGATTGCGGGGGATGTAGGGGCGAATAATTATTCGCCCCTACAACATCCCGCAATCCGTTATTTCCTCACAATTTTCTGGTGATATTCCTTCCCGTCCGTGTCTGTCACCCGCAACACATACACGCCCGCGGGGATGTCGCGCATGTTCACCGTCGCGGACGCGCCTGTTGCGGACGCGATGAATCGCGTCCCTACGACACGTCCTTGCAAATCGTACAACGCCATATTCGCGATGCCCATGCCGCCAGACAATTCGATGAACAAAACGTCTTCGGTGGGGTTGGGATAAACCCGCAAGAGCGTTCCAATGTGTGTACCAGAATCACTTGTTTCCAGCGATTTAGGCGTAGTAAAGGTGTCAAAAGTATCTCCGCTCCCGACACCCGCTACATCTGCTGTGTCATTCATCATCCTATCTTCATTACAGGATTCACACGGAACAATATGTGCATAGAAATTACAACCTGGTTCAGCATAAAAATCGTTTCGCAATAATACTGTTTTATGCGCCACGTACTCCGAAGTT
>JAFXTE010000015.1 GCA_017525245.1 Bacteroidales bacterium | reverse complement strand
CCAAAAGGGGCACTCCGCGACTGCTGCCGCGGTTGCAGAAGTTCCAGGCGAAATGGGAAGGGTAGGCATAGTCCATACCCCATCCGGGACTCACATTGCGCCGGCGCGCCAGCTCGTACGACAGCGTGTAGCAGATGCTGCTCGCCTGGCCGCACTCCAACGCTGCCTGGTAAAAAATCGCGGGCATCCACATCCGCTCCGCATTGTTCAGGTAGGAGGGCAACGGGATGTCGCGCTCGGCCTGCGACAGCTTCAGCGTGGGCACATTGGACAATAATGCCTCGTCCTGAGGCGTGAGCGGCGCGACCTGCGAATAGAGCGAGTCCAAGACTCTCTCCGGGACTTGCGCTGCCACCGACAGGCAGATTATCAAGAATATGCAAACAATGAGACCTCTTTTCATAGGGATGAAAAATGAAGCCGCAAATATAAGATATTTTTAAACATTAATATAGGTATGTCCCGTTTGACCAGACGACGCGCACCACGCGGGCGGTCTCGTAGAAGTCGGCGCAGTTGCCGCTGCCCGGGCTGCCGAACCCGCCGAAGGTGGCCATCAGCGTGCCATTGGCGGAGAAGAGGTAGTCTTTGCTGTTGGATATGTCGCTCCGCCCGCAGAAGAAATAGACGGTGTTGCTGTGGTACTGGCACTCGTCCACGCGCTGGATGAGATTGGAATACTGGGAGATGCGGCTCCTGATGGCGCTGGGCACATTGCTGGATGTGTCGTCGCAGCCCGCCATACACAAGCAGGCCGCCATAATGATGATGGAAAAAATGCGTTTCATTGCGGTGTTGTTTTTGAAAAAGCAAAAATAAGAAAAAAAGTGTTATTTCAGCACCTCGCGCACCATCTCCCGGTCACGGGACAGCTGGGCCACTAATTCGTCCACGCTGGGGAAGGATTTCTCCTCGCGAATCTGTTGCACAATGGTGAACGACAACCGCTTGCCGTAGAGGCTTCCCTGAAAATCCAGGATGTGCACCTCGTAGGTTAACTCGCTGAGCGATAGGGTAGGGCGCGTGCCTACATAAAGCATTCCTTTATAGGTATTATCCTCCACTTCCACCCATACAGCATATACGCCCTTGGCGATTTGAACCTCTTCGTCCAGTCGCAAATTGGCGGTCGGGAACCCGAACTTCCGTCCGTTCTTGTATCCGTGTATGACAGTGGCGGTGTGCATTGCGATGTGCGATTTTACCCCACGCTTCCTGCCAGGCTGATACTCAGCAGTTTCTGTGCTTCCACGGCGAACTCCATCGGGAGCTTGCTGAGCACATCTTTGGCGTAGCCGTTTACAATCAGGCTGATGGCCTTCTCCTGGTCAATACCGCGCTGCTGGCAGTAGAAGAGCTGGTCCTCTGAGATCTTGGAGGTGGTGGCCTCGTGCTCGAGCACGGAGGAGGAGTTGGCGCACTGGATGTCGGGCCAGGTGTGGGCGCCGCACTTGTCGCCCATCAGCAGCGAGTCGCACTGCGAGAAGTTGCGGGAGTTCTCGGCGTTCTTGCCCACCTTCACCAATCCTCTGTAGCTGTTCTGACTGAAGCCGGCGGAGATGCCCTTGGAGACGATCAGACTGCGGGTGTTACGCCCCAGGTGGATCATCTTGGTGCCCGTGTCGGCTTGCTGGTGGTTGTTGGTGACCGCCACCGAGTAGAACTCGCCCACGCTGTTGTCGCCTTTGAGCACACAACCGGGGTACTTCCAGGTGATGGCCGAGCCGGTCTCCACCTGCGTCCACGAAATCTTGGAGTTCGCGCCCTTGCAGAGACCGCGCTTGGTGACGAGGTTGTAGATGCCGCCCTTGCCGTTCTTGTCGCCCGGGTACCAGTTCTGGACGGTCGAGTACTTGATTTCCGCGTCCTTGATGGCGATGAGCTCCACCACGGCGGCGTGCAGCTGGTTCTCGTCACGCTGCGGGGCGGTGCAGCCCTCCATATAGCTCACGTACGCGCCCTCGTCGGCGATGAGCAGCGTGCGCTCGAACTGGCCGGTGTTGGCCGCGTTGATGCGGAAGTAGGTGGAAAGCTCGATGGGGCAGCGCACCCCCTTGGGGATGTAGCAGAACGAGCCCTCGCTGAAGACCGCCGAGTTGAGGGCGGCGAAGAAGTTGTCGGTGTAGGGGACCACAGTGCCGAGGTACTGCCGCACCAGGTCGGGATGCTCGCGCACCGCCTCGCCGAAGGAGCAGAAGATGATGCCGTACTTCTTCAGCGTGTCGGAGAAGGTAGTCTTCACGGAGACGGAGTCCATGACCGCATCCACAGCCACGCCCGCCAGCACTTTCTGCTCTTCGAGGTTGATGCCCAGCTTGTTGAACGTATCGACCAACTCGGGATCAACCTCGTCCATCGAGGCGAGCTGTTTTTTCTTCTTGGGGATGGCCAAATACCGGATGTCCTGGTAGTTGGGCTTTTCAAACTCGAGATGTCCCCAGTCGGGCTCCTCTAAGGTCGTCCAGTAGCGGTAGGCCTTCAGACGGAACTCCAGTAGCCAGTCGGGTTCGCCCTTGCGTTGCGAAATCCGCCGCACGATCTCCTCGTTCAGCCCTTTCGGGAAGTCCTCAATATCAATGTCCGACACGAAACCGTATTCGTATTCCTTGTCGGTGATGTCTTTCAATATGTCCTTTTGTTCGGTTTCTTCTTGTTTCATTTCTTTAGTGATCAGTGATCAGTGAATAGTGATCAGGTTTTGTGGTCGCGTCAGAAATCCCACATCTTTTGTCTTACGTCTTACGTCTTACGCGTCTTACGTCCCCTGATTTCGGGCGGCAAAGATACGATTTTTCGGGATTGCCGGCGGTTTTTATTTTGGGTGAGCCGGCGCGTAGGAGGCGACGCTTCCAAACGTCGCGAAATTGCATCAGACGGGTTAATTTAATTACGCGGGTGCGATAGGAGGGCAAGTCGTTTATGCTGGATTAGAGCATACATACCCATCCGAATTTGTGTGCGAGTTCTCGGAGCAGGTTTCGGTCAGAGACGGGGATTGTCAAACTGACGGTTTGTTTGTGGGTATTCCTATCCGCTATGTTCGCCGTGTCGATATTGTACTGGCTTTGCAAGTTCATCCAAAAATCCACGGAAATGCCAAAGACCTTTTCCAAGGCTGTTGCTACATTGATGGAGACAGGACGTTTGGCATTGATAGTCTCACTCAACACCGATTCCTTGATTCCTGTCTCTTCAGACAGCTGTTTTTGTGTCATTTTCCGTTCTCGCAGTTCATCCTTGATCAATTCTCCAGGATGTGTTGCAATTGCTGGGGTTAGTTCCTTTTTATTCATAATGTTTCGATATTTCAATCAATAAAGCATTAACGACTATTCCGAGTTCGTCAGGCGTGCTGTGGAACAACAATCTGTACTGGTCGTTAATCCAAACGGCTTCCACACCTCTTAAATCACCTCCCTTTTTCTCATAGTGCAATGATTTGATCTGAAACAGAGTCTCAATCCTTGGTGCGGCCTTGAGGTAATTCACGGTTTTGATGTACCTTTTGACAATGTCTTTAGGTAACTTTTTATACTTGGAGTCTTTAGTGGATCCATTCAAATAGAGTTCTTTAAGCGCGGCGTCTTCAAATTCAATGTTCATCGTTGACTATTAATTTTCGGACGGCAAAAATAACAAAATTCTCGAATAATTATCGTTTTTGCGAATTTTTTTTATGAGGACACACTTCAGCACTCAAAGTGGGATTCGGTGCCTTTGATGTGTTTTATTTGGTTTTAGTCAATACCTAAAAATTCACACAAGGAGTCAACGTCATAATCACCATCTACACCAGCATCTCCTGCAATCATATCCCATCCTTCGCGAGCCGATTCTTGAGCAGAACCATAATAACCATGATATGAAGAGTATCTATGTAAGGGGTAGATTTTAGGGTCTTTCACCCGTTTCCCAAGTAAATTTATGTAATAATCTTCCCCGCCTAGATTAACCATTGCCAGCCCTTCTCTTTCCTTATCAAAATCCGAAACAGTATAAAATTGAATTTCAATTTGCACTTCGCCTTTTTTATTTATAAAACCCCATTTATCGCCTGTTTTAACTTTAGCTAGACCATGGTGAAAAGAGCCAATCTCGTCGAATCGTGGTTCAACGAGTATCTTGCCCCACCTATAAACAGCCCCCCACTTGCCATCATTCATTACTCTGATAGCCATTTCTCTAAATGAATCCTCTGCTATATAATCGAAGCATGGTAAAGTGACATTGCATTCATCATCTATAAATCCCCATTTCTTTCCTATTCTCAATTTGATCATCCCCATCTGATAATTCCCAATTTCATCTAAAATAGGATTAATGACAGTGATACCTGTTCTGCTGTCCACCACACCCCATTTTGCACCCTTTTTTATCGCAATAAAACGGCAACCAGTAAAAAAAACTTCATCAGCACCATATTCCGGTTTAACAACAACACGACCATCGGAATTAATGTATCCCCAGTTATTTCCCATCTTCATTTTTGCAACACCATCAAAATTAAACTCCTCTAATTCATCATATTGAGGAGAAATAACGATTTTATCTATTAAGTTATAGAATCCAATTTTGTCATCTAATCTAACTCTAATCAAAAAATCATGATATGTATCAATTAGTATGTCATCATAAATCGGCTCAATGACAAACTTATGGTCTCTTCTCAAGCTAAAGTGTTTGTTTATTAGGCCAAACTTACCTTTTATCTTTACTTTTGTATATCCACCACAATATCTGTCAGCTTCCTCAAATTGAGGCTCAAATAAGATATTCATGTTGCTATCAATATAACCTATTAAACCATTATCTGTGAAACGAACTATCGAACTAAAATCCTCAATATTTATATCATCCAATATTCGACCAGTACTTTTCAGATAATAACAAGATTTTTCTCCAATTTCTATCCGTGCAAAACCACGACAATCATGAAAACAATATCTGCCACATTCATGACATTTGTAGCTTTTTTTATTGTCATAACAAATAATTATTTTCATTTTATGAGGTTGAGGGTTAAGCACAAACTTTCCCTCGTTGTTTATTAATCCCCACCTATTGTTTATCTTAACTTGGGCTATGTCCAAACGAAAATTATCTGCTTCTTCGTATTGAGGATCTATTATTGTGCCATTTGAGCTTACAAATCCCCATTTATTGTGTTTTTTAACTCTCATCATCGGCCAATAGTGGTACTGATCTATGAAATCGAACTGAGGATCAAAAACAAAATGCTCTTTCGATCCATTAAATAGTCCAACGTTGTTTCCAATAGTTACAATCAATAGTTCAATGTTGATATTTTTAACAGAATCAAACTTTGGCTCAATAATAACTTGTAGATTTTTATTAATGAATCCGATTTTAGAACTTATACTTATTGTCGCAACATTGCCATAAAATTTATTGCTTATTGTATCGTATTTGCATTCGACTATATATTCACCTTCTTCATTAACGACCCCCCATTTGCCTTCAAGCATTACCCTATAGTATACATCGTTTCCTTCTTTCCTGTAAACATTTATTTTTTCGTATTGTGCATTTACTACAAAATAGCCATTCTTATCGATAACCCCCCATTTGCCATTTAATTTCACAATTGCGTATTCATTTAGAAAGTCATACGCTTCGTCATATATAGGCTTTAAATTAAAACTAGGATATTCAAAATCAATTTTCTTCTCTCTTAAACACCAATTTAAAGTATTTTTGTGGTATGAATCAATATAGCCATATTTATCGTTGTCACCTTTTACAGGTTTTAAATTCTTAAAACGATTATCCATTTCCGCAAATATTACATAATGCGGCAAAACTACAAAAATTATGTATCCCTCACTCTTGCCGGAACAAAACTTCAGGGCTTATGCATCAACTTTTTTTTATTTTGTGCGAGCCGTCGCGCCCAACACCATTCCCCACTAACGTCCCGAACATCCCCCTCAATAACCAATAACCCATAACCAATAACCATTTGATCGTCTATGCAACCCCTCTGGGGTTGTGTGGGACCCCGTCATCGCCACCGGCTAAAGATATGCAACCGCTGACGCGGTTGGGAAAGAGTAAAAGGAGGGCGGATGTGCGACCAGAGCAGCGTGCTGTCCCGTAGAAGTCCAAAATATTCAGCATTCAGCATTCATAATTCAGCATTCATAATTCAGCATTTCAACTGCGGGACGCCGTTGGTTCCCTAATTCTCCATCAGGAACCGCGACGCCTCGATGCCCGCCATGCTGCCGGTGCCGGCGGCGATGACGGCCTGGCGGAAGACGGGGTCCTGCACGTCGCCGGCGGCGAACACGCCCTCGACGTTGGTCTTCGTGCTGTCGGGCTTCGTGACAATGTAGCCCTGCTCGTTCATATCCAGTTGTCCCACAAAGAGTTCGGTGGTCGGCACCACGCCGATGGCCTCGAACACGCCATCGACCTCCAAGGTGCGCTCCTCGCCGGTCTGCGCGTGCTTCACCTTCAGGCCCGTCACCTTCTTGATGAACCCTTTCTGCTCGCCGGTGATCTCCACGGGCACGTGGCTCCATACGACCTCGATGTTCGGAGTCGCCAGCACGCTCTTCTGCAGCGCGACGGTGCCCCGGAACTGGTCGCGGCGGTGTACGATATAGACTTTCGTGCAGAGCTGCGACAGGTAGAGGGCGTCCTCCAACGCGGTGTCGCCGCCACCGATGACCACGGTGGTCTTGTTGCGGAAGAAATTGCCGTCGCAGGTGGCGCAGGTGGAGACCCCGAAGCCGCGGAACTCGTCCTCGCCGGGCAGGTGCAGCCAGCGCGCACTCGCGCCCGTGGCCACGATGACTGTATCGGCAATAATCTCCTCGCCGTCATCGAGTTGGCAGTGGAACGGACGGGCACTGAAATCGACCTTTGCGACGCTCTTGGGCTGCATCTCCACACCCAGTTTCAGCGCCTGCTCGCGCAGCTTGTCCATGATGACCGGACCGCCCGCGCCACCCGGGAATCCCGGGAAGTTCTCCACTTCGTTGGTGATGGTCAGCTGACCGCCCTGCTGCATGCCCTCGATGAGGAGGGGTTTCAGGTCGGCACGTGCCGTATATACGCCGGCCATGTATCCTGCGGGACCGGAACCGATGATGAGACATTTTACTTCTCTTGCCATATCTTTCTGGATTATAAATGTTTATACTTGTTTTGCCGGAAAAAATATCCGATGCGAAAATAGGAAATTTTTCCGATTCTCAAAGTCGTTGTTATAGTCATAGTCATACTTAAAAAAATTGTATCTTTGCCGTTTGATTATTACAGCGATGAAAAGACATTTTTTTACCATAGTATTGTTGTGTTTTTGCGCATTGCAGACGTTGAGTGCGCAGACACCCCAAACCCCTTATACAACCCCAAAGGACACAGTGGCCGAAGAACGCCCGGTGGTGTTCCGTGACCGTTTGATTATGGACATCTATCATACATTCTGGATGAACATGCCGACCCAGGTCTCGCACATGAAATTTGACCCAGGCTTCAATGTGTCCGCGATTTGGGATTTCAAAATCAAAAACAAACCCATAGCAATCGGATTGGGTGTCGGCGTGAGCTATTACACTCAGTATAGCAACGCTTTATTGCGCTATGACAAGGAGTCGGATGTGATGAAATACTATCTTCTGCCGGAAGCGGTAAAATATAAAGTCCTGAAGATGAACTATTTCAACGTCAATGTCCCGTTGGAATTCAGATACCGTCATCCTAACGGATTCAAGTTCTCCGTGGGCGCCCGCGTGGGCTGGGTGGCCGAAGTCTCTCAGAAATACAAAGGCAACGACCCTGAAATTCCCGCGGACACCGCGAGATACAAGAATCTTCTGATGATGAACAGGACAAAGTATCACGTGGATGTCTATGCTCGAATAGGTTGGAAATTCGTCAACGTTTATTACTGTTTCCAGCCGACCCCGCTCTTCATTGAGTCTAAAGGGCCGAAGATTTATCCCATGTCCGTGGGGATTTCCTTGAGTCTTTTTTAGTCAGTTATAAAAATATTCCGTTATGTTTTACTTGATGATTGTTATTTTTGTCATCGGCTATCTTTGCATAGCCCTTGAACATCCGTTGAAAATCAACAAAACGGCTTTCGCACTCTTGATAGGAGTGCTGATTTGGACCTGTTTCATCCTTTCGGGTCCCGAAATCTTCGAGTTCGCCAATTTCGGCGCTGGTTATGAAGCGTTTAAGGATTCGCATCCCGATTCCGTGCATCCTTTCATCGATTTCATCACCACTCACGAGCTTATCCATCATCTGGGCGACATCGCCGAGATCCTTTTCTACCTGATGGGTGCCATGACCGTGGTGGAACTCATTGACACTTACGGAGGTTTCAACATCATTACGGACAACATCAAGACCACCAACAAGGTGAAGCTGTTGTGGATATTGAGCTTCATCACGTTCTTCTTCTCCGCTATCCTTGACAACCTGACCACCGCCATCGTGATGGTCGCGCTGTTGCGGAAACTTTTGCCTGAACAGCACGACCGTTGGTTCTTCGGTGGCATGGTGATTCTGGCGGCCAATGCGGGCGGCGCGTGGAGCCCCATCGGCGACGTGACCACCATCATGCTCTGGATCGCGGGCAAGGTCTCCACGGGCAGTGTCATACTCGAATGCTTCATTCCGAGCTTGATTTCCATGATCATCCCGCTTATCGTGGTTTCCTTTGTGGAGAAAGGCGAAATCGATGCCTCGAAACGCCCGAAAGATACCAAGAGCGCAGGTGTCCCGACATGGCAGCGCAACCTCATCTTCTTCATGGGCGTTGCCGCACTGGTGTTCGTCCCCGTCTTCAAGATTCTGACCCATCTGAAACCCTATATGGGCATTATGCTCGGTCTTTCCATTCTCTGGATCACGACCGAGATTCTGCATAAGACCAATCATGATGAGAACCGTATGTTAACGATTTCCGGAGTGCTTACGCGCATCGATCTTCCCAGCATCCTCTTCTTCCTCGGTATTTTGTTGGCCGTTTCCGGACTGCAGAGCGCTGGACATCTCTCGTTGCTCGCCGGCAGCCTCGACACGCTCTTCAACGGCAACTACTATCTGATTGACACGGTGATAGGCATTCTGTCGTCCATCATCGACAATGTGCCGTTGGTGGCAGGTGCCATGGGTATGTACAATTTCCCGATGGATCACATGTTCTGGATTTTCCTGGCCTACTGCGCCGGCACGGGCGGCAGCATCCTCATCATTGGTTCCGCCGCAGGTGTGGCTGTCATGGGCATGGAGAAGATCGACTTCATCTGGTATCTGAAGCACATCACCCCATACGCCCTGTTGGGGTATCTCGCTGGCGCCGGCTGTTATGTGCTGACGAACAACCTGATTTTCCACAATTTGGCAACGGCAGTGGCTGGATGATAGCTCGTTAAGGGCAAACGTCATTGCTCACTTTTAGAAATAGTAACAAAAAATAGAAAATATATGGCAAATTATGATGTTATCGTAATAGGAAGTGGTCCTGGCGGTTATGTCGCTGCGATTCGGGCCAGTCAGTTGAACCTCAAAGCCGCTGTGGTGGAGCGCGCCGAACTGGGCGGCATCTGCCTCAACTGGGGCTGCATTCCCACCAAAGCGTTGCTGAAGAGTGCGCAAGTCTATAAATATATGTCACATGCCGCTGATTACGGCATCACCCTTGACGGTACTGTTGCTCCGGATTTTCAGGCTGTGGTGAAACGCAGTCGCGGGGTGGCTGAGCAGATGAGCAAGGGTGTGCAGTTCCTGCTCAAGAAGAACAACGTCGATGTGATTGCCGGCTTTGGTAAACTTGCCGATAATCACCATGTTGAAGTCACAGCTGCTGACGGTACGGTGGAAACTTACGAGGCGAAGCACATCATCCTCGCCACGGGCGCCCGTTCCCGCAGTCTGCCCAACGTGCCGCAAGACGGCAAGAAAATCATCGGCTACCGCGAGGCGCTGACACTCCCCGAACTGCCCAAGAGCATGGTGGTGATGGGTTCCGGTGCTATCGGCAGCGAGCTGGCCTACTTCTATTCCACTATGGGAACGCAAGTTACGATTGTGGAGTACATGCCGCGTCTCGTTCCTGTGGAGGACGACGACATCGCCGCACAACTCGCTCGCTGTTTTCGCAAGCACGGCATTAAGACGATGACCGGTGCCGCTGTGGAGAAAGTGGATATTGTTGACGACCAGTGCGTTGTCACAGTTAAGGACAGCAAGGAGAAGATTACGGAGATCACCTGCGACATCGTGTTGTCCGCTGTGGGCGTGGCCACCAACCTGGAAGGCCTCGGCCTCGAGGAGTGCGGTGTGGCGTTTGAACGCGGCAAGGTCACCGTTGACGACTACTACCGCACGAACGTCGAGGGCGTGTATGCCATCGGCGACATCGTGCATGGACCAGCCTTGGCGCATGTGGCCTCGCACGAAGCACTTGTCTGCGTGGAGAAGATCGCCGGCCACAACCCCGAACCAGTTGATTACAGCAACATTCCCGGCTGTACCTATACTACTCCCGAAATCGCCTCCGTGGGTCTCACCGAGCGCGCCTGTGTGGAGCAGGGCAGGGAAGTGCTCATCGGCAAGTTCCCGTTCACCGCGTCTGGTAAGGCGGCTTCTTCCGGCAACCGCGACGGTATGGTGAAGGTCATCTTCGACAAGAATACCAACGAATGGCTTGGTTGCCATCTCATCGGCGACAACGTCACGGAGATGATCGCAGGTGCCGTTACCGCCCGTAAGAAAGGCATGACCGGTCCCGAAATCATCAGTGCCGTGTTCCCGCACCCCACGATGTCTGAGGCGATTATGGAAGCTGTGGCCGTGGCGTACGGGGAGTGCGTGCATATATAGACTGAGGACTGTGGACTTGAGATAAAAGAAGACATAAAAGTCTTAAGTCCAAAGTCCAAAGTCTTCAGTCCAAAGTCTTCAGTCCAAAGTCTTCAGCCTAAAAGAATAATTGTATGAAACAGTTACTTATAGCAATTCTATTCCTTGTCCCGACGATGGCGGGTTTCGCGCAGCGTGAGCAGATAGGGGAGAACGTGACTTTCCATGACACCACCTGGTACGACCGCGGATTCGACTTCTATATTGGTGGCGGAATGTTTTTCGGAGGAAAGAAGTCTGCGCTCTATTATAACGGCAGCTCCCACAATGAGTGTGGTCTTGATTATCTGTTTGATAACAAATTTCGTAAAGATGAGATTTTGGCGGCGGTAAATGAGATTTATCAACACGTTAGTTTAGAAGACGAAATCGGTTTCCGCGAGGAGGACTTGAACTGGAATCCGCAGTACAACCTTTCGGCATGTGTGTCTTTGGGTGTGCGTTATAAGATACGTGACAATTGGGGTGTTTCGTTGTCCTACACTTTTTCTCGTCTGACTTCGATAAACAAGCTGTTATTGACCTATACTTCTGTGTCGGGAAACAATTACATAGCACCGGAACTCACGTTGTCGGGCAAGGAAGACCGATCCATGATTGACCTCTCCGTGTCCTATTTGTTCAGCGGAGCTCATCGGGTTGTAAAGCCCTTTTTGGAGGTGGGCGCCCAGTTCAACTATGCAAGGGTGAAGAAGTTCGACGCTGTTTTGTTGGACGAGCACAATAATCCCCAGCTAACGCTGACGTTGTTGGACCCGTATGGCGGTGCTGGCTATGTGCCGGGTGTGGATATGCAGACGTATGATGAGATTTACGGAGGCGGTGGATTCGGGTTCTCATTCGCCACGGGTCTGAAGATTGTGGTGAACAAATATGTCTCGCTTGACCCCACCTTTTACGGCTGCATGAGCCGTTTGAACCTGCCGGTCTATGACTTAAATTCGAAATCTTTGGAGAAACCGTTCACTTTCAACTACGGGGTGATGCTCCGGGTGGTGATGAACGATTTCTTCTTCCATAATAGGTAAGAAAAAGGCTATAGGTTATAGAAGTGGAGACGCGCCGTTGGCACGTCTCTACAAGATTTGCCATATATTCCATGCTGCTTCCGCTTGTGCCTGCAGCATCGCCAACCCGTTCAGGGTTTTCGCTCCGCGTCTGGCACCTTCTTTCAGAAAAGCTGTTTCGGAAGGGTTATACACTAAATCATACAAGATATGATCACCCGATATTCCCTCGTAAGGGATATCGGGTTTTTCGTTGATGTTGGGGAATGTGCCTAATGGGGTGCAGTTGACGATGAGACGATGTTGACGGACAATCTCCTGAATCAGAGCGGAGTAGGGGAGACCTCTTTCAGGGCTTCGGGAGACAACCGTACAGGTGCATCCGAGTAATTCAAGGACGTGTTTCACCGCAACGCTGGCGCCTCCGGTCCCTAAAATTAACGCATGATTGGGAATCGTGATACCTTGTAAAGAATCTCGGAATCCTATGATGTCGGTGTTGTGTCCTTTTGTAAAAGTGTGATTGTCAATATGTTGTATGGTTACGGTGTTTACAGCTCCGATAGTCTTCGCTTCATCGGATAACGTATCCAAATAAGGGATGATCTGTTGTTTATAAGGAATGGTGACGTTGAATCCGACCAAATCGGGATGTTGCCGGATGAAGTCTGTAATCTGTTCAATATCAGCTAATTCAAAAAGAGAATAGGAGGCATCTGTTATATGCTCACGTTGGAATTTTTCTTCAAAATAGATTTTGGAGAAACTGTGGGAAAGCGTTTTACCGATGAGTCCGAACTCTCGCATTAGGCTTCTTCGTTGGATGCAGCGTTTTTGCGTTTTCTGGCCGAAACAATCCACTTGATGATCACATAGACGATGCCAATGCCGCAAAGGGCTAACAGCGCGATGGTCAGCTCGTGGTTGTATTTGTCAATCAAGTCTTTCTGTCCGTGCGCGACATATCCGAGGATAGCCAGCACGGTGTTCCAGCAGGCCGCGCCAATGCTGGTGAAGAGGATAAACTTGCCGATATGCATCTTGGCGAGGCCGGCGGGGATGGAAATCAACTGCCGGATGGCGGGGATGAAACGGCCCACCAGTGTGGAGACATTGCCGTGCTCCCGGAAATAGTCCTCCGCTTTCTGCACTTTCGCGCTGTCTAACAACAACATGTGTCCCACCTTGCTGTCCGCGAACCAGTAGATAATCGGGCGGCCTAACCAGAGGGCCAGCACGTAGTTGATCAAGGCTCCTATCAAAGCTCCGAGTGTCGCGAACAATATGATCAACAGCACATTGACGAACTTAGAGGATGTGACATACAAGGCCTCGTTGTCGCTGTTGCAAGCTTGGTAGGCGGCGGGTGGCACAATCACCTCCGACGGGAACGGGATGAACGAGCTTTCGATGGTCATCAGCAGAGTGACCGTGCCGTAGTTCAAGTGGTTGTTGTACCAGGAGATTACCCGCCCGGTGGCGGATTCCTTGGGCTGTTCTGTCTCGTTTTGCGTTTGCGCCACGGCAGCGAACACAAAGGAAATGATGAAGAGGGAGAGTAGGATTTTTTTCATGAAAACGGGTTAATTATTGTGGATGTCGGGCAGATGGTCGGAATAGGGGCCGACCAGCATATAGATTTCGGGGTAAAGAGTGTAGAGCATGTCCGTGTCTAAGTCAAGGAAATCGCTTCGGATGCCATCCTCGTTCAGAATGAGGGCGTTTTGGAGGTGCTGGAGACCAATCTTCGGCTTGCCGTCCGCAATGTATGACAGTGCGAGGAAATAGCCGAGATGTTCGTAAAGTTCGTCATCGGGGAGGTCGGTGAAATTCTCTTCCAGAATCTGGATGGCGATGTCCTGGCAGTGAACCAGATAGCAGTATTCCGTCAGCCAAGCGCAGTAATCGAGGGGCGTTTCGAACTGCTTTTCAGCAGAACGGCAAAGGTGCAGGAACGTTTCCTTTTGTTTGTCCGCGCGCAGGCAGTCGAGCACCCATTCCAGTTTCTCAAGGCTCAGATGCTGGGTTTCATAGCAGCGGCTCACGAAATTGGGGATTTCCTCGATTCGGCCCGTCAGCCGCAGCACGTCCACGATTTCGGAAAAGGCGAACGGGAATTCGGGGTCTTTCTCGTCGGCGATGAGCAGTTGTTGAAGCGCTTCGTCAAAGAGCTTGAGTTCCTTGAACGCTTTGCCGAGAAGCACGTGTGTGGTCAGTTTTTCGGACTTCTGGATACGCCAGCAGCAGTCGATTGTCTTGTAAAAGTTTTGCAGCATGAAATGCTCCTTCGCGATGGCATAGAGTCCCATGGAGTCAGACTCGATGGCATTGGCAAATTCAAACGCCTGCAGCGCTTCTTGATGCTGGTCGTTGAGGGCGAGGAGTACCCCCGAGTTCATCCAAATCGGTTTGTTCAGCGGGAACTCCTGGCACAGGCGTTGTAAAAATTGAAGGTCGGCCTGGAATCGCATAGACCGGTTGTCATTATGCGAAAGGATAATCATGTCGATGCTTTCCAAAATGGTGCTGTCGTAGCGGTATGCCTCTTTGAAGCTCTCTAGCGCCTTTTCCACATTCCCCTTGTCCAAATAGAGGTTTGTGAGAATGAAATAGGCGTTGGAAGAGGGTTCTATGTCGATGGCTTTCTGCACCAGATCACCCACATTCATGTTGAGATGGAAAGTGTAGGCAATGAAAGCAATCTCTTCATACAACTCTGCCGAAGCCGGAAAGTGGCGCAGTGTCTTTTGCATATATTGCTGTGCGTCACGGCGTTGGTCATTCCATATCAGATACCGCATCTTCCAGATGACAAATCCCGGGTCATCAGGGAAGTCGTGCTGGGCCCGGTCGATGGCTTTCTTCAAATAGTCGCCTTTTTGGGAAAACATCAGGTTGGAGATGATGATGTCATACTCATCTTCACTATAAGCCGTGGGGATCCCTTTGTCGCAGGCTTCGCAGAAACCCTTCGCCAAAGATATTTCCTCTTCGGTGAACTCATCTTCCTCATTATCATCATCATAGAATTTCATTCAGCTAACTTTTTTAAGGGTGCAAAAATACACTTTTTGCTGACAGTAGAGACGTTTCATGAAACGTCTCTACAACGATGATTCATGAAACGTCTCTACCATAAGGATTTTGTTTGTCTCGTCGTATTCGTAATTTGTGTATCTTTGCCGATTGTTTGTGATAAAATTAATATATTGATTATCAGATAATTATATGGCTAAAAGTATATCAAAACTGAGGAATATAGGCATCGCTGCGCACATTGACGCAGGAAAAACCACCTGCTCGGAACGTATTTTGTTCTTCACAGGCGTGAACCGCAAGATTGGAGAAACACACGACGGTCAGGCCACGATGGACTTCATGAAGCAGGAGCAGGAACGCGGTATCACCATCGCCTCCGCTTCCATCACAGCAGAGTGGAAAGGTCACCAAATCAACCTGATAGACACTCCAGGCCACGTGGATTTCACCATCGAGGTGGAGCGTTCCCTGCGCGTGATTGACGGTATGGTGGCCGTGTTCTGCGCGGTGGGTGGTGTGGAGCCTCAAAGCGAGACCGTCTGGAACCAGGCCGACAAGTACCGCGTGCCCCGCATCGCCTTCGTGAACAAAATGGACCGCACGGGTGCCGATTTCTCCGAGGTGATTGCCCAGATGGAGAAGTATCTCGGTACGAATGCCGTGCCCATCCAAATCCCGATGGGCGCCGAAAGCGATTTCAAGGGTTGTATTGACTTGGTGAAGATGAAAGCGCTGACTTTCTCCGAAAAAGAGGTTTATGAAAACGAAATCCCTGCCGAGTTTGCCTCCGCTGCGGATGCCGCCCATAAGAACTTGGTCGAGAAGCTCGCCGATTTTGACGATGACATTGCCGACGCCTATTTGGAGGAACGTGAAGTGAGCGAGGAGCAGATCCGCAAGGCTCTTCGTGAGTCAACGATTAAATTGTTGATTACGCCTGTGTTATGCGGTGCGGCTTACAAAAACAAAGGCATCCAGCCGCTTCTGGACGCGGTCATCGACTATTTGCCGTCTCCTACCGACATCGGTGCGGTCATCGCCCACGACCCGTATGACGATGAGAAAACCTATACTCGCAATCCGTCAAACAACGAGACTTTCTCCGCATTAGCGTTCAAACTCATCAACGACCCTTACGTAGGGCAACAGACGTTCATCCGCATTTTCAGCGGCAAGCTGACCAGTGGCATGAGCCTTTATAATACAAATAAGGACAAAAACGAAAGGGTGGGGCGCATCTTCCGCATCAAGGCCAAGGAGCGCGAGGAGATTTCCGAAGCTGGTGCAGGTGAGATTGTCGCTCTTGTGGGTATGAAATACACCCGCACTGGCGACACGCTTTGCGATGAGAAGCAGCCTGTCGTGCTGGAGTCCATCTCAGTGCCGCCTGCCGTCATCGAGATGAAAGTGACTCCGACCGACAACAAAAACCGCGACAAACTCGGTGAAGCGCTTGCCAAGCTGAGCAATGAGGATCCCTCTTTCCACGCGCATTACGATGACGAGACGGAGGAGACCATCATCGCCGGAATGGGTGAACTGCATTTGGAGATTATCGTCGATCGTCTGAAAGACGAGTTCAAGGTGCCGATCGAAGTCGGTGCGCCGAGCGTTTCTTTCCGTGAGACCATCACGCAAGAGTACGAGAGCAACTACAAGCACGTGAAGCAGACCGGCGGTCACGGGCAGTTCGCGCACACGGTCATCCGTTTCGAGCCGAATCCCGGCAAGGGTTTCGAGTTCGTGGATGTCTCCAAGGGTGGTGTCGTGCCGCGCGAGTACCTTCCTTCCATTGAGAAGGGACTTCGTGCCGCGATGGAGAAAAGTCCGTTAGCGGGTTATCCCGTGGTGGATGTGCGCTGTGTGCTGGTGGATGGCGGCTACCATCCGGTGGATTCCAGTGACATGGCCTTCCAACTCTGTGCGGCACAATGTTTTAAGACCGCCTACAACAAGATGGCCCCGATATTGATGGAGCCGGTGATGAAGGTCGAAGTGAACACACCTGACGAGTATATCGGCAATATCACCCGCGACATCAACAAACGCCGCGGACGCATCGAGAACATGCGTCGTTTCCGCAAAGGCTCGCAGAAACTCGATGGTTTCATCCCGCTGATGGAGATGTTCGGCTATGCCACGGCCCTGCGCAACGTCACCAGCGGCCGCGCCAACTACTCCATGGAGTTCTACCAGTACATGCGGATGCCCGCTGCCAAACAGGAGGAGGTAATCGCGGAAAGGAGAAAATAGTATTGCGAAATATGCGATATAGCGGAAAAATGCGGAAAAAGTGTATTTTTGCCGCCGCTAAACTTCGGACAGTCGGAACTGTCCTTTGCTACGTTTATTAATTCAAATACAAATAAAAAATGAAAAAGATTATCACACTCGGAATGACATTGCTGCTTGTCGGCATGGGTTTTTCCGCAAAATCACAGGAAGAAATGACAAAACAACAGAAAAGCAGCTACGCCATCGGCTTCAACGTTGGCAATGGCATGAGCCGTGACGGCATTGAATTGGATTATGAGGCATTCGTGCAAGGTATTAAAGATGCATACGCTGGCAAAAACCAGTTCACGGACGAACAGATGCAGCAAATCTTTATGGATCTTCAGGAGGATATAGAGGCCAAGAAGAAAAGCGGCGCAGCAATTGAAATTGAAAAAGGTGCGCAATTCCTCGCTGAGAACAAGAAGAACCCTGGCGTGAAGGAGACCGCTTCCGGTTTGCAGTACTTGGTGCTGCAAGAGGGCAAGGGCGAACACCCGACAGCCACCAGCAAGGTTACGGTTCACTACACTGGCAAACTCATTGACGGTACCGTATTCGATTCCTCCGTTGACAGAGGTGAGCCCATCACTTTCGGTCTTAACCAGGTGATCCGCGGCTGGACTGAGGGTTTGCAACTGATGACCCCTGGTTCCAAATACCGTTTCTTCATCCCCTATAACCTCGGCTACGGCGAGCAGGGTGCTGGCGGCATGATCCCCGGCGGCGCAACGTTGATTTTTGACGTGGAATTGATTTCCTTCGAGTGATTTCCCGCCATGTAGAGACGTTTCATGAAACGTCTCTACAACGAACAAATCATATATACGTGTAGAGACGCAATGCATTGCGTCTCTACATTGCGTATAAAAAGACAGCATCAAACATTTCCGTTTCCCCAGCTTCAATAACCTATAACCCATAACCTATAACCATTATGAAACTAGAAACCCAAATCGCCACTGCGTTGCAAAACGCCCTGAAACATCTCTATAACATCGACATCGAAGCCGATGCGAACCTTGTGCAGCCCACCCGAAAGGGGTTCACCGGCGACCTCACCGTGGTCGTCTTCCCGTGGGTGAAAGTCGCCCGCAAGTCGCCCGACGCATTGGGTGCGGAAATCGGGCAGCAACTGCTTGAAAATCTGGATTGTATCCAGGAATTTAATGTGGTGAAGGGTTATCTGAACCTGCAAATTAAGGAGAACTTCTGGATGGATTTGTTGGAACAAGAGTCTGACAATGAAGGTTATGGGTTGAATCCGACCCAAGAGGAAGCCCCTGTGCTCATCGAGTATTCCTCGCCGAACACCAACAAACCGCTGCACCTCGGACATATCCGCAACAACCTGCTCGGTCATTCCGTGTCGCAGATTCTCAAGGCGTGCGGTCATCCCGTGGTGCAGGTCAACTTGGTTAATGACCGCGGTATCCACATCTGCAAGTCGATGCTCGCGTGGCTGAAGTACGGCAACGGCGAAACTCCGGAGAGCTCCGGAATGAAGGGCGACCATCTCGTTGGAAAGTATTATGTTGTCTTTGACAAACACTATAAACAAGAACAGAAAGAGCTTGTGGAACAAGGTCTTACAGAAGACGAAGCGAAGGATAAAGCACCCCTGATTTTGGAAGCTCGTGAGATGTTGCGCAAATGGGAAGCGGGTGATAAAGAGGTCCGCGAGTTGTGGGCAAAGATGAACGGCTGGGTCTATGCCGGTTTCGACCAGACTTACGAGCGCCTGGGCATCCACTTCGACAAGACATATTATGAGTCCCAGACCTATCTGCTTGGCAAGAGCTTGGTGCAGGAAGGTTTGGACAGGGGCGCGTTTTACCGTCACGAGGACGGCTCCGTGCGCGTTGATCTCACCGGCGAGGGTTTGGACGAGAAGGTGTTGCTGCGCAAGGACGGCACATCCGTCTATATGACGCAGGATCTCGGCACCGCGCAACTCCGTTACGAGGAGTTCCACCCGCAGAAGATGATCTACGTGGTCGGCAACGAACAGAACTACCACTTTGATGTGCTCAAGTTGGTGCTGTCCAAGAAGTTGGAGAAACCGTTCGGTGCCTTTATCTACCACCTCTCATACGGGATGGTGGAACTGCCGTCAGGCAAGATGAAATCCCGCGAGGGCACGGTGGTCGATGCCGATGACCTGATGGATGACATGTATGAGGAGGCCAAGACGAGCACCGAGGCGCTGGGCAAGTTCCAGTTCACCCCCGAGGAGGCCGGCAAACTCTACGAAATGATCGGCTTGGGCGCGCTCAAGTACTTCATCCTCAAGGTAGATCCGACCAAGAACATGCTCTTCAACCCGGCGGAGTCCATCGACTTCAACGGCAACACGGCGCCGTTCATCCAATACACGCACGCCCGTATCCGCTCGATGCTGCGTAAAGGTGTGGAGAGCGGTATCGACCTCGCCGCCAAGTTGCCGCAACTCTCTCTTAACGAGGAGGAAAAAACGTTAATAAACCTGCTGTACCAATACCCGAAGACAGTGCTGGCGGCCGGCGACAACTTCAGTCCCGCGCTCATCGCCAACTACTGCTACGACCTGGCCAAGCAGTTCAACCACTTCTACCAGGACACCCCGATTTTCAAGGAGGAGGACGCCGCGAAACGGCTGCTGCGCCTCAAACTCTCCCGCTGGGTGTCGCTCGTGCTGCGCAGCGGCATGGGACTGTTAGGAATTGAGGTGCCGGAAAAGATGTAAGGTGGGGGCATTCTTGCGGTTGAGATGCCGCATGCAGAACTCCTGCGTGGCCAGTTGTATCACGTTCGCCAGCACCCAAGTGTCCAACCAATAGTAACCGAATCGTTTTATTTCCATACTTTTAAAATTTTGTTTGTGGTTTTAATGAATTTCAGACTGCAAATATACAACTAAACGTAGCGTTTGTCAAGAGTTTTTTGATATTTTTTATTTCTTGAAAACCAGCAAGTTGTGATTTATTATTTAACTATTAGCGATTGAATAGTTAAATTTCGAGATGAGATTTCGCAGGAGATGAGATGTGAGGTGTTCCATAATCCCGTTTATGTACGAAAAAATCGTACTTTTGCCGCTAATTCTCAAAACAGGTAATTAACTCATTAGAAGAAATAATGAACGCGAAATTCGACGATTTAAGAGAAAAATATCCCGTTTTCACCTACGAGGGGTATCAATATGGCATCGAAAACGGGGACTTGCACCTCGTTTTCCATTTTTCAATAGGGGAGGAGATTAAGTTCTCCCCGAAGATGGTGCTGTCCGCCGGGGAGCACACGCCCGACTGGAACAGCTTCGACCTCAAACAGTTGGAGGGCATCATCTTCCACATCGGCATGATTGAGCTGATCAGCTACTGGAAGTGTACCTGCAGCCCGACCATCTTGGTGAAGCCCTATTCGCTGAACGAGGACCAGCAGTGGTGGTGGCGCAAACTCTACTGGTACGGGCTGGGCGAGTTTATGTACAAGAACAGCATCGAAACCGACCATCTGCAGTTCATGAACTTCGCGTTCCCTGATGACGCGAAGCCGGTAGGGGAGTTGTCTTACCCGAAAGCGGAAGACACTGATTCCGTGATTGTTCCCATCGGAGGGGGCAAGGATTCTGTGGTGACGTTGGAGGATTTGCGGACGACCCGCAAGGTGGTGCCGTTCATCATCAACCCGCGTGGCGCGACCCTCGATTGTGCCCGCGTGGCCAGCTTCGACCGCGAGGAACAGATTCTCGTCCTGCACCGCCAAATCGACCCGAAACTGCTGGAACTCAACGCGCAGGGCTTCCTTAACGGACACACGCCCTTCTCCGCGATGCTGGCCTTCTACTCCGTGCTGCTGAGCGCGGTCACGGGCATCCGCGATGTGGCCCTCTCTAACGAGTCGAGCGCGAACGAGCCGACGATTCCTGGTACCTACATCAACCACCAGTACTCCAAATCGTTGGAGTTTGAGACCGATTTCCGCGACTACGTCCATGACTGGATGGGCGACAGCAACCACTACTACAGTCATTTGCGTCCGCTCAACGAGCTGCAGATTGCCGAGCGGTTTGCGCAGTACCCGCAGTATTTCCCCTTCTTCAAGAGCTGCAACGTCGGCAGCAAGGAGAACAAATGGTGCGGTCATTGTCCGAAGTGCCTCTTCGCCTACATCATCCTCTCGCCGTTCATCCCCGACGTACAGCTGCAGGAAATTTTCGGTCATGACCTCCTCGACGACCCGACCTTGGAGCAGACATTCGACGAGCTGTCGGGCCTCTCCAAGATCAAGCCCTTCGAGTGCGTGGGTACGGTCCGCGAGGTCAACGAAGCCCTGCGCCGCATCTGCAACACTCACGGCGACAAGTACTTGCTGAAGCACTATGTCAACGCCACGCTGGCGCAGATGGAGGACGATATGCTGGAGGAGTATTACAATATGGCACCGTGATTTTAATTATGAATGCTGAATGCTGAATGAACGATGAACATTAAACGTTTTTGAATATTGATAATCAATGTGACGATAAAATAACGATTAAAATGAAGAGAATAGCGTTTTTGATGATACTGGTCGTGATGGCGGTCGCGGTCACCGCGCAGAATACGGATGGCGGCGCGAACGACCTGATGAAGAAGGTCTCACAGCAATACCAGAAGTATAGCACAATGCAGTTCCATTACACGTTGAAGACCACCAAGGATGAGAAGACGCTTGGCGTCAGCGAGGGCGATTTCTACCTCAAGGGCAGCAAGTACAAGACCAATTTTGCCGGGCTGCAGTATTATTGCGACGGGACTTCGATTTGGAGCTACGACAAGGATGCCAAGGAGGTTTCCGTTTACGAATACGACCCGGACGACGACCAGAATCTGATGAATCCGCAGCGAATCCTCAAGGACTGGGGCACGCACTTCCGCGCCAAGTTCATCCGCGACGAGTTCCAAGGGAATGTGCAATACAGCATCGTCGATCTCACCCCCAAGACTGCTCAGTCCTACTACCGCATCCGCGTCTATATCGTCAAGACCTCGCAGAAAATCGCGAAAATCGCAGTCTATGAGAAGGATAACACCATCTACACCTACAATATCGAGCAGTTCAGGAACGACATCCCGCTGGACGACAAGATTTTCGTCTTCGACAAGAGCAAATATCCCGGTGTGGAGGTGAATGATATGAGATGATAGTATTTCGTATTATCATTGGGTGTATGTTTTAGGGCGCATGGTTTCTTGCCGTTAACCTAAAAATTGTATCTTTCCTTTGACACTGTAGAGACGTTTCATGAAACGTCTCTACAGTGTCAATTTTATCTGTCTCCGTATATTCGTAATTTATGTATATTTGCGCCCTTAAATATTTAGGAATATGGATAGAGTAGTTAGCGGCATCCGGCCGACCGGTTTTTTACATTTAGGCAACTATTTCGGTGCCCTCCGGAATTTCATCAAAATGCAGGAAGAAAACGAATGTTTCTTCTTTATTGCTGATTATCACTCACTTACAACTCACCCGACCCCGAAGGACCTTCATTCCAACGTGAGGAATATCCTTATTGAATATATTGCGGCGGGACTTGACCCCGAGAAGGCGACCATCTACGTGCAGAGCGATGTGCCGCAGGTGTGCGAGCTTTCCCTGCTGCTCTCTATGAACGTCTATATCGGTGAACTTCAGCGCGTTGCCTCGTTCAAGGAAAAGGTGCGCCGTCAGCCCGACAACGTGAACGCAGGTCTGCTGACGTACCCCGTGCTCATGGCCGCCGACATCCTGCTGCACCGCGCCGACAAGGTGCCCGTGGGCAAGGACCAAGAACAGCATCTGGAGATGACCCGCGACTTTGCGCAACGCTTCAACCGCATTTATAAGAACGAGTATTTCAAACTGCCCGTGGCTTACAACTTCGGCAGCGAGCTGGTGAAGATTCCCGGTCTGGACGGCTCCACCAAGATGTCCAAGTCCGATAACGAGAACTCCTGCATCTACCTTTCTGATGCTCCGGAAGTGATTCGCAAGAAGGTGATGAAGGCCGTCTCCGACAGCGGTCCCACAGAACCGGGTCAGCCCAAGACGCAGGCCGTGGAGAACCTCTTCCAGCTGATGAAGGCCGTTTCCGCGCCCGACACGCTGCAGTATTTCGAGGATCAGTACCAGAACTGCGCCATCCGCTACGGTGACATGAAAAAACAGCTCGCCGCCGATATGATTGCGTTTGTGCAGCCAGTGTATGAGCGTATTCAGGAGCTGAAACAACAAGAGGACTATATCAGCAAGGTGGCTCGCGAAGGGGCTAAGCGTGCTCGCGAGAGTGCCGCCAAGACGGTGCGCGAGGTGCGTGACATTATCGGTATCAAATCTTTCTAACCAACTAAAATGTCATTACTTACACAGTATCCGCTTTGGTTGGCGCTTTTCGCCGTCCTGCTCGGTGTCGGCTATGCGCTGTATCTCTATTTCCGCAACGACAATGTGGCTTTCGAGAAACGCGACCGCATCATCATGGCTTCGCTGCGCGGGCTCGCGATGTCGCTGCTTGCATTCCTGCTGCTCGCCCCGATGCTCAAGATGATCCGCAAGCAGACCGACAAACCCGTGATTATCTTCTCGATAGACAACAGCGAATCCATCAAATCCGGGAAAGACGCGGATTTCTACACGACTGAATATCCGAAGCAGCTGCAGAATGTTGTCAACGAACTCGCCAAACAGTACGATGTGGATGTCTATCTTGTGGGCGATGAAAACCAATTGGTTGACAAAGAGAATGTTAACGTGGATTTCTCCGATAAATCGACGAACCTTTCCGCTTTATTCGATGACATCAGTCTGCTGTATTCGAACCGTAATGTCGGGGCGGTGGTGATGCTCACCGACGGCATCTACAACATTGGCTCGAACCCGTATTACGCCGCCCAAAAGGTTGGCTTTCCGGTATATACCGTTGCTCTCGGTTCTGACGAGCAGGCCACGGACCTCTTCATCGCCGACATCGTCCACAACAAGGAGGTGCTGAAAGGCAACCGCGCTCCCGTGGAGGTGAAGGTGCAGGCGGGCAAGCTGGCCGGCAAGAGTGCGAAGATCACCGTTTCCGATGACAAGGGCGAAGTTTTCAGCAGGACGCTGCAAATATCAGGGAACCAGTATTTTGAGACGGTCTCTTTCTTGGTGGATGCGGAGAATCCTGGCCTCAAGAAGTTCAAAGTCGATTTGGACGAGTTAGACGGGGAGGTGACACACAAGAACAACCACGCGCAGTTCTTCATCCGCGTGATCGAATCCAAGGACAAAATCGCGATAGTTTATGACGCACCGCACCCCGATGTAGCCGCTATCCGTTCCGCCTTGGAACTCTCTGACAACTACGAGGTTGTCGTGAAATCCGTGGAGGAATTTAAGGACAATCCATCCGATTTTGGGCTGGTCATTCTGCATCAGTTGCCTTCACAGAAACATCCTGCTTCCTCGCTGCTTTCGCAAATTCGTCAAAGCGGAGTGTCATCGTTGTATATTGTTGGCACACAGACAGATTTGAGCGCTTTCAATGGCTTGAACACAGGGCTGCAGATTTCCCAGGGCAAGAATATGGTCAACAACGCCACAGCGTCATACAACAACAATTTCATGCTGTTCTCTTTCTCGGAAGAGGCCCAACAGTTGCTGCCTACGTTGCCGCCGTTGCAAGCCCCGTTTGGAACGTATAGGGCGGCTGTCTCTGCAAATCTGTTTATGACACAGAGGATTAGCGGCGTGGAAACCAAATACCCGCTGATCATGTTCAACGATGTGAACGGAGCCAAGACGGGTGTCATTTCGGGTACGGGACTTTGGTCGTGGAAGGTTTATGACTACGTGAACACCCAGAACCACGATGCTTTCAACGAGATTGTGAACAAGACCGCGCTGTTTTTGGTGGCCAAGAACGACAAGAGTCCGTTCCGGGTGCGCCACAACGCCGTTTTCGCCGAGAACGCCCCGGTGGAATTCTCCGCCGAACTCTACAACGAGAGCCACGAGCTGGTGAACACGCCTGACGTGAAACTCTCCATCAAGGGCAGCGGCGATACCACTTACGACGCGCAGTTTTCCAAACAAAATAACGCGTACTACTTGAATATGGGTGAGTTACCGGTTGGAACTTACACATGGACGGCCAAGACGCAGCTCGGAAACAAGAGTTACGAGAAGAGCGGCACTTTCTCCGTGCAGGAGATTTTCGTGGAAACCGCCAATCTGGTCGCCAACCACGACCTGCTGAAGAGCATTGCCCAGACGAGCGGTGGCAAGTGCTTCGCCCGCAACGAGTTGGAGAAGGTGGTCAAGGAAATCAAGGCCAACGACAACATCAAGCCCGTGGCCTCGTACCAGAAGAAATACTCCATGCTGCTGAACTCCCCGTGGTATTTCGCTGCCATCGTGCTGCTGCTGGGGATTGAATGGTTTCTGAGGAAGTGGCATGGCGGGTATTAATTCATAATTCATAATGCATAATGCATAATGTAGAATGTAGAATGAAGAGTGTAGAATGAAGAATTCCCTCGGTTTTGTTGGGTAGTGGCGGTCGAAGTCCAATTCCCCTTCTATTTTAGAAGGGGTGCCCGTAGGGCGGGGTAGTAATATAAAGAATTCAAAAAATCCTTGTAAAAGTTAAAGAGCGCAAACCACAAATTGTAAAAAGTTTTGTATCTTTGCACTTTCATAAATCAAAACAATATGGAACCGAAAAAGGTATTATTAGCGGAAGATGATATGAATCTCGGGAAGGTGCTGACGACGGTGCTGACCGGCAAGGGATTTGATGTGAAACATGCCAACAATGGCGAGGCGGCGTATGAGCTTTTCTGCCTCAATGAGTTTGACATTTGCCTTATAGACGTGATGATGCCTTTGAAGGATGGTTTCACGTTGGCGCAGGAAATCCGTAAGATGGACAAGCGGATCCCGATTATCTTTCTGACTGCCAAGACGATGCAGGAGGATATGATCAAGGGGTTGTCCATCGGCGGTGACGATTATATCACGAAGCCGTTCACGATGGAGATCCTGTTAGCGCGGATGCAGGCGCTGTTGCGTCGCACGGGGGCGCAGGAAGAACCCGAAAGCCATATCGTCAGCATCGGGAATCTGCAGTTTGATCGCAAGCGTCAAGTCCTGATTTCCAACGGGGAAGAGCACAAAATGACCTCCCGTGAGGCGGCTTTGCTGGATATGCTCTACGAGAAACGTAACGATGTCCTGTTCAGAAGCTATGCGCTGAAGAAGATATGGGGGGAGGACAGCTTCTACAACAGCCGGAATATGGATGTGTATATCACCCGTTTGCGCAAATTGCTGAAAAACGAACCCAACGTGCAGATTATCAACGTGCACAGCACGGGTTTCAAGCTGGTCTGGTAGGATTACTTCTTGGCGGCTTGGATGACTACATCGGCGGCCTTCTGTGAGGCGGAGCCGTTGCCCAAGCGAGTGTATAATTCCTCATATTGCGCTTTCATCGCGGCGATGTTCTGATCGTCTTCCGTGATGAGGCGCAATTCTTTTTCTAATCGTTCGGTGTTGTAGTCGTGTTGGATGAGCTCGGTCACCACGGGGGCGTCCATGATGAGGTTGGGCAGCGAGATGTAGTTGATGCCCGATATCAAGTGCTTGGCTATCAGGTAGGAGAGTTCGCTTCCGGCGTAGCAGACCACCTGCGGGGTGCCGATCATGGCGGTTTCGAGGGTGGCGGTGCCGGAGGCCACGATGGCGGCCTTGGCGTTGACGAGTAGGGGATAGGTCTGGTCGCAGACTGTCCGTACATTGCCGTTTTGTAGAGACGTGCCATGGCGCGTCTCTGCGGGTGTTTGCAAATATTTGTCGTATAGCTCTTTCGGGAGCCACGAGACGGTGGAGACCACGAATTGGTATTGCGGGAACCGCTCGACCATCTGCAGCATCTGCGGGAGGATGGCGTTGATTTCCTGCTTGCGGCTGCCGGGAAGCAACGCGATGATCTCTTTGTCTTCTAATTTGTTAATTGTCTTGAAGTTGCGGACATCCTCGCGTTGGGGCAGGTCGCGGCTGACGGCATCTAACAGCGGATGTCCCACGTAATGCACGTCCATGTCGTGTTTGGCGTAGAAATCCTTCTCGAAGGGCAGAATGACCATCATTTCATCGACATCGCGCTTGATTTGCTTGATGCGGCCCTTCTTCCATGCCCAAATCTGGGGCGAGATGTAGTAAACGACCTTGATATGGTGCTGTTTGGCGAATTCGGCGATGCGCAGGTTGAAGCCGGGAAGATCGACCAGCACGAGCACGTCGGGTTTCCAGTCGAGGATGTCGGCTTTGCAGCGTTTCATGTTGCCTAACACCTCTTTCAGGTGCACAAAAACCTCCCAGAACCCCATGTAGGCCATGTCGCGGTAGTGGATGAGCAGTTCGGCGCCGGCGGAGCGCATCAAGTCCCCGCCGCAGCCGCGAAACTGTGCTGCGGAATCTTTCTCACGGATGGCTTTGATGAGGTTGGAGGCGTGCAGGTCGCCTGACGCCTCCCCGGCCACGACGTAATACTTCATCGGCTATGTTATTGGGCCAAAAGCCGTTTCACGATGTCGGACACCTGTTTGTTGTCGGCCTTGCCGGCGAACGTCTTGGTGGCCATGCCCATCACCTTGCCCATGTCCTTCATGCCGCTGAAGCCGTTGTCGGCGATGATGCCTTTGATTGTCGCTTCAACCTCCTCAGGGGAAAGCATTTGCGGCAGGTAAGTTTGGATGATGTCAAGCTGGAACTGCTCCTCGGCGGCCAAATCCTCGCGGTTTTGCGCTTTGTAGGTCTCCGCCGACTCCTGGCGTTGTTTCACCAACTGTTTCAGAATCTTGATTTCGGACTCCTCGTCAAGGTCTCCGCCGCCGCCCTTTTGGGTCTTGGCTAACAAGATGGCCGATTTTACAGCGCGTAAAGCGTTGAGTTTCTGGGATTCACGAGCCAACATCGCGGCTTTGATGTCTTCGTTGATTTTTTGCTCTAATGCCATAATCTTCTGTTTTTTATATGTTTTGAACAGGAGCGCAAAAATAAACAAATTATGAATATGCTTTATTTAGCCATTAGCTTTTGGCTTTTGGCTTTTAGCTTTTGACCTTTTCAACAGCTAAAGCACCGTGATATTTCCTAAAATGCGATATGGTTTACCATGATGGTCTGTATAGCGGAGGACGTAATTGTAAATAGTGTCGATAAAATATTTGCCGTTTCTGGAGCCGTCCCAGCGGAAATTCTTGTCATTGGAGGTGAAAACAAGCTCTCCCCATCGGTTGTAAATGTCAATGTTGAATTCGGAAATTTGGCTTTTGTCATAGTCAGAAAGGGAAAGATAGTCGTTGAGCCCGTCTGCCTTGCCCGGGGTGATGGCAGTGGGCAAGTACAGGTGGGGCAGGCAGTAGGGGATTTGGAACTTGGCGGTGCGTTCGCAGACTTCATTGCTGGCCGTCACCGAATAAAATCCGCTGGCCGTCACGTTAATGGAAGGACCGACTTCGCCGGTGTTCCAGATGTAACTGTCAAAATCCCCCTCCACAGACAGGGTGGTCTCTTCCGTGTTGCAAAAATCAGGGTTGGAGTTGTAGGAACGCAACACGGTGTCCACAATGGTCAGATGTAGCGTCACGATGCTGTCACAATTGCTGGTCGAGGTGAAAGTGTTGGTGTAATCGCCTGATTCCGAAAGGGCTGAATTATTCCAATAATAAGTCCCGCAGGAAGTCTTCCAGATTTCGTACTCGGAAGGGTGCCCGATGTTGAGTCGCAGCGTGAGCACGCTGTCGCAGCCGTGTGAGTTGGTATAGGCGCGGGTGTACTCGCCACTTTCGGTGTATGTCTCCCCCTCCCAGAAAAATTGCTCGCAGGCGGCCACTTCAGTGTGCTCGGTTGTCGATGGGAGAATGGTCAGGCTCAGGGTCACCATGCTGTCGCATCCGTTTTGGGCTGTGAGGGTGCGGGTAGTGGAATAAAGGTCGTTCACTCCCATGTCGGCGGCGGCGATGTGGAAGTCGTAACCGTTGTAGTCCGTGCCGGCACAAACCTCATCGTTAACGCTCGTGGTGATGGCTGCGCTTTCCTGTACCTCCACAGTGTCGCTGCTCTGGCAGAGGATTTCCCCGCTTTTTATGACACGTGCGGCCAACGAATAGACTCCCGGTTCGGAGACCGATATGGCCGCCGTGGTGGCTCCGGTGTTCCAAAGATAGTTGTAGGCGTTGTTTGGATTATCAGGAGTCAGAGTCACGGAGTGACCGTCGCAGATCTGCCGGATGTCACCGAGCGATACCTCTGGCCACGCGTGTGTGGCGACAAGCACGGTGGTGTCGTACTGGCATCCGAATTCATCAACGAGGTTTATGGTGAATGGTTGGTTCCCAGGGGTCTGCGGAACCAGTGTTGTCCCATCAATAACTTGACCTCCAGTGAAATACACGGAGTCGATGTTGATTGAGTATTCCCAGGTGCTCGGCAGCAGGTTCGGGTCAAGCGCCAGCTCCCATTCCACAATATAACCGTTGTCTTCTTGAATCATATCCTGCACTTGAATATACCAGTTGCCATTCAACGGACAGCCAATCAAGGTGTTGAAATTCTGGTAGGGATGATAGATTTGTGTCATTTCGGCCACATTGGAAGAATCCACGCTGTAGGAGTGTGTGTTGTTTCCGAAATACATGAAGTTGGAGTCGTCCCAATGGGGGTTATAATGGCTATGGAAATTTTCGGTCTCGAAGCAGCATCCGTTAGCGGCGGCATATTGGAATCCAAGAGTGTTGTTGTTGGACCAGATGTAGTTCCAGGGATCTCCCATTGGATTTAGTGAGGGAGAGCAGCCGCCGCCGTCGGGCCGACAGGCGCTTCCCATGTTGACCCGGAAATATTGCATGCTCCCACCCCAAAGGGTCTGATGGTTTGGGTTGGGAAGGATGGTGCTGGAACTACCGTTAGGACAGTAAATGTCTATTTTCAGGTCCTCAATGGCGGAATGTTCCATCTTGATGCGCACGTAGAGGATGTCGTTGGCGCTGTTGATCGTGGCACCCGGGGAGAATTCCGAGAAGGTGACGTTGGAACGATAGTAAATGCCGTAAGGCGGACAGAAATTGCCGTCAGGCAGGAAGACAGTGTCGTTGACGATAAGGGAGGCTTGTTGCGAGTGCCCGACTGTCTTCAGAACGATTTGGTTGGTGTCCTCATATCCGTATGTGGGAGAGATGGACTGTCCAGTACACAGTTCGGGGAGCGTGGCGAGGTGTTTCACCGGATTGGCGGAGACGCGCACGCGAAATGTGACGGGCTGCGTGGCTGGGCATTGCAGCGTGTCTTTTGCCGTGACGACCACCTCGTATCCCTTACCAGCTGTAAACACGTGGGTGATCTCGTGCATTCCGGCGCCGATGAGGGTGGTGTCGGAACCCAAATTCCATGTGAAAACCGTGGTGGCGTCGCTTTGACTATATCCCGCCCCAGGCTGATAGATCCCGTTCACGGACAGATGCACTTCCTCGTTTGGACAGAGGTCAATATAGGGGTAGGGGTCGTCAGGATGCAGTGATGGAACATGTGAGCATCCGGCTTGGTCCAGGGTGATGTTGAAAGGGTGGCATGGAGCCACACATGTGGCATGCAGCGCAAAACCGGCCCCGTGGTTGTTGCCGAAAAGTGTTATGAAATAAGAGGACTTGAATCGCAGGGTAAGAGCACCCGAGGCATTGCTCTCCGAAGCCATGTAGATGTTGTTATAGTTGATGTAAGTGTAGTTTGAGTTGTTGATTACGGCTAAAGGGGTGCCTGTAGCCGTGGTTCCGTCGTAGATGTATAGCGTGTCATTGTGGTGGATGTCTATGCTGGAGATTTCGATGGCAATGCGTCCGCTACCGGCATTCGGGTGAATGGTCAAGGTGTGATTGTTTAGCGGTCCGTATGCCCCTGTAGGACCACCATCGTCGTAAATGTTGAAGTCGCAGCCGGTTATGCTGGAAGTACTCCCCATGTTTACACTTGTCTGCGCGTATGAGGATAGACAGCACAATCCAATAATAGCTATATATAAAAACGCAGATTTTTTCATGAAATCATACCTTATTATATTTTAAACGTGTAAAAATATAAAAAAACTACGTAATTGCTATCTTTGCATAAATTTTTTTCCAGCGTAATTGTTTTGATAATATGTTGAATATGTTAGCTTTATGTTTTGGGATACGGCGTATTTTGTCGAAAAGGGCCACCTTTGTTGCTTTTTTGTGCCTGCTTTTCCTCGTTCCGTGTGTGAAGGCGCAGCAGGACTCCATTGTTCCCGCGTCCAAGCAAAGACGAGACTGGAAACTCAGTGACTATCTGCAGGTTCACGGTTTTGTGGATACACAGTACGGCCACGATTGGCAGCGCGAGGACAACGGCACGCTGGTGCAAAGCGATGTCATCATGTTGCGCCGTGCCCGGTTTGATTTTTCCGGGCGTTTCCATCCGATGATGGATTTCCGTTTGCAGGCGGATATGGCTTTCACCCCGCGTCTGCTCGATGCATGGCTGCGGGTGAAATTCTGCAAGTATGCCCATCTTTGGATCGGGCAGATCAAAACCCCTTACACTATGGACAACTTCCTGTCGCCGTTGGACTTGGAGTTTGTGGAGTTGTCGCAGTCGGTGGCGGCGTTGGCCGGATTTGTGGATGTTTCTGGCATTCCCGAATACGCCAACGGTCTGGAAATTGGTGCGATGCTGTCGGGCACTTTGGCGGATTACAAGCGCGGCGACGAGCGTATCCCGATTCTGAACTACTATGCCGGCGTTTTCGGTGGCGCTGGTATCAACATCCGCAAGGATAACTTGAGCAAGGATTTCTCGGCACGGCTGGACTTCTACCCGTTTGTGAAGGATTTCCGGCTGTCGGGATCGGTTTATTACGGTAACTACCCGCTCTACAAAGAACGTAACGCACCGCGCAATCGCTGGTCGGCGGGCGCGGAATACCTCGGCAAGCACTGGACGGCCCGTGCCGAGTACCTGCAGGGCACCACGGGCATCGCCGAGGACGACCCGATGACAGTCGATTCGGTGTATTTGGTGAAGACGCGGGGACTCTACGCTTTTGTCGGATACTGGTTCTACATGGGGTGGGGGAGCAAGAGTAACGTGCAGCAGCGCATACGCCCGTTGTTCCGTTACGACTACTATGTCCGCGACCGGCAGATTCCGGAATCCACCGCGCATTATTTCTCCTTCGACCTCGAATGGTGGCCCGAGGAGCACGTGCGCGTCCACCTCGACTACACACTCAAGCGCCGTGCCGCCTACGAGAAGATGGGGCATTCTTTGGCGGCGAAGGTGTCGGTGAGGTTTTGAGAATGCTGAATGTTGAATGTTGAATGCTGAATGCTGAATGCTGAATGGTTTAAGACAATAGTCAATTTTTAGAATTAGCGTAACATTCATATTAAAGGATTTTGTATCTTTGCGGCTTAAAATTTTTCGCCGATGAAGAAACATTTATTATTTACACTCCTTCTTGTGTTTATAGGGGTTTGCGGATTCTCGCAGTCGAAGAAAATCACCGTTGAAGAGATTTGGGACAACTTTTCGTTCTACCCGCGCGGGGTGGCCGGCTACACCGCCATGCCCGTGAGTGACGATTACACCGTCATCAAACGCGCTGGTATCGAGCGGCATCATTTCAGTGATGGTTCTGTTGCTGGTATTATATTGTCGCACAGTGATTTGAGCGCATTATCTAAAGAAAGACTTTCGGTTTCGGGCATCAGCGATTATGCCTTCTCTGCTGACGAGAAGAAGATTATGCTGGCCTTCGATCAGGAGAGCATCTACAGACGTTCTTCTTTGGCGCATTACTACGTCTATGACATTGAAGGAAAGAAACTTACACCGATTTCCGACACGGCGCATCTGCTCCGCTTTGCCGAACTCTCCAAGGACGGCAGCAAGGTGGTCTTCGCCCGCGATTGCGACCTCTACTATCAGGATTTGACTACGGGCAAGATAGTGCGCATTACCCGCGACGGCAAGCCCAACCACATCCTGAACGGTTTCGCGGATTGGGTTTATGAGGAGGAACTCGACATGTCACAGGCCGCTTCCTGGTCGCCAGACGGCACCAAGATCGCTTATCTTCGCTTTGACGAAAGCCGCGTGAAGGAATACACTATCCCGATGTACGACGAACTCTATCCCACTGATTTTAAGTACAAATACCCCAAGGCCGGTGAGGACAACTCTCTCGTGGAGGTACACATCTACGACCTTGCGACCGGCACCGACACCCGTCTTGACCTCGGCGACAACAGCAACTGTTATTTCCCGCGTGTCTATTGGCTGCCCAACAGCCGCGACGCCATCGTGCTGAAGCTCAACCGCCATCAGAACCAACTCGACTTCATCCGTTACAACACTGTCACTAAGGCGCAGGATGTTGTTTATAAGGATGTCAACGAGAAATGGCTGGACGTGACCGACAACTACTATTTCCTGAATGATAACAACTCCATGATCGTCACTTCCGAACGCAACGGTTTCAACCACATCTACAAAGTAACCTTTGGCGGCGAAATCAAGCAACTGACCAACGGACAGTGGGAAGTGAATGAGATTCAATTTGTTGACGAAGCTAAAAAGCAGATTTACTACCTTTCAAATGAATCCGGTGTGTTGAATCGCGACCTCTACGTCATCAATTATGACAGCAAGAAGATAAAGAAGCAAATGCTGACCGCCGGAAACGGTTGGGCGAGCACGGAGTTCTGTCCGAATGGCAACTACTACCGCTTGCAATACTCCGACCTGAACACACTTCCGAAATACACCATCAACGACAAGACAGGCAAGGAGTTGCGTGTGTTGAACGACAACCAGAACGTGAAGAACACGATGGATGAATATGGCTTCGTGAATCGCGAAATCATCAGCTTCACCACCGATGACGGCGTGACGCTGTACGGCTGGATGATGAAACCTGCCAATTTCGATCCTTCCAAGAAATACCCGGTGATGATGAACTGCTATGGTGGTCCCGGCTCGCAGCAGGTGATGAACGCCTACAGCAGCGCGATGGATCTCGCCTTCTATCAAATGTTGGCGCAGCACGGCTACATCAGCGTTTGTGTTGACGGACGCGGTACGGCCACCCGTGGCGATGCCTTCAAGAAGGTGATTTACCAGCAGATGGGCAAATACGAGGCCATCGACCAGATTGCCGCGGCCAATTGGCTCAAGAAGCAGTCTTACGTGGATGGCGAGCGTATCGGCATCTGGGGATGGAGCTTCGGCGGTTACCTCTCCGCTTTGTCGATGTTCCGCGGCGACGGCGCCTTCAAGATGGCCATCTCGGTTGCGCCCGTCACCAACTGGCGCTACTACGACAACATCTACACCGAGCGGTTCATGCGCACCCCGCAAGAGAACCCTGGCGGCTACGACCTCAACTCCCCGACCACCTACGCCAAGGACCTCAAAGGCAAGTATTTGCTGATTCACGGCACCGCCGACGACAACGTCCATTTCCAGAACGCCATGGAGTTGGTGAAGGGCTTGAACGCCGCCGGCATCGAATACGACCAGTTCTTCTTCCCCAACAAGAATCACTTCATCATGGGCGGGAACACGAGGACGTATTTGTATAACAAGTTGGCGAAATATATTCTTGAGAATTTGTAATTGGCTTTTAGCTATTAGCCATTAGCCAACAGCTGAAAAGAAACAACTTAACTAAATTATTCATAAAACCCAAAAAAGTATGGAAAATCTTGTAAAGTATGTATGGATCGTGTTTTGCGCATCCATTGTCGCGTTGGGTTTCGCGTTCTTCTTCTATCGCAGAATGCTGAAGGAAGACGAGGGCACTCCCACCATGCGTGAAATCGCCTCGCACGTCCGCAAGGGCGCCATGGCTTACCTGAAACAGCAGTACAAGGTGGTGACCATCGTGTTCATCGTCTTGGCCATCCTGTTCTTCATCATGTCAATCTTTGACCTGCAGAACGGCTGGGTCTGGTTCGCTTTCCTGACCGGCGGTTTCTTCTCCGGTTTGGCCGGCTTCTTGGGCATGAAGACCGCCACGTATGCCTCTGCACGTACCGCCAACGGCGCCCGTCAGACCCTCAACAAGGGCTTGCAGGTCGCTTTCCGCAGCGGTGCCGTCATGGGTCTCACCGTCGTTGGTCTGGCTCTGCTTGACGTGTCCGTGTGGTTCCTCATCCTCAACTACTTCATCCCCGAAACCAACCATCTGGTGATCATCACCACCACGATGCTGACTTTCGGTATGGGTGCATCCACGCAGGCCTTGTTCGCACGTGTGGGCGGTGGTATCTACACCAAAGCCGCTGACGTGGGCGCTGACCTTGTCGGTAAGACTGAATACAACATCCCTGAGGACGACCCGCGCAACCCCGCCACCATCGCCGACAACGTGGGCGATAACGTGGGTGACGTGGCTGGTATGGGTGCTGACCTGTACGAGTCTTACGCTGGCTCCATCCTTTCCACGATGGCTCTCGGTGCTGCCGCTTTCGCCACCCTCGGTGCTGAGTTGCAGATGCGCTCCATCCTCGCTCCTATGATGATCGCTGCCGTGGGCGTGGTCCTCTCTGTGATCGGTATCTTCTTGGTCCGCACCAAGGAAGACGCTTCCATGACTGAGCTTCTGAAGGCTTTGAGCCGCGGTACCAACACCGCTGCCGTGCTTATCGCCATTGCCACGTTCGGCATCATGTATGTGCTGTTCAAAGACGCTACCGAAATCGTGTGGTGGCAGGTTTCCCTCTCTGTTGTTGTGGGTCTGCTCGCCGGCGTGATTATCGGCAAGTCAACGGAATACTACACCTCCCAATCCTACAAGCCGACCCAAAAGGTGGCTGAGTCTTCACAGACGGGTCCCGCTACCGTGATTATCTCCGGTATCGGTTTGGGTATGATTTCCACTGTGATTCCGGTGCTCACCATCGGTGTCGCGATTATTCTCGCTTACCTCTGCGCCAACGGTTTCCAGATTGCCTTCACGCCCGAGAACCTTTCGTTAGGTCTGTACGGCATCGGTATCGCCGCTGTGGGTATGCTCTCCACGTTAGGTATCACCCTTGCTACAGACGCTTACGGTCCTATCGCCGACAACGCTGGCGGTAATGCTGAGATGAGCGGTCTGGAGCCTGAGGTTCGTAAACGCACCGACGCTCTTGACGCACTGGGCAACACAACTGCTGCTACCGGTAAAGGTTTCGCCATCGGTTCTGCCGCTCTGACCGCCCTCGCCCTGCTCGCTTCCTACGTGGAAGAGATCAAGATGGCTCTCGTGCGTATCGCCGAAGGTGCCAGCGACGGTATTGCTGTTGTGGCTGACGGTATTGAGAAGACTGCTGAGGAACTGGCCGCTGCCAACCTCATCGATTTCATGACTTGGTACAATGTCTCCCTGATGAACCCGAAAGTGCTTGTGGGTGTCTTCATCGGCTCCATGATGGCCTTCCTGTTCTGCGGTCTCACGATGAACGCTGTGGGTCGCGCCGCTCAGAAGATGGTGGAGGAAGTCCGCCGTCAGTTCCGCGAAATCAAGGGCATCCTCACCGGTGAGGGTACTCCGGATTACGCTCGTTGCGTGGCCATCTCCACGAAGGGCGCTCAACGCGAAATGCTGCTCCCGTCCATCCTCGCCATCTTGGCTCCCATCTGCACGGGCTTGATCCTCGGTGTGGCTGGTGTCCTCGGTCTGTTAGTTGGCGGTCTCGGCGCCGGTTTCGTGTTGGCTATCTTCATGGCCAACGCCGGTGGTGCTTGGGACAACGCCAAGAAGTATGTCGAGGAAGGCAACTTCGGAGGCAAGGGTTCTGACAACCACAAAGCCACTGTCGTGGGCGACACCGTGGGTGATCCCTTCAAGGACACCTCCGGTCCGTCTCTGAACATCCTCATCAAACTGATGAGCATGGTGAGCATCGTGATGGCCGGTCTGACCGTGGCTGTCCACCTGCTGTAATCCATCCGTAGAGACGTGCCATGGCGCGTCTCTACGACAAACGACGCACAACCGTGCGTCTCTGCAATCGCAATAAAGACGGGGCATCTGCGAATGTCCCGTCTTTTTTGTTGTGTAACTGGAATTGCAGAGACGTTTCATGAAACGTCTCTACAGCGGTGATTTTATCTGTCTGTGTATATTCGTAATTTATGTACCTTTGCGCCCTGAATCCCTGTTCCTTTACAAGAATCACGATTTATGAACCATCTTGCCATAGGTATTGACATAGGCGGCACAAACACGGATATCGCACTGGTGAATCCGGACGGCAAAGTGCTGCAACACAAGATTTTGAAGACTGCCGAATACGAAGACCACCATCCTTACATCCTTGACATGGCCGGTGCCATCCGTGCGATGCTGTCGGAGAACGGTCTCACGGAAGTCGCGGGTGTGGGCATCGGTGCCCCCAATGCCCATTTCGACACGGGCTGCATCGGGGCGGACACCGCCAACCTGCGGATGAAGAAGGAGATTCCGATATGTGAGATGCTGCAGCGGATGCTGAACATTCCGGTGACGCTCTCCAACGACGCGGATGCCGCCGCCCTCGGTGAGCACATCTACGGCGGCGCGAAGCTGATGCAGCATTTCGTGACCATCACCCTCGGCACGGGCGTCGGCAGCGGCATTTTCGTCGATGGCCGCCTTATCCACGGGCGCGGCTGCATGGCCGGGGAACTCGGACACGCCATCGTCAACCCGCTTAGCGACCGGCTCTGCAGCTGCGGGCGCAAGGGCTGTCTGGAGATGTACGCCTCGGCACGTGGTATCTGCCAGACCTACAAGGAATTGGCGGCCAAAGGAGACCTGCCGGATACCTTCTCTGGCAACGAACTCACCTGCAAGGATGTGGGCGAGATGGCCGTCGCGGGCGACCCGCTGGCACTCAAGACCTACGATGTCACGGCTTACTGGCTCGCCATCGGCATGGCCAACGCCGCGTCGTTCTGCTCGCCGGAGGCCTTCTTCCTCATGGGCGGTCCCACCCGCGCCGGCGAAGCCCTGCTGAAACCGCTGCGTCGCTATTTCGCCGAGAACCTGCTCTACATCTACAAAGACCGCATCTCCATCCAACTCTCTGAACTGCAATCCAACGACGCGGCCGTGTTGGGCGCTGCGGCGTTGATACATTTGAAATAAATGCAAGGGTATATGCGATATGGCGTGTACAAATGGGCGTATGCGATACGCCCCCACAATACCCACAATACCCACAATGTCAATAACCAATAACCTATAACCTATAACCATTACAAAAATGCGTACCAAATTCAACATCCCTCACACCTTCACCATCGTTTTCTCCATCATCGCCGTGTGCGCTGTCCTCACGTGGATTGTGCCGGGCGGACAATTTGACCGTCAGACCGTTACGGTCGATGGGCACGAGCGCAACGTGGTGGTCGCCGACTCATACCACCGGGTGGATCCCGCGCCGCAGACCTGGCAGGTCTTCACCGCCTTTTTCAAGGGCTTCGAGCGCACCTCGGGCATCATCGTCTTCATCCTGATGATCGGCGGGGCTTTCTGGGTCATGAACGAGACCGACGCCATCAACCGGGGCATCTGGCTCTTCCTCGACAAAACCCAGCGGATGCAGCAGCACGCCTTCTTCCGAAAGGTCGGGGTCAATAACCTGCTGATTATTGCCATTATGCTGATGTTCAGCTTGTTCGGGTCGGTGTTCGGGATGAGCGAGGAGACCATCGCTTTCATTGTGGTCTTCGTGCCTTTGGCCGTTTCCATGGGCTACGACTCCATCACTGGGGTGCTGATGTGTTACGTGGCCGCGCACGTGGGCTTCGCGGGCGCAATGCTCAACCCATTCACCATCGGCATCGCACAAGGATTGTCGGGACTGCCCACCTTTTCGGGCATCGGCTACCGGTTGATTTGCTGGATAATTCTCACCATTATCGCTATTGTTTTCACCCTGATTTACGCCAACTACATTAAGAAGAATCCCGAAAAGTCGCTGACGTACAATATCGACAGCTATTGGCGTGAGAAGACCGCCGATACGGAGGACAAACACGAGCTGGTGAAGTCGGGTAGGGCGGCGTGGATCGTATATGGCTGTGTATCCGCCATATTGCTCTATTGCGCCATCACGATGCCGTACACGGACATCACCGTGGGATTGGGCAGCCGTCACGTGGTGCTGTTCCCGATCTGGGCGGCGCTGTTCATCCTCATCGGATTCTTCGCCACACGGAAATCCGTTCACCATCTGATCCTTACGCTCCTGCTGTTCACGATTTTGATTCTCGTGACGGGCGTATTGGGCTACGACTGGTACGTGATGGAGATTGCCGGTCTCTTCTTCGCGATGGGTATCTCCGCCGGCATCGCCTTCGGGATGAAATTCGACAAGGTGGTCCGCAGTTTCTTGGAAGGCTGCAAGGACATCCTCGTGGCCGCCCTGGTCGTCGGTTTGGCCGGCGGCATCATCATCATTCTGGAAGACGGCCACATCATCGACACGATTCTCTACGCGGTAGCGCAGGGGATGCAGAATGCCGGCAGAATCGGCAGCACTGCCACCATGTACGTGATGCAGAACCTGCTGAACCTCATCATCCCGTCGGGTTCCGCGAAGGCCGCGCTCACCATCCCGATGATGGCGGAGTGGTCCGATCTGATGAACATTCCGCGTCAGCTCACTGTCCTCGCCTTCCAGTTCGGCGACGGCTTCACCAACATGATCACGCCTACTTCCGGTGTGCTCATCGGCGTGCTTGGCGTGGCCCGAATCCCGTATTCTACTTGGTTCCGCTTCATCTGGAAGTTCCTGTTGGCGCTCATTGTGCTGGGATTCCTGCTGTTGCTCCCGCCGTTGTTCATGCCGTTCGCGGGATTCTGATCAATGCTGAATGCTGAATGTTGAATGTTGAATGTTGAATGCTGAATGCTGAATGTTGAATGTGCGGTAAGGTACCGTGAAGAGTTATTAGTCTACGTCTAAGTTTAAGTTTACGTCTAAGTTTTAGCCAACAGCTAACAGCCAACAGCCAAAAAAATGTAACCTTTTCGTATTTTTGCATCCTAATATCAGAGGCGAGAACGAATGAAGAAAGAAGCATTCTGGGCGGAGCAATATCGGCGGCACATCGGGAAGATGGTGGGCGCGTGCTATCGGTATGTGGCCGACTGGGATTTGGCTGAGGACTTGGCGCAGGACGCGTTCCTCGCCGCGATGGAGAAAGCCAGCACCTTCCGCGCTTTCGGCAGCTTTGAGGCATGGTTGAAGAAGATCGCCGTCAACCAGGCGCTGATGCATCTGCGCGACTGTCCGGAGATGGTGGAGTGGGACGAGAACCTGCACGGTCAGGAGGTGGTGGAAGAAGCTGAAGAACAAGCCGTTCCGCAGAAGGATTTCTCGCAAGAGGAGCTGTTGGAGGCCATCGGGAAGCTGCCTGTGAAGCAGCGCACGGTCTTCAACCTCTACGCGGTGGAGCACTACTCCCACTCGAAAATCGCTGAAACGCTCGGCATCTCCGTCGCAAACTCGAAGGTTCTGCTTTCCCGCGCGCGGGCGGAGCTGCAGCAGCGGCTGAAGGCGGTGGCGATGAAACGATGATACGATGATACGATGAGGCGATGAAACGATGAAGCGATGAAACGATGAAGCGATGAAACGATGATACGATGTATGAATCGGCAGGGGCGTATCGCATACGCCCGCGAAAATAAAAATTGTCAAATCAAAACGATATTGATATGAAAAACATTATCAGAATTACTGTTATTGCCGCATTGGCGATTTTAGCCACGGCCTGCAACAAACTCGAAAAGCAAGCGCTCGCCGGCACGTGGCAATGGACATGCACCTCGGGAAGTATCGCGGGAGTCAACTATACACCTGAAACTGAAGGTTTCAATGCTGAAATTGTCTTTAAAGGCAGCAAATTCACTTTTTACAAAGATGGGGAAAAAGTCACTTCCGGCTCTTATAGGATTGACGTATCAGACTGTGAGGTATTAACCGAGTGTGGCAATGCAACGTCCTGCGTGCTACATCTTCCTGAAGAGCAGTGCGAGAAAATTGCGAAAGCTACAGATGGTAAAATAGTCGTAGTCCCATCAGGTAGCGCAATTATCAATTCCTTTTCTAACGAAGTGTCTCTTACGCTATGGGACAATATGATTGATGGGTTCAGTAGTGCTTTTGTTAAAAAGAATTAATGTATAAAGCCAAAACAATGAAAAAGAATGCATTTATTGTTGTTGTTACAGGAATAATGGCTGTTGTGGCCACCGTGGTCATGGTGTTCTCATCTTGTGACCGCCGGCAAAATCCCCAAAAGCTGACAGTTTCAGATAACGAGCTTTCAGCATGCCATGCGGGAGAAAAGTCGGAATTTCCAGACCCTGTTTTTAATTATGGGCACGGCGAACTCCAGATTACCCACGAACTCTTGCTCAATTGCGCAGCCTCGTCGGTGGATGTGGATGCTCATGTTGTGGACAATGAGATTGTTATCAACTATCTGGTGGATGATAACATTTCGGCCAACTGTTTGTGCCCTAAGACGTTGGAATATACGCTTCACAATGTTCCAGGAGGAACCTATACCGTCATCATTACGATCGGTGAGGCGGAAATTTATCACCATAAGGTCACATTATAGGTGTTTATTTCGATGCCCTTATTAGCGATGAAGCGTTGAAACGATGAGGCGATGAAACGATGAGGCGATGAAAGACGATGAATGTGTGAAGGTTTGCAGGCTGTTAGGTCTGCAGGGCTAGGTAGAAACGACGGAGAAACGGTTGGTTCGCACGCCGTTAGGTGTGCGGGCAATTGACAAGAATAAGAGTAATTCCAAAATATAACGTTATGAGACAAACAATGAAATTCACAGCAGTCATTCTGCTGGCATTGCTGGCAACCGCCTGCAACAAACCCGAAAAGCAAGCGCTCACTGGCAAGTGGCAGTGGTACTGCACCTCCGGCGGCATCGCGGGGGTCAACTACACCCCTGAAAGCGAAGGCTTTGAAGCCAAACTCGTTTTCAAGGGCAGTTACTTTACTTTCTATAAAGACGGAAAAAAGATTACATCTGGCACATATCGAGTTGATTACAAGGTAGATGAAACCCTATATAACAAAAAAGGTGACATCGATGATACCTTCTACTCCTGGTTCAACCTGAACATTCCGGAGGCGCAGTGCAAAAAAATTTCAGAAGCCACCAACGGTAAAATAGCCCCTTTCCCGAAGAGTTTCGCCGTCATCAGCTACGATGACCGATACGATCCGCATGTACTTTCTATAAGCGACAACTGCTATGACGGATTTACCTACACATTTGTAAAAGCAATAATATGAAAAACACTTTCATTGAGCAGCCTCGAAGAGGCAACCCGCACGAAGGGCAATTAACCCCACATAAGGCCGCAGGCCGCAGTGTGGGGATGATCGCTGCTCTGCTCATCCTCGCCGTGTGCATCGCCGCCTGCGATCCCGGCTATACCGAGGATGTGGCCATCCGCAATGCTTCAAAGCATTACGTCACCATCATCCCTCATGACGCGATGCTCAACGATTCCACATTGGTGCCCTCTAATAAAGTCTATACGTTAGCCCCCAACGAAGAAATCGTTGTTAAACAGCTGGGCGGCATCGGCACTGCCAGTTTCGACGAGGGCGTGAACTATTTCAAGGTTTTTTACGGCGATTCGGTGAAGCTGGGCTTCGGAGGTTTTGGAGAAGATGGACTTATACGCGAAAAAAAGTATTATGCTTGGGAGACCGATGGTATCAGTCCTTACAATTTCCAATCTGCGAAATACACCTACGAAGAGAAGAGGAACACTGGGCGTGTCTTTCATGACCTGCCCTATTACGGCAAGCTTTCGTTCACCATCACGGACGAGCATTACGACGAGGCGATTACGATGAAGCGATGAATGACGATGAATATATGAGGGCTTGCAGGCCGTTAGGTCTGCAGGGCTCGGTAGAAATGACGGAGGAACGGTGGTTCGCACGCCGTTAGGTGTGCGGGCAAATAATAAATGCCAAATAACAATGAAATGAAAAACAACAGAGCAGATATTGACCGCCTTTTCGAGAAAGGGGTGTCGGAGGTGTCGCGTGCGCCGCGGAAAACGCTTTCGGACGAGCAGATCAAAACCGCCGCTGTCGCCTCAAAATCAGGCGCGGGCATCTGGCTGCTGGCGCATGCACGGGAGATGCTGATTGGGGTGGTCTCCTTCGTTACGGGCTGTCTCGTGACCTTTGCCGTTCTGCGCTATACCGTTCCGAAACCTTCGGAACCGCAAGCGGGGGAGAATGTTAATGTTGATACGATAGCATTGCCGTCAGAATCAGAAAGGGTGGTTGTAGAAACGTTTCATGAAACGTCTTTACAGAATGAAGATCATTCCGTCCCCTCATCTGTAAATCCTACGTCCAACATCACACGTCATACGTCACACCACCAAACTCCTGAGTCTCACGTCCAGAGTCCCAAGTCTCACGTCCCAAGTCTTGAGTCTCAAGAACCCGTCGTTGTTAAGAAGACTGTCGTACAGCGCGACACAGTCCATGTGAAGAAGACCGTTGTGATGAAAGACACAGTGTATATGCTTAATGAAGAATGATAAATGAAGAATGTAGAATATAGGGTGGCTTTTGTGTTCCTGCTGATGTCGGTAGGGATGTGCAAATTGTGTGCGCAAAAACCTGACACGCTCTACATTTATGAGACGGTGACGGAGCATGACACGCTTTTCTCCTGCGACACCACCTGGGTACACGATACGCTCTATCTTCGTCAAAATCAGCAACAAATGGACGTTCGTGAGGATGCTGACTCTTTATCAGGGATGTTTTACGATGGATCTTTCGATATAGAATCCAAGTCGGAAAAGGAGAAGCGTCATCGTGAACCGCGAGAGAAACGCGAACGGGCGCCGATGCCATATTTCCGTCACGAGTTCAAGCTGGAGCTGTGCGACGCGACCGGCATCGCGCTATTTGACCGGTATTTTGTGTTTGTCATACCCGTCGGTTTTGATTTGGATCTCGACCTAAACAAAGGCCTGCTCAGCCCATGGTTCCACACTACGCCGGTGTTCGCCTTCGCCTACCACTTCCGCGCCACGAAATGGCTGTGGATTGGTCTGCACACCCAATACGTCCATTATGTGGATCTGGAAATCAAGGACTTGACTCAGACCGTGCCAGGCATCTGCGACCGCCGATACCACGCCTTCAGCTTCTTGCCGGAATTGAGGTTCTCGTGGTTTAACCGACCGCACGTCACACTATACTCAGAGCTGTCGTTTGGGCTGACCAAATTTATCGGCAGGGTGACGAACTACGACTTGAGCTACGCCGACAACAGCACAACCTATTTCGATATAAATACCAATTCGAGCACGAACGACAAGAATCCCCGAACGTTGTTTTTCTCGCCGCATGTGACACTTTTCGGCATCCGGGCGGGTGGGGAACATTGGTTCGGCAGCTTTGAGCTCGGTGCCGGTTTCAAAGGGTTTGGAGCGATTGGGGTGGGGTATGGATTTTGAATTAAGAATTAAGAATGTAGAATTATGAATTATGCATTATGAATTATGAATTATAAAAAGGTGTTTTAGTAGAAAATGAATAATATTTTGAGAATTAATTTGTTGAATATGAAAAAGATTATTGTTTTAATGTTGGTGGCTGTCGGGGTGATGGCGGTTTCGTGCAGTCCTGCGGTGGTGGAAAGAGAACCGATTGTGACGTTCTACATGGACAATGAAGAAATCACCGGCAACAGCGTGGAGGTACCGCTGAACAGCTACCGTGAGATTAAAATCAAGACGGAGGCAATTGGGATCAACTCCAACCCCGGGGTTTACTATTACTGGCAATACGCTACGGGATACCCCGTTGAATTGGTTGTTGGAACGGACAATCTTATCCTGAATGGGACCTCTTTCGGGGACTATATACCCGAGTTAGAGTCCTCCGGGATGGTGCAGTTCGCCACCTTCCGCATGATCTTCAGCGACACGACCTACCATTCCGGCGACGAATGCCGTCTTTCGGTGAGCGTGGGAAATTACACGAAATACCTGAAAGTGATCGTCCAATAGGGAGGAATCTCTGTTTAGTTGACCCGCGCCCGCGTCTCCGCATCCAAGGCAATGTACTCTTCGATGGTTTTGGGACGGATGCTCGGGGCGGTGGCCAAGGCGTGCTCGATGATGCGCGGGATGTCCGTAAACTTGATCTTCTCTTGCATGAACATCTTGACGGCCATTTCGTTGGCAGCGTTCATCACGCAGGGCATTCCTCCTCCGGCAGCCGATGCTTTGTAGGCCATATCCAAACATGGAAATACATCTTTGTCAGGTGTTTCAAAAGTTAGATTACAGTATTTGTTGAAGTCGAGCCTGTCGTAAGGCAACGGCAGTCGGAGCGGGTAGGAGAGGGCGTATTGGATGGGCAGTCGCATGTCGGGAACGCCGAGTTGCGCCTTCACGGAACCGTCTTCGAACTGCACCATGGAGTGGATGACCGACTGCGGGTGAACCACCACGTCGATCTTCTCCAACGGCATGTTGAACAACCATTTGGCCTCGATGACCTCCAATCCTTTGTTCATCAGCGATGCGCTGTCGATAGTCACTTTCGGACCCATGCTCCAGTTGGGATGCTTGAGGGCGTTCTGCAGGGTGACCGTTTCCAGTTGCTCTTTGGTATAGCCACGGAACGCGCCGCCGGATGCCGTGATGATCAGCTTCTCCACGGGGTTGTACTGCTCGCCCGCAAGACATTGGAAAATCGCCGAATGCTCAGAATCCACGGGCAATACGGGGGCGTTGTGCTCCTTCGCGGTGCGCATGATGAGCTCACCGGCCACCACGAGGGTCTCCTTGTTGGCGATGGCCAACGGGGTGCCGCACGACACGGTGCGGAACGCCGGCTTGAGTCCCGCGATGCCTACGATGCACGACAGCACCATATCGACGCAGTCCATCTCGCACACGTCGCACAACGACTCCTCACCGCAGAAGACCTTCACGTCCTCGTCGGCAAGCGCTTCTTTCACCTTGCGGTAGGCCTCTTCCTGCACCACCACGACGATGTTGGGGTGGTACTGTTTCGCCTGCTGTATCAGAATGTCCGCGCTGGAGTTGGCGGCGATGATTTCCAGTTGCAGCACATCAGGATGAAGAGCGATGACCTCCAATGCCTGTGTACCCATGGAGCCCGTCGAGCCGAGGACGGCGATGCGACGGGGAGTGGCTTTTTCGTTTTGGTTATTCATAGCATGTTTGTTTTTGATTCCCCACACTGCGCTACGCTTGTATGGGGTTATTAGCGCTTTGCGCGTCTTGCCTCTTCGAGGCTGCTCAAGGAAGTGGTTTTAACCCCCTGCCCTTCGGGCATCCCCCTAAAGGGGGAATTGGGGCTTTTCGTTACAACTACTAACTGCTAACTACTAACTGTTACAGCGTCTCTACCACCTTGCAAATGTCCGCAAACACGTGCTCGATATTCTGCATCCCATTGATTTCCACCAACTTGCCTTGCTTCTGGTAGTATTCCACGAGCGGCATGGTCTGGGCGAAGAAGTTCTCCACGCGGGCCTTGACGGTGGCGGGGGTGTCGTCGGCGCGCTGCTCGATTTCGGCGCGTTTGAGGATGCGTTTCTGCACCTCTTCCATCTCCACCTTCAGGTAGATGACCTTGGTGATGTCGAGGTTGTTGAAGAAGCTTTTGTCGTCGAGCATCTCGGCCTGTTTGATGGTGCGCGGCACGCCGTCGAAGATAAAGCCCTTGGCATCAGCGTGTTTCTCGATATGGTTGCGGAGCATCCCGAGGGTGATGTCGTCGGGACAGAGGTCGCCACGGTTGATGATCTCCTGCGCTTTCAAGCCCAGCGGGGTCTTGTGGGAGATCTCGTAACGGAACAGGTCGCCGGTGGAGACGTGTTCAAGTTGGAATTTTTCGGCCATCTGCTTGGCCTGGGTGCCTTTTCCGCTGCCGGGGGCACCGAACATGACGATGTTGGTTTGTTTCATATTGTTTTTGCTTGTTACAAGCCCCACACTGCGCTGCGCTTGTGTGGGGTTATTAAAATCTTGTCTCTTCGAGACTGCTTAAGGATTATTATACGATAAAAACTGTTCACTGATCACTATTCACTGATCACTTGATAAATGTCGGGGAGGTTGCGGCCATAGCCGTCGTAGTCGAGGCCGCGGCCGATGACGAACTTGTTGGGGATGTTGATGCCCACGTAATGGACGGGCAGGTCGGCTTTGTAGGCGTCGGGTTTCATCGTCATGGTGGCGATGCGGACGTCCTTGGCCCCCGCCTCCGTCAGCATTTTGTGCAGGTGGATATAGGTGGCTCCGGTATCGACAATGTCTTCGAGGATGAGGATTCGTTTGCCGCGAATGTCCTCGCTGAGACCGATAAGCTGGTTGATTGTGCCGGAACTCTCGGTGCCGCTGTATGAGGCGAGCTTCACACAGGTGATGCGGCAAGGGAAATCGAGCCGTTTCAGTAGATCGACGGCAAAAACGATGGCCCCGTTGAGGGTGATCAACATAATCGGGTCATCATAGCGGTATTCCAGCATGATGTCAGAAGCCACCCGCGCGATAGCATCGTCGATTTCTTCCGAAGAAATGTATTTGACAAATGTCTTGTCCAAAAAGGTCACTTTTTCGCTCATATCCACATTTTTTTGTGAGTGCAAAAGTACAATTTTTTTGTGATGTGTGACGAATGCATTATGCATTATGAATTATGAATTATGCATTGTTTTACCGCTTCCCATAGCGAAATCCCGGTGGCCACCGCCACATTCAGCGAGTGTTTGGTGCCGAACTGCGGGATCTCGATGGCGGCGTCACATAAGGGCAACAGCTCGTCGGAGATGCCGAACACCTCATTGCCCACGAACAAGGCAATCTTCCCGTATTGGGCAAAGTCGAAGTCCTGAAGCATGATGGAACTGTCGGTCTGCTCCACCAGCAGGATCGAGTAATCTTCTGATTTCAAACGGTTTGCCAGTTTGGCAACGTGCTCCACGTATTCCCATTCCACGCTTTCGGTGGCGCCGAGGGCGGTCTTGCTGATCTCTTTCTGCGGCGGCGTGGCGGTGATCCCGCACAGGTAGAGTTTTTCGATGTTGAAGGCGTCGCACGTGCGGAACGCGGAACCCACGTTGTGCATACTGCGGATATTGTCCAGCACCAACACAATAGGCGCTTTCTCCTGTTTCTTGAACTCTTCGGGGGTCACCCTGCCGAGTTCATCCATTGATAGTTTCTTCATCGTCTCATCGTTTCGTCGTTTTTCATCGTCTCATCGTTTTTCATCGTCTCATCGTTTTTCATCGTCTCATCGTTTCATCGCCTCATCGTTTTTCATCGTCTCATCGTTTTTCATCGTCTCATCGTTTCATCGCCTCATCGTCTCATCGTCTCATCGTCTCATCGTCTCACCGTCAAAACGGTGTCTCATTTTCATACCCCTGCTGCATGGGATCGTCAAAACTACTGCCGCTGTCGGCGTCGTTGTTGGCCGCACTGTCGTAGTAGCCGAAATTCTCGTTTGGGGTGATGCCTGCCGAGGGAGACATGTAGTTGCTCTCGGGGCCGAAGGAACCTTCGCTGACATCGCAGAACTTCGTGAACTGGCTCTGGAAGCGGACTTTCACGTTGCCGGTGCTGCCGTGACGGTTCTTCTCGAACATGATCTCGGCCATGCCGTCGGCGGGGGTGTTGTCCTCGAAGGTGTCCAGATGGTAGTATTCGGGACGGTAGATGAAGAGCACCATGTCGGCATCTTGCTCGATGGAGCCGGATTCACGCAAGTCGGAGAGCATCGGGCGTTTGGAGCCGCCACGGGTCTCCACGGCGCGGCTCAACTGCGACAGGGCGATGACGGGGATGTTCAGTTCTTTGGCTAAAGCCTTGAGCGAACGAGAGATGTAGCTGATCTCCTGCTCGCGGTTGCCTCCGTGCTTGGAGTTGTCGTTGCCCGCCTGCATCAGTTGCAGGTAGTCCACGATGATCATCTGGATGTTGTATTTGTGCTTCAGACGGCGGCATTTGGCACGCAGGTCGAAGACGGACAGGGCAGGGGTGTCGTCGATAATCAGGTTCGAGCTTTGCAGATGGCCGACATTCTCCCACAGCTTCGACCATTCCACATCGGAGAGGTTGCCTTTGGAGATGTGGTCGGAAGGGATGCCCGACTCGATGGAGAAGAGTCTGTGAACCAGCTGGCTGGCAGACATTTCCAGCGAGAAGAAGGCTATCGGCATGTCGAAGTCGATGGCGGCGTTGCGGGCGATGGAGAGCACGAAGGAGGTCTTACCCATACCGGGACGGGCGGCGAGGATCACGAGGTCGGACTTCTGCCAGCCGCCGGTCTTCTCGTCGATGGCACGGATGCCGCTGGGCACGCCTTGCAGCTCTTCCTGCGACTCCCGGATCTCCGACAGCTCGTTCAACGCCATACTCACCACGTCGCCCAACTCCTTGCTGTCGCGCTTGAGGTTGCTCTCCACAATAGAGAATATCTTGGTCTCGGCCTCATCAAGCATCGTGAGCACGTCTTTGCCGTCGTCGTAGGCGTCGTTGATGATGGTGTTGCAGTTGCGGATGAGCTCTCTCAGGATAAACTTCTCCATCACGATACGGGAGTGGAACTCCACGTTGGCCGAAGAGTTTATCCGGTTGGTCAGGCCGGCGATATAGGAGGCCCCACCGGAGACTTCCAGCAGCTTGTCTTTCTTGAGCTGGTTGGTGACTGTCAGCACATCAATGGGTTGAGACGCTGAGAACAGCTTTTGGATAGCATTGAATATGTGTTGGTTGGCCTCGACATAGAACATGTCGGGCTTGAGGATGTTCAGCACTTCGTTCACGGCGTTGTCGTCGATCATCAGGGCTCCCAGCACCGCCTCTTCAAATTCCACTGCTTGGGGAGTCAGCTTGCCAGTTGTTCCGAGGAGGGTCTCGATGCGGTTGTATGACAAAGTCCGCGTCGGTCTGTTTGTGGTAATCGTTTCGTTTTCCATATATTAGATTGTTTCTTCTTGTGAGTTTTTCATGTTGCAAATATCAGAAAAAATAGGGCAGGAAAAACACATAGTTATCAACATTTCGTGAAGAGTTATTATTCACAAATGTTCATAAAAAACGGCACCCTCGCTGATGCAGTTGACTACTAACTTTTAATCGAGTTGCCGCACTTCGGTAACCGATGACCAGTGAATAACATTTCTTTCTGCGATAACGCACCATTTTTTTTACAATTATTTGTTAATAAATTGCTGATTATCAGCATGTTAAATAATTTTATATCTTTGCCGATTCATAAAAAAGAGAACCGTTGATGACAAAAAACACTGACAGGCATCAGGTTGACCTCACTACGGAAGTGGTGGCGAGTTTCCCGAACGGCGGGAGGGTGGTGGTGTATAATGCCATTGACCGCAGCACGGGGGATTTCCACCGTATCTTGAGCTGTGCAAAATATTTCGCCCAGCAGGGCAAACAGGTGGTGATGCCTCAAAAACTGAATGTAACGTATAAGAACCCGGCGTATGATAAAATATTCGGCACCTTGCGCGGAACACCATACTATGGAAAGTGTCCAGATTTGATTGTGGATGGAGTTTGGTATGAACACGAGGCTTTTACGAAACCGAATCCGAAATCGAATTTCAGCAACATGCTGCGCAGAGGATTGTCCCAGTCAGACCGGATTATTATTAATAAAAAATGGGGAACCCTCCCGGATTCCCCACAATTATGCATTATGCGTTCTGCATTAAATCTCCCACGTGTCCCCGCTGTTCAGCAAATCGTCCACGCATTTGTACTTGCCGTTGGCCATCTGCTCTTCCATCTGGTCTTCGTACAGTTGCGTGTAGGAGGTAGCCGGCGAACTGACCGTTGGACCATCAAATACCCCTCTCTTCGCAAAATAATTCTATCCAACTTTTTGCTATGATAATGTTTGTAAGAAAACGAACAACATTCATCCATATATATTATTATTTTTTATTTTTGCGGCTGCAAATCTGTAGTTTGCAATCAGTCATTATGGATAGAAGGTAATTGGCTTGCGAAAGAATCGAGAATTATGTAAAAGAAAGTATTGACTTATGAAAATCAAGGACATAGAAATAAAAAACTTCAGGGGATTCGAGTCATTTAAATGCAGCTTTACTCCTGGGGTGAATGTGATTATTGGGCGCAATGGGGCGGGTAAAACCACGCTTATTCACGCCATTCATAAGGCTATGAGTTTTATTTTTTCCAACAGTCGCTCGTTGGGTAAAGACTTTCTTTCGCAAGGAAATAGTACTCTGAATATTAGGGGATTCAAAGAAAGTGACTATAGATTTGACACCGAAAAAAGAGAACAGGTATTAGATGCTAGTATCAAAGCGAATGCGGAATATAACGGTACTCAACTTTCGTGGCAATTGTTTCGGCGTAATCAAACCAATGCGGCCCTCTACCAACGGTATTATAAAGATGCGTTCAACAAGTTTATGAATGAGTGGAAAGAGAGTGATGCTCCCCTTCCTTTACTTGCCTACTATTCGGATTCATATCCACACAAGGATGTAAAAACCATGAAGAATGCGTTGGATATTGTAAATAATGGAGTGATGCCTCGCAATTTTGGCTACTATCAATGGGATGAAGAAACGGCATGCACCTCCATTTGGGAAACTCGATTTTGCAATTGTTTAAACAGAATGCAACCCTATTTCACTCCCATGTTGAGAGCGGCATCGACAAAGAAGGAGTTGGAAGATAAATTTGATGCAGAACAACTCAAAAGCAATGTGGAATATCAACAGATTATCGAGGAAGAGGAAAGAATCAAAAAAGTGACTGCAGAGCCTTCAGAGGAATTAGGTTATGTGGAAAGTTTTATCATGGCTTTTGCCGCATTGTTGCCGGGGATTAAAAACCAATCCCACGACATAGACTTTTTTGGCGTAGGACAAACGGAAACTGGATTTCAGTTGACTGTATATTTTAACGACGGCAGCTTTTCGCGATTGCAAGACTTGCCTGCAGGTTACCGCCGATTGTATTCTATTGTGTTTGATATTGCTTACCGCTCCTATATTCTAAATGGTAATCGTGAACCTGAGGGCTTGGTAGTGATTGATGAAATAGACCTTCATTTGCATCCTGAGTTGGAGAAAGATGTGCTGAATGTTTTTCAAAAGGTATTCCCGAAGGTGCAGTTCATTGTCTCAACTCATTCGCCAATGGTACTCACCAATTTGCCGACAGGGAAAGGGGACAACCAGATTCTTAAAATGGAATTCGGTGACAAATGTCCCAAGGTGGTGAACGATATTTACGGTCTTGACTATAATTCGGGTGTGGAAGATGTGATGGGAGTTGATGCCAGCAATGTGGAAATTGACGATTTGCTAAACAATCTTGTCTATTTTGAGATGAATAATCTAAAAAAGCAGGCGCAAAACGTCAGATCATTGCTGCTGACAAAATTAAAAGGCAATGAGGAACGATTAACAAAGATTGTGGCAAAGAGAAGAAAGGAGATGGGAAATGAAATTCATCAATAAGAAAACGCATCTTCAGGAAGGCCATACAATCACAGATGAGTACTTAAATGCCGAATGTCGGGTGAATGAAGATGATGGGCACTTCCATTATCAAAATGTAGATTACGACGGTTCGTTTCGCTCATCAGGTGCAAAGGGAAGGATGCTGCGGTTGGCTTTGGCGAATCAGGATAATTACTGTTGCTATTGTATGAGGGATCTAGGAATGCATGACTCCATGGTGACATTAGAACACGTTATTCCTCAGAAGAGCACAACAAAGGAATTCAACAGTTATGTAAATTTAAATGTATATCCCTTGACAGAGGGCGAGGTGGTACGTACACGCGATTTTACAGGCGTGCAGGATCCAACTTTACCTCCCCGACCACACACTGTGTCGTTTGAGAATCTCACCGTTTCGTGCGACGGAACATTCCCTGATAGGGGACCTGCATCCCAATGCTGTAATTCCAAAAGAGGTAATCGTTTTGTTTTCCCGATGTTTTATATTGAAGGAGTGGAAAATGACATCGTCTATATGGAGAATGGGACGATACAGATTAAGGAATCGTGTGCTCATGCCGAGGATTACCGCAAAATGATACGAACTGCGAATCTGAATTGCCGAAATCTGAAATACATTCGCAGGTTGTGGTATCTTTTTGCAGACATTCCTTACAGAGATTTGGAGAATTGTGTGAATGATGAAAATCAGAGAATGGAAAAACTCAGACAGGTGCTATATTTGGATAATGATATGGCCGATCAAGATAATGAAATCTTTAATAAGTTTAAGAGAGAAAACTATTGGCGTACGTTTATGATGTACCATTGGTTTTATAGAAACAGTTAAAATCATTCTGATTCATGAGGGTATAATATCCTCTTGCAAATAATCCGTTCTTTTTATTGCCCAAAATCAATATGATAGACACAGTCGAAAAGCTCATCAGCAATGGAGTCATTCTATCAGATGACAAAAAGTATATAAAAGGATGCTCTAAAGACAACACCCTTGAAGGAGTGATTGTTATTCCAGATTCGATAAAGGGGTTTGAACAATGTGGCGAAGGCTTTAGTGGTTGTAAACATATAACTCAGATTATCCTTCCTTCTTCGTTTGACCGTGTTGATTTTGCAGCTTTTGATGGTTGTTCAAATCTATTGCAAATAGACATGCCTGATTCGGTTGAACATATAGAGAATAGCTATAATCGCCCGTTGGGACTATGCTCATTGCGTAGATTAAGAATTCCCCGAATGGCTTGTGTCGAGCATAGTTTATTAAAAGGATTAAACAATATTTATTTTGAAGTGGATAAGAACCCCTACTACACTTCTATAGACGGCTCTTTGTATAGCAAAGACAAAGACATTCTTATAAAGTACTACTCCGACAAAGTGTTAGATGATGTTGTAATTGATAGTAATATTGTTAAAATAGGTGAGGCTGCTTTCTCAAATTGTACGACAGTAAACACTGTCTTTTTACCCAATAGTGTTAAATCAATTGAAGGTTGGGCCTTTAGCAATTGTGCTAATTTGAAAGAAATACGGCTACCTCGTGACATTGAAGCTATAAAAGATTACACGTTTTATGGCTGTAGCAACCTCTCAAGAATAATTATTCCTGAAAAGGTAAAAAAAATACATGAAGGTGCTTTTAGTGGATGCGAATCACTCTATATAATAGTGATTAAAGGTACCTCCGTTGAAATTGATAAACGTTCTTTCGTCGGATGTCGCTCGATAAGAGAATTTCGGGGAAACGTCGATCCTGATACTTTCCTCTATACACATCTTTCTGATTCAGATTCTATTCCTTATATAGTATCAAATGAAAATAAAAGAATCAGCGCTGATGATGTGTTTCGTAGAAATGAAACGCAACTTAAAGTCATGTCTATTCTATACAATATTTTTGGAATGAACATAACTAAGATAAAGGGTAATTATAGATGCAATTCTTTCAAGTCTGTAGATGCTACATGGGGATATACAATAGACGATTTTTACAACGAGCAGCAAACTAAAGAGTTTATTCTTTCAGAAGACTGGTATCGAAACAGCGGCATTGGATTAGTGTTAGGTTGGAATAAATACCGCGCCATTGATGTTGACGATGTCGATTTCTGTATCAATAGAGACAGATTAGTTGAAGATTTTCTCACGTATCTATCTTTACCTAAAGATTATCCTTGGGTAATTAGAAGCGGAAGCGGTCGTGGTTTTCATATAATTTTTAAATGTGATGATTTAGATTCCGAATTTGAATCTAAAACATACTCCCCTAATTTTCATTATAAAAGATTTTTCTGGAGGTTAGAACTTGGATGGAAAACACATTTGGTTCTCCCCCCTTCTTTATATCATAATGGAAATAGCTATGAGTTTTTATGTTATGAAAAGGATGCATTCGGAAACACTAAATACATAGATAAATATAGAAACTCTTTCGTTTATCCTTATGTGACAAAAGAACAAAGAAATGAGTCCCTGTCTCTCTTATTTCGGAATACTCCAACTCATGAGCCTTTGGAAATAGGTGTCAACAACATTCACAATCTTATTCTTCATTATTGTGGAAGAGTTAAGATTCATTCTTATTATATAACAAGCTGCTCCATCTTCCGCTGCCACACCGGTTACTTTGGCAACGAATACATATTAGAGAAAGAGGCGTCAAATTTAGCTTATAAATTGGTTGAAATTTGTAAATGCTATGCTGAATTTATTGGCAGCTTTTTAAACGAATCTGTTGAAGTGAAGGATGATTCCATAGAATGGTTGGAGAAATGTGCTACTTCGGATTCTTATAATTCATTAGCGCTAAAGTATATTTTAGGCGATGGAGTTAATCGAGATTATTCTAAAGCATTGGATTATTTTACAAAATCAAATAGTGATATGTCCCATTTTAATATTGCTAGTTTGATTGCTTGTGGTAGGTTTGTGGGCACATATGAAGATGTTGAAGAACAGTTGTCTATGATTCATGATGATAATTTTTTATCTTTTGTAGATTCTGATAAATACGATGAAGATCTTCCCAAACAATTATATTCAGAGATTCGAAGCAATGCCCAAAAATTATTATCTCATCGTGAATGTTATTTGTTTTTTGATACAGAAACCACAGGAATACCTAAAAACAACAATGCACCGAGTTCAGATGTTGAGAATTGGCCACGTTTAGTGCAGTTAGCATGGATTCTAACTGATCAAAATCGTAAAAGGATAAGCACCGGCAATTATATTATTAAACCGGAAGATTTTTCCATACCGATTGCATCTTCTAACATTCATGGGATTACAACTCAAAAAGCAAAAGAAGAAGGTGTTTCTATTAAAAAGGTTTTAGATATTTTTTTGAAGGATTTCAACAAAGCAACGTTTATTGTAGGACACAATGTCGAATTTGACAAAAAGATTGTTGGTGCTGAATTAGTTCGCCTTGACATGAGAGATATTTTGGACACTAAGATTTCTTATTGTACAATGCAAGCTTCTATTGATTTGTGTAAAATTCCATCATCCTATGGTTATGGATATAATTTCCCAAAGCTTCAGGAATTATATAAAAAATTGTTTGGAACCGAATTTGACGATG
>JAFXTE010000002.1 GCA_017525245.1 Bacteroidales bacterium | reverse complement strand
TTGGTCGATCTCACCTGCTACGAGATCCTCGGTGTCTGGCTCCTCGACAAGGACCGCAAGATGCTGTACGACATGGTGGAAAACGGTACCACCATCTGGGAGCAACGCATTGGCATCGTCACCACGATGCAGTTCCTGCGCCACGGCGAGTTAGACGACACCTACGCGTTGGCGGAGCTTTTCCTGAAGAAGCCCGAGCCGTTGCACGACCTGCTGCAGAAGGCCGCCGGCTGGTTGTTGCGCGAGGCGGGCAAGCGCGACGAGCAACGCCTCCGCGAATGGCTCGAACCCCACCGTACCACAATGCCCCGCACGATGCTGCGCTACGCTATCGAACGCTTCCCTGAGGAGGAACGGAAACGGATGTTGGGACGGTAAAACGAGCTGTCTTTCCCTGTCATAGGGCTCTTCTCAACCAGATTTCTAAAAATTTGTCATACACTTGGTAAACCCCTTTGTCCATCGTGATCAGATCCCTGTCCAACAGGGCATTGACGGCTGATTTCACGGCGCTGGGTGACGCTAATCGGTATTGTTTGGCAAACTTTCCCGAGGTGATGTGCTTGGCTTTGCCTTCGAGTGCGATGGCTTTCAGCACGCGGCATTGTTTTTCGGGAAGCTGGTACATCAAATCCTCGTATGTGGCTTGCGTGAAGTCCACGATGTAGTCAATGGAGGGTTGTAGGTCGTCGATGCTGCAATTTCCGCCTTCCGGGGTGCGCATGAAAAGCACATTCATTACTTTCTGCAGGTAAAAGGTGATCCCTTCGAAGCGGTCATACAAATGCTCCACCACCTCCTGGTCGATGGTTCTTCTGTTTTTCTCGAAATGAATCTGGCAAAAATCCCAATATTTCTTCCGGTCAATCAGTCCGAGGTTCATCACGGTGACACTTTGGTAGAAAGGCCTTCCGGGGGAGACGAACATGCCTCCCATCAGGTGTCGTTGCGATCCCATGAAAACGAAATTGGCATTGCTGCAGTATTGGACGTGTGTGCGTAATGCCGCTTCCACATTTGCATCGTCATACTTGAGGATTTGCTGGAACTCGTCTATGGCCACGAAACACCGCTTGTCGGCTTGCTGCAAATAGTGGAAGATCTCTTCCAGCGTGTTGTTGGGATTGGCTATCTCACCTACCGACACATCCCAAGAGGGCAACCCCATGGCGTCGTAGGAGATCCCAGCCTTAAGCGAATGGACGATGTTGAGAAACGTTTCCCAATGCCTTTTCCCCTTGGGCTTAAGCACTTCGAGGATGGTGCGCCCCATTTTGTTGACCATCTCCGACAGAGACTTGGTGGAGTAGATGTCTATGATGAAAGTGTAACAGTTGTCTTTTATTTCCGGCTGTTCAAAGCAATGGCGTATCAAGTCTGTTTTGCCATAACGCCGGGGTGAAATCAAGGCGATGTTGTTGCCGTTCTGCAGCCACGCCGTGATGTCTTTGGTCTCCTGCACTCTGTCGCAGAAATAGTCTGCGCCCGCATAACCGGTTGTAACAAAAGGGTTTATCATATCTTTAGTTTATATCCGCGGCAAAGATACAAATTTTTGTCATAAAACGATAATCATAAAATGACAAAAAAATAGAATTGGTGAATTAACTTTCTATGAATTAGACTGTTGCTTTTGCTTCCGACATCATTTCAACGACTCCTCAAACGTGACGTGTACCTCGTCGCCGAAACTTTTCCCGATTTGCTTGCGGATGTCCTTGCGGACGCCGATGATGAAACAGGGCGTTCCCATCTTGACGATCTGACCGTCGTAGGGCACGCCGTCGAAGGTGGCGTGGACGGAAAGGCGGCCTTTGCCGTACAGGGCTTTGATGTCGAAGGGGACTTCCACGTAGGCGGCGTCCATGTTCTCGTTTTGGATGATGACTGCGTCGAATTCCATCCGTCGGGCCGCCCGCTCCTGTCCGTAAGATTCCTCAAACTTCCGTCTCAGCGCGGCTTCGTCATCGATGGTTTTGCGCAGGGCCTCCAGCCGCTCTGCGTTGGGGGAGTGGTCGAACCAGAGGTGCAGGTAGCCACCACGACCGTACTTCTCGTGCAGGTGCTGCACCATCCGCTCGTAATGCCCCTCCTTGTCTAACTCGGGGTAGTGTTCCATGCCATACTGCACGGTGCGTCTGATGATGGTGTCGGGGTCGATGAAGCGGTCGGCTTCGGCCACGATGCGCCCGTAGAGACTGCGCGGAGCGTGGTCGGAGGAGGCACGGTGGTCCTCCACGGCCTCCGCCATTGTCTGCAACTGGCTTTCCGAGAACCACTTCCGTAATTCGTTGTCGGCGAGCAGCATCCGTGCCGACACTTCGTGGTGGTGCTCCCGCCCCTCGCACAACCCGATGTCGTGATAGGCGGCGATAATATAGACCATGTCCGCATCCACCTCCATCTGCGCCGCCAAGTCCATGCTTTGCGAAATCACCATCCGCACGTGATCGCGCTGGTGCGCCTTGTCGAACCCGTCGTACAGCGGGATGATGTGCGCCTCAACGTAGTCGCGGATTTCAGGGGTGACGGGAAGCTTGTTGTTATCTGGTATAGGGTTCATTTTCTTTAACAACGGGAAAAGGCTTCAGTCAGTTTCATCCTTTTTTCATCATTCATACATCGCTTTTCCGTCATCAGTGTAGGATTTATATCACAAACAAATAGGCAACAACAATGACAGCGATGGATAGTAACGTAAGAGTCTGCCATGTACGAGTCTGATGGTAAACCTGAATGTATTTCGCCCGTTTGTTGTCATCGGAACAAGAGCTGACAAAAGAACGGAATTTCCCCATGAAACGAAAAGGGAGGACATTATCTATCGCATTGATATATGCTTGCTCTTTCTTCAGAATCCGGCGCATCTTAAACCAAAGAAAATGGCATACAATTACAGCCAAAATTGCAAAACCAATCAGAATGTAAAATAAAATATCAAAAATCATATCTCTAAAATATTACTATTTCAAAATTAAAAATTAACCCTTTATTGCCTTTGCGACCACTTCTGCAATGTCTTTCACATTTGCCTCCGTACCATGTCGGAATGCTTTTTTGCACATTGGGCAGGCGGTAACAACCACGTCGGGATTCGGTTCCGTGAGTACCTTCAATGATGCGTCGCGCAGTTTGGTTTGTTCTTCAAGCGAGAGCACTGTATTGCCGAGGTTCATGCCGCAGCAGACGCTGTTTTCTTTCTCGGCGGAGATTTTCTTCAGCTGTCCCACTGCTTTTAGTACCGCACGAGGCTGGTCGTAGATGCCGCAGCCACGCCCGAGGTCGCAAGGATCATGGTAGGTGAATGTGGTGTCGGATTGTTTTACAGAGAGTTTTCCGCCCTTGATCAATTTGTCAATATACTCGGTGTGGTGATACACAGGTATGGTGAGGTTATATTCGTGTTTGAATGTGTGGTAACATATTGGGCATGAGGTGACAAGCGCAGTTGCGTGACAAGAACTAATCAGCTCTGTGATTTTGCGGCGCAGGTCAGCGGCCTGTTTGTTGAATCCTTGCTGCATCAGCGGACGGCCACAGCAGATTGCCCTGTCTCCGTCAAGATGCCAGTATTTCACACCGGCAGCGTCGAAGATGGTCTTCATCGATTCGGAGATGGTCGGGGTGAGCTGGGTCATACAGCCTCCGAAGTAGGCCACGCGCCCGATGGCGTTGAATCCTTTCACCGGATCTAAGTAGCGGTAGTTGTCAGCCATGTCGGTGTCGCCCTTGTCGCGGGAAATCCTGCGGATACTCATCAGGTCAATATCCACGGGACAATCCTCGGCGCACTGGTGGCACATCAGGCAGTTCTTGCCTGCGGCGAGGATATCTTGTTGGTGTTCCAGATTACGGAGGTTGCGAAGCAGATAGACGCTTTGTACGTCATTGATGTCCAACGTGTTGTAGAGTGGGCAACGGTCTATGCACATGCCACAGCGCGAGCAGGCGCTCAATTCGAACTTGGTGTAGCCGGTCATCTTCACACTGTCGCGGAGCCCCAACTTGCGGAAGTAGATGAGGAACACTTCGGTGAAGATGTGCATGTAGCGGGTGAAGGGCATCATAAGGAAGAAGACACAAAGTGCGATGGAGTAAAGAGACCAGCAGGGGAGTTCGAGGAATTCGGCAACAGGGCGGCTGAAGAGGTCGCCGAGTGTCTGTGTCAGGAAACCACCATTGGCGTGCAGTCTCGCCGTGACCGACTCGCTCAGAAGCCGCAACGGGAAGATGGCCCACAATGCGATCTTCACGGTGGTGTCCATGACGGTGTGCTTGGTGGTGCGCTTCATGCCAAGGATGCGGGAGTGGATCTTCTTCAAAAAGGCGAGGAAGATACCGGAGAGGACGTAGAGCAGAATCAAGTCCATCAGCTGGGTGAAGAAAAATTCCGTGCCGTTGGCGGGTATGTTCTGGTGGAAGAACCGATAGAAGATAGCGCACCAGAAATGGAACGGTCCTTTGATACCGATGCGGCTCTCAATGGCGCCCACCACGATGAGCAGGAACCAACCGAAGGCGATGCTGCGGTGCATATAGCCTAACCGCCAGTTTTTCTTGCTGATACGCAGGTGGAGCAGACATTCGCAGAACATCTCCCAAATAGCCGGAAGGATTTTTGTGGAGAACATGTTTTTCCGGATAAGTGCCTGCTGCTTGCGGTCGAACTGCTTGATCCACCGGACATATTTGTAACCGCAAATCACGAAGAGACCAATAGTCCCTAACACGAAAGGTACTACGAAGGGATGAAAGTTTGCCATGGCTTAGAATGTTTCGTTTGACGGGGTTAATAACTGGCGCATGTTGATGATCAGCGAGCGCAGGTTCACGCCGCGCGGGCACACGAGGGTGCATTTGCCGCAGAGCATGCACTTGCGAAGTTCGTCGGCGAGCTTTTCGTATTGCCCTCTCCGGAAAGTGTTATGCACCTTGCGGATGTCGAAGTCCGTGAACTGGCGGGCGGAACAAGTCGCCGCACAACCTCCGCACCCTATGCATTTCCGATAAGAGGGGACTTCCTCTAACAGGCGGTTTGCCTTGCGCAAGTCCGCCTGGCTCAGGTTGAACGAGCGCGTCTTCTTTATTGTGAATCCGAAATTGTTCATTTTATGATTGTTAGTGATAGGTGATTTCTTATTTTTCTGTGATTGGTGACGATAGATTATTGATTAAAATTGATGCTGACAGAATGCTTTGGTCAATCATAGCTCATGGGGCTCCTTTTTTTAGCGGGTTTGCTTTTTCTGATTCGCCTCCGATTGTCGAAATCCTGCTTGTAGGCAAGCGCAACCCCAGCGGTATAGTTGTTGAAATTATTTTCGTAGAAGTATGTGTTGTCTCGGTCGCCGATATAGGTGAACGCTTTCAGCCGCCAGGTTCCTGATTTGTTGATGTTGTATTCGACTGTTAAATTGCCGTATATGTTCCGAGTGGCATCTGTTACCGTGCGGTCATCATAGTACCCAATGCGGGTGGACATGGTCACGCGGTCTTTCAACAGGTTTGCGTCTGCCCGGAGTCCATATTCCGCAGAACTTGTCTCAGTAGCTTGATTGTATGTGATGCCGAAAGAGGCATTCTTGTTGTCCATGACATTGCTGAGCAGGTTGTTGAGCACATTGCTGAATAACCCAAGACCTGCGATGTTTGAAACCCCAGTGTTGTTGGCAAATACGTTTTCAGGCATGAAACTATTTGTGACCAGGAAATAGGCGAACTGCTTAGTCATGTTCTCCGTGTTCTGGGTGTCGATAGCAGTATAAAACAAATTCCGTACCTCGTTGCTGCTGTTTGGCAACTCGAATTTGAAAGTCGGTTCGATGCGCTGCATCAGCGGGCCGTCAAGGAACATGTACGAGTTCACATCCACACTGCCAGATGACAGATATTCGGCGGGAATGATGTTCGAAAGGCTCGTTTTGGAGGACTTGTAGGCACCAAGATGCACGGTCATGTCATTCAACGGACCGTCAAAATTGATGGTTCCTCCAGGCACCATCGTAAACCGGGTGTTGACAACGTTATATAATGCAATTTTTATGTCTCCTGAGTGCAACAACAAGTTGCCGTATAGATTCAGTGCGTCGTTGCTGTTGTATAGTAGTTGGAACTGGCCGTCAGCCCTGGCATTGATTGTGCTTCCGATGGATTCAATGAAGAGCACGATGTCAGCATCATTAGTGACGTTGAATGTAAAGTCAAAGACCAACTCCGTGGATGATTTCTTTGTCGGCACTTCTTCTACCACTTCATCCTTTCTGGCTACAAAATATATGGAATTGGTTTCAGAGGCCATGTTCGTACTCGTGACTTGCAGTGTGATTTTGGAGCCTTCAAGCGTCTGAAGGCTGGGGCCGACAAATGAAAGATGGTCGCCTTCGCCGGAAATATAGACATCGCCTTTGACATATCCTTTCCCGTAGAAGACGGTGTTGGTTGTCCGCGGCGTGTTCAAGACCATAATCCGATCCGCTTTGACTTGTAGGTTTAACTGCATATTCTTGAACATATTGTGCAGAATTGCTCCAGAAAGTATTGCTTCGTTCCGATCATCGTCAGAGAAATGCATATCCTGGAAAAAAATGCCTTTTTTGTTGAAGAGAATGTCCTGGTCTTTGACCATATATCGGGTACCCAATGGTGCGATACCGATTAACGCGTCCAAAACATGTACTGTCCCCTCAAAGAAAGTGCTGTCTGGGGAAACATGGAGCGAGAGCTCGCCGGAAGCCGTGCCGGAAAACTCATCACTGAAGCTGCTCAGGAAAGGCTCCAGAAAATCTGCTTGAAGAGTGTCAAAGGTGGCCTTTGCCAGCAATTGTTTCTTTTCGTATGAGCCGGATATGTTGGCGACAATGTCCTTTTCCGCCTTGAAATCCCGGATGGAGAAGCCGGAAAGATAGTCGTAGTCAAGTTTTTCGGCTGTACTGTTAAACAACCCTCCAGAGAATCTGACATTGTTTTCGTCGTTCACGCCGGCTATCAGGAATAAATCGCCCAAACGTGTCTCATTCACATTCAACTCGTCAGAGATGGCTTTTCCGTAAATGAGACGTCGGTTTTCCCGGTTTATCAGGTTCAGGTCCGCGGAAAGCAAACCGCCCAGAGAAATACTGCCTGTCAGTTGGTTGATGAGAGAAAGATCGAAATTCTTCACCGCCATGGAGAGCCGGCAAGAGTCTTTTGTGTCATACGCGCCATTAACCAACACGAAACTTTCATGAGTAGAGAAGAGCAGGTTGTCGAAAACAAAGCGATGGGGGAGAATATGGATGGTGTTTTGGTCGTTGAAATGGCATTCATAATCTTTCAGAAAGATGCTGGAAGGTTTCAGCCGGATAACGATGTCATCGGTGTTTTCGATATCGGCAAACCCAGACAACATGGAGATGTTCTGTGCTTCATTAAATGGATTATGCCATGCCAAATCATACTGTATTTGATTGTTTTCAGTTTGCGCCTGGAGGTTCAATTTGTCGAACAATAACTTCCCTTTCCCAACATGTACAATGATGGAATCGCCGCCCACTTGCAATTGGAGTTTGCCTGTGCCGTTGGTTTGACCGTTCACGGTAAGGTTATGGATCCGGAACTTCTTCCGAATGCCAATAAGCGGCAGCTGTATGTCGGTTTTGTCCGAAAGATGTCCCTCTCTGACCTCCAAATTGATGATTGAGTTGGGAGAAACGTACATGTCAGGAAGCAGAAGTTTGGTGACGGCACGGGTGTTATAGGTTTGGATGTGAATTTTGATGAAGTCGGGGATTTCAGTGGCTATATTTTGTCCAGAAGCGAGAGTTTGGCTTTTCACATCCGGAATGATAGACGGCATCAAGCTGTGCGCGAAATGCTGAAGAGAGTCCACAACCAGATTTACAGGAAGATTACTTTCGAAAGATGCATTGGCTATGTTGGACGAGAGTATATATTTGTGCAAAAGAGCATTGTTTATGGCCGTTAGACGGAGTCGCTCGTTGGAGAGGCTGTCCTCGTTATAGCGTAGCTTGACATTGTCACAGGCGAGAAATCCATTGAAATTGTTAAGATTGGAACCGTGCATCGCAACCTGGAAATGATCAAAGCTCAGCTCCACAGAAGGGTTCTGCTGCATGATATAGATGATTCTGTCAATCCCTTTTGTGGAATTGGAGTCCACCAGGGGGAGGCTTTGGCCGATTTTGCCGGCCGCCAGACGATGTAACGAAACACTGCCCTGAGTGAATGGTTCTGACTGCGAGAGGTCCAATTGTGCGACAGCCTCGCAAACCAAATTCGGATCATCAGTGGTGAGCTCAGCATTACAGAGACTGTTATGGTAGTCACCCTTAATGTGAATGTCACGCAACGGGTAACCCAATATCGGGAACCGAGACACATGGCTGGTGATGTTTGCTTGTACTGTTTTCAGATTTCTGGCAGAGAAACCGATAGAATCCATCCGTCCGTCAATTTTGGCATTCAGCCGACATCTCCCGAAGAGTTTGTGATTGTTCAGCAATCGGGCAAGGTTGAAATTTGAGGAGGAGACATTCCCTTGGAAGGATAGCCTGCCGTCCTCGGTTGATGTGGAGAGCTCTGTTTTCAACGTTCCCATTCCCGTGGCGGCCAGCAATTCCGTCTTAAATTGCGACAAATCACCTTTGAAAGAGCCAGAAACGGTGGTCGTGCCCAACTTGTCCAGCATGGCGTTAGATTTGATGGTCTTGCCGTTGGGGAGGGTGAATTGGGCAATGTCTGGAACATGGACGACGGAGGAATCCAGCGCCACATCGAAACGGGCCTTCATGAATTGGATAACGTTGCGGATAGCGATGTCACCTTGCACAAGATTGCGATCGTTCCAACCGGCTTTGACATTTTTGAGCGCGAAGTCGGTGACCACGCCGTCAACAGTGTCCGCCTGCAAGTTGAAAACCTCGTTCATCCCACGGATGGCTGGAGCCCAGTCGGCGATGTCGTCCATGGCCAGCATGGAAGGACGTATTTCGGCTCCGATACGCACGGAATCTAAGAATTCACCGTATGAAGTCCACTTGTCATAGCGGAAATAGAGATCCAGATCCAAGTCGCTCTGTGGAGTCTTGAGCCTCAGGTCGGTGAATGTCAAAGTGGTGTCGCAAATTCGGAAATTGCCGCTCCCTTTTTTAAGTTGGAAACCGCCGTATTGGTTGAATGCCAATTGCTTGAATTTCATGGCGACATCAGCGTCTATAAGCTTGAAATCCTTGGCTTTGACATTCAAGTCAGCCAGCTCAAGGAAAGCATAGTCAATGTCAGGTTGTCCGGAAGTGTCGTAAACCACGCGCTTGCTGTCCATGATGAGAACAAAACGGCCGTTAGTGATGTCAACAGAATTGGAAGTCAGGGTAAAGGGCTCATGTTTTTCCCCCGTTTTGAATTTTTTTGCCCAAACGGCGATGTTGATAGTCTCTTCGTCTTTGTATGTGCGAAGCACGACATCCAAGTCGTCGAATTCCACATTTCCGAGGCCGAGTTGGAAAGGTTTGGTCTTGAGAGAGCGCAAACGTCCTTTCACGGTGCTGGAGTAAATCATGTTCTCGTTATGGTGATCCTTGATGGCCACCTCATGGCACACAAGTTTGAGGGTGGGGGTGATATGCACATCCCCGATGGAGAGTTCGGTACCCCATTTATCAGACAGATACTCTGTAACTTTGTGAACTATAAACGTTTGTATGGACGGCACAAAAAGCAACCCGACCAGCAGCAGGTCTAATGCGAGGAAAATCCCGACGACCCATGCAGTGATTTTGAGCGCTTTTTTTATGCCGTTTTTACCCACAATAATATTGTTATTATTAATCGGCAAAGATACAATTTTTTAGGCAATTGGCAGTAATCAAAAGGCAAAAGTAAAAAAAACAAATGCTTGATTTATGTGCAAAAAAATACTATTTTTGCCGATTATTAAATTGGGTTAAAAGTTTACTCATCTAAATTATAAAACATTATGGTAGAAAAAATTACATCAAGCCAGCAGGCAATGGACATGGAAGCCCGCTATGGCGCGCACAATTATCATCCCCTGGGCGTGGTCATCGCACGCGGTAAAGGTCCCTTCGTGTGGGACGTGGAAGGCAAGAAATACTTCGACTTCCTTTCCGCTTATTCCGCAGTGAACCAAGGTCACTGCCACCCAAAGATCATCGAAGCCATGATCGATCAGGCTCAGAAGGTCACCCTGACCTCCCGCGCTTTCTACAACGACTGCCTCGGACCTTACGAGAAATATGTCACCGAGACTTTCGGCTATGACAAGGTTCTGCCGATGAACTCTGGCGCTGAAGCCGACGAGACGGCTCTTAAGCTTTGCCGCCGTTGGGGTTATGACAAGAAAGGTCTTCCCGAAAACCAAGCTAAGATCATCGTGTGCGACGGCAACTTCCACGGTCGTACCATCACCATCATTTCCCTCTCCATCGATCCTGACGCTTACGCAGGTTTCGGCCCGTTCACCCCGGGATTCATCAAGATCCCCTACAACGACGTCGATGCTCTCGCAAAGGCTCTTGAAGATCCGATGGTTTGCGGTTTCCTTGTGGAACCCATCCAAGGTGAGGCTGGCGTCTATGTGCCGGACGAAGGCTATTTGAAGAAATGTTACGACCTCTGTAAGGCTCACAACGTGCTCTTCATGGCCGACGAGGTTCAGACCGGTATCGCCCGTACGGGTAAGATGCTCGCTTGCGACCACGAAGGTGTGCGTCCCGACATCTTGATTCTGGGTAAGGCCCTCTCTGGCGGCACGATGCCCGTTTCTGCCGTTTTGTGCGATGACGACATCATGCTCAACATCAAGCCCGGTGAACACGGCTCCACATTCGGTGGCAACCCCGTCGCATGTCGTGTCGGTATCGCTGCTCTTGAGGTTGTGAAGGAAGAGAAACTCGCAGAACGTGCTGAATACCTCGGCAAGATCTTCCGCGAGGAGATGAGCAAGGTGAACAGCCCGATGATCAAGCAAGTGCGTGGTAAAGGTCTGCTCAACGCCGTCATCATCCAACCCACGAACGGCAAGGAAGCTTGGGACGTTTGCGAGAAGATGCGCGACCTTGGCGTGTTGGCCAAACCGACCCATCAGCACATTATCCGTTTCGCTCCTCCGTTGGTTATCACCGAAGAGGAACTTCGCGAGGCCATCGCTATCATCAAGGAGGCGATTCTCTCGTTCGAATAAGTGATCGCACATATAGGTTTATTTTACGGAAAGGCCGGAGGATTCGTTTCTTCCGGCCTTTTCTTGATTGTGGCACTGGCGGGCGGCGGTCTCGGGTGATCGGGAGCGCGTGGTGGTCGGTGGGTGCGGGTCCGCGGGTCCTGGGGGCGGTGGTCTCGGGTGATCGGGAGCGCGTGGTGGTCGGTGGGTGCGAGTCCGCGGGTCCTGGGGCGGTGGTCTCGGGTGATCGGGAGCGCGTGGTGGTCGGTGGGTGCGGGTCCGCGGGTCCTTCGGACGCCGCGGTCATGGAGGGGTGACCGCTTCGCGGTCGAGTGGGTGGCCGTAGAAGAGTGAGAGAACTGGGACAGCAAGGTTGTCGGTTCGGGAAAGGAACCAGATGCGGTTGATAACTTATTGTTACGTCGTATGAATTATTTTGTTATTTTTGCGCGCTGATTCGGAGCGAGGGTCACGACGCTGAAAGCGTCACCCCTTGGTTACCGCAGTGTCCGAAGGACCTGCGGTGTGAGGAGCCTCGCCAGCGCAGGGAGCCTCGTCAAGCGGGGGTCCGGAGCGGACCTGCGGTGTGAGGAGCCTCGCCAGCGCAGGGAGCCTCGTCAGGCGGGGGTCCGGAGCGGACCTGCGGTGTCAGAGGACTCGCCAGCGCAGAGGGCCTCGTCGAGCAGGGATCCCGAGCGGACCTGCGGTGTCCGAGGCCTCGCCAGCGCAGGGAGCCTCGTCAAGCGGGAGTCCGGAGCGGACTTGCGGTATGAGGAGCCTCGCCAGTGTCAGCAGCACCCAACCACCAAACCAAACCAAACCCCAAACAAAGTATGGCATACACCCAACTAAACTACCACATCACCTTCCGGCCGCACTGCAGTGTGCCGGCCATCACGGAAGTACACGAACGCGACCTCTACGCCTTCGTCAACGGATTCTGCAATCACCATAACTGCAAGCTGATCCGTATCAACAGCATGCCCGACCACATCCACATCTTGGTCTCGTTGCCACCCACAATGGCGGTGGCTTCCTTCGTTCATGACCTGAAACTCGCGGCAGGGAAATTCCTGCGAGCTCATCCTGACAAGTTCCCGCTCTTCACCACTTGGGCGCGAAGCTACTATGCTGGAACTTGCGGCTACACGGAGAAGGAACGGGTGCGCCGATACATTATGCGGCAGAAAGAACACCACAAGAAGAAATCTTATAGGCAGGAGATTATCCGCCAGCTAAAGAAAGCAGGAATAGAGTATGATGAACAGTATCTGTTGCGCGATTGACGGGCTAGTTATACTCGTCTTATACCGATGAATCCTGTTATGAGCACCGCTTACTTCTTTACTATTTTCCCCATCTGTGTCTCGCCGTCGCAATTAATCGCTTTGATGATATAAACACCAGAAGGATAATTGGTTATATTTATGATGGCGGTGTTGCCTTCCGCTGTCTCATCTAGTAGCACACGTCCTTGCATATCGGTGATAGTAATCCGTTTCAGTGGCTTCTCGCATTCGATGCGCACAAGACCGGTGGTCGGGTTGGGACTGATTGTCAGGGTGGGGGAGAACTGTCTGTCCGGAATGCTCACAAAGACATTCGATGCCATCCAGCTCTCCGGTAATTTGTTGTCCAGATTCGGGTCTATGAGGATGAGGAAGTCGCCGTGCCCATCGGCACTCAACGGCCAAGGCAGCACGTCGGCGTAGGTCACCTCGTCGATAACGTTGCCCCATGCATCGGCCAGCACCAAATGCTCGGACTTGTTGTCAAGATGTCGGGTGAAAGTGCCGAAAGCCGTTTTGTCGTAACATTGCTGGAAAGCTACTGCATTGGAGACCAGGAAGATTTCCTCGTGTGGCGCTATGAGTGCGTTCTCGGGGAAAGTGTAGGTCAGGCCGAGTTCCCGGAAATAGAATCCGGAGGCATCCACTGTGTCGTCGCTGTTGTTGACAATGCCGATGAACTCTAAATCATCAGCGTTGAAACCTTGTTGCGAAGTCGGATGATAGTTGATTTTGGAAATCACTAACGGCGGCAATTCTTCTGGAATACACTCACTGGAAATTGCCCATTCGTCGTTGAGCCACGCATAACGGTTCTGCAACCATGATTTCATCGTGTTGATATGGTCGTTGTAATTGTAAAATTGAAACCAACGCAACCGATCGCGAATTCTGGAGGCGCTGATACGTTCGATAAGACTGTCCATCACCTGGGTGACGTTTTCATAGCAAAGTGCTGCATTCTCAGCAGTTACATCCTGCCACCGGTGAAAGAGATAGCAACGGAAAATCTCGTCTTCATAAAGTTGGCGCCAAAATTTGGATCCGATATTGTCGCCATTGTCAAACTGCAACACATCGTAGCGGGAACGTCCTACGGAACCAAAATCATAACCGTAGGTCAAGTTGAAGTCCCAAACAGGTCCAGCGCGGAATTTTCCTTTACGGTCCTTATGGAAAAAAGTGCTGAATTGATAAACATCCACGTTAGACGATAATTCGCCCATAATCATGAAATCCACAAAGGTCGGAACATCAAGGTAGGCAGGATAACCATTGTTGACATTCTGGTTGTGGGCGGCAACCACTGCTTGAACGGTGTCGAAATAGTTGTGGATGTAAGCCTTCTGCGAGGGAGCGATGTCCTCAGGTTTTGGAACGTGGTAAATATAGTCCACATATTGCCAATAATCGAAAGTGGGTGTGGTCCACGCGGGTACATCGCCGCCGGTCAATTTGTCGGCCTTGATAATGTAACCTCCTGACACATTGGGATATTGATTGTCAGTGGCATCCATTTGAGCGATGTTCACGCGGTCTTTGTCAACTTTGATTTTCTCGGTGAGGAAATATAGCCCACGGTAGTCTCCGTTGACAATGACTTCACAATATTTCGTACGTGGCGCATAGTGACCGAGTTTTGAAGCCAGATAATAGGAAAGGCAGTCACGCACGTATGATGGCTCATCGTTCATGGCAGTGAGCACCCAGTCGTTCTCTGCCGGTAGCCCCATGAGAGAGACATTGTTGTTGGTGATGTCATCATCCATACGCGTCTCGAAACCGTATGGCTTCTTGTAGCTCCCTTGCGAAGTGGAGCCGCGACACTCAATGCCTATACGGCCGTTGTAGTTCAGATAAGTCGGATCGTCTTGGTTGGATAAGTAGTTGATAGTTGTATCGTTGACATAGAGAATCTTCATGGTCGCGCCAATCTTGGGCTCATCGGGAATACTGGCACCATTGTCGGTGTTTATAATCACAATGGGAAGATTGGATGACGTGATGTACTGCCCGCGAGTGACAGCCGCCCACAAAACCAAAAGAACAATATGTAACGTTTTTTTCATCTCATCTTCATATTTTCTTCATCTTTTCTTCCTCGTCTTTCATCGCCTTCATCACCTTGTCCTTCAAAATTACCGCCTCTGTGTCCTCGTTCTCCACATCGGGAATCAGTCGTCTCACCAACTTGTAGTCATAGAAGAATCGGCTGGCGATAACTCGGACAACGGTATAAGTTGGAATGGCGATGAGCATGCCCACCACGCCGCCGATGTGTCCGGCGATCAATAGTACTACGAATATTTCGAGCGGACTGGCCTTTATGCTGGTGGAATAGATGAGCGGTTGGTAGATGAAATTGTCCACCAACTGGGTGGTCAACATGATTCCCAGGACAATCAGGGCAAAAAACCAGATGTTCACGCCTAATCCGATGCCGGCACCATACTTTAATATCACACAGAGGATGACCCCGATCAATTCGCCAATCAGCGGTCCCACATACGGGATGATGTTCAGCAGACCGGCGATGAAGGCGATGCCGAGGGCGTAGTTGAAATCTATGCGGGCAATGAGCCACAGACCGAGGCAATTGAGCAACACCACCCCGAAAATTTCAACAATCAACCCCACAAAATAGCGGGACAGAAGTCGCTCAATATCAAGGATGGTCTTTTTCACTTTGTCCTCAATCGTATCAGGCACGAGCGCACCGACAATGCGTCCGAACAGCGTTTCGTCTTTGATGAAAAAGAAGGAGATGAAGATGACGGAGAAAAGTCCCACAGCAAGTCCGACCACTGCAGAGGCTACCGAACCCAAGATGTCGGAGATGTTCGACAGATCCAGTACTTCGGAGATTTTTTGGATCAGCAGTTGGATCCCATCAAAGTCTTCTCCAACCCAAGGAATCACTAGGATGATCCAGTCATTTACTTGCTCAATGATGTTTTGACTGTCGATGTCCCCCTGCTCCTTCATGAATGAGGCCTCCCGCACTATATTTGTGACCACTGGGATTACCTGCATGACTACAAATATCAACAATGCGAAAATAAGAACAAGAGTAATTACTGCCCAAAGGGCATCCGGTGCGGATTTTCCTTTGATTTTAATTTTTTGGAGCAACAGAAATACGGGTTGACCGATCAAAGAGACCACAAAGGCCAACAAAATATAGGCCAATACGCTTCCGAAGAAATAGCCCAATAAGGCGGCTATTGCCAAGGTGCCCAGAATAATGATGTAACGGGCTAATCTGTCAATACTGCGTTCTTTTTCCATATTGTTTGATTATTTTATCTTCGTGAACAATAGAAACCTTCCACTGCCGTAATGGCGTGCTTCCTCTTCGCCGGGCAGCCGGACCTCCGCTTTGGTGTTGGCGGGGATGAGGATTTCCCCGATCATTTGGTCCCCACTACGGTGCCAGTTGCTTTCGATACGGCCGGAGACGGACTCGTAGGCGCAGCGCACCGTGTCGAGACCATCGATGAAGGTGGGTTGTATCAGGATTTTGCTGTAACCGGGTTCCAGGGCGCGGATGCCGCCGAGGTATTCGTATTCCCAAAGGATGAGATCGCCGAGGAGCATCACGTGGTTGCCGGAATTCATCGCTGGGTCAGCGGTGTTGCCGTTCCACAGTTCCCAGATAGTGGTGGCGCCGTTGCGTACCATATAGCCCCAGCTCGGGTAAGTGTCGTTGGTGGCGAGTTTCAGGGCCAGGTCGGCGCGTCCGCGGTCCGAGAGCGTGCGCATCAGCTGTTGGATGCCCACCACGCCGGTGGAAACATGTCCGCCGAAATCATCCTCCGTTTTTCGGATGATATTTTCCCAGACATCCTCTTCCCATTCTTCCGGAACCATGCCGAAAGTCAGCGGCAGGATGTTGGCGGTCACTGTGCCGTTCTCGTAGTTGGCTGTCGCAGGTTCAAAGAACATTCCGTTGTAGGCATTGGTGGAGAATTGCTTTTCAAAACGAAAGTGGTCTGCATCCTCTTGGTTGCCAAGAAGTTCTGCGAATTTGGCCATGATGTCGCATAGATGGCAGAAGAATGGGGTAGAGACAGATCCTCCTTCGGTGATACGATAAGGATTGTTCGTGTGAATCATCTCCGGAGACTCCGGTGGTACGCACCAGTCGCCGTAGCAGTCGCGGGTGATGACACCATCGGGTCCGTATGCTTCGCGCATGTGCTCCATCCAGCGTCTCATTGCGGGGTAGTGCTGGCGGATGGGTTCGAGGTCGCCGAAACGGGTGTACAGCATGTCTGCCACGGTGATGAACGCCCCCGGCCAGGTCATATTGTCGGTATAGCGGCGCCAGTATGCCGGGCATACGTCCGACAAGCTTCCGGTCTCCCACTGGCTGTCCTCAATGTCCGTTAGCCATTTGGAGTAGAGCCGGTGGTTGTTGAAGATGTACGATTCGCCGTAGTTGCCGGTGGTGCGGTCGCCGGTCCAGCCCATGCGCTCGTCGCGTTGCGGGCAGTCGGTGGGCATGGATCGGTAGTTGCTCCGGATGCCCCAGTAGGCGTTGCGATAGACGGCGTTCATAATCTCGTTTGAACACTCGAAAGTGCCCGTGGTGGCCATCTCATCGTAAAACACAAGTCCTTGGAAATCTTCGGGTTTCGGTTCTTCGTGCAGACCGGTGATCTCTACGTACCGGAAACCGTGGTAGGTGAACATCGGGTGCCATTGCAGAGACGTGTCATGGCGCGTCTCTACAGACGATACAATATATCGATCCGTCGCCTCCGCACTGCGCAAGTTGTCCACATAGAGGGAACTGTCGGGTTTGAGGAGCTCGGCGAAACGCAATGTTATGGTGTCGCCATCCTGAAAGCGTGACATGTTCAGCTCCATATTGAGATAGCCTACCATGTTTTGTCCCAGATCGAGATACCATTTTCCGTTTTTCTGAAACATGGCGACGGGGCGTAGCGTGTCTTGCACCTTGATGTTGGGGTTGGGCTGCGGAACGATTTTGCCTCCCGGGGCTTCCACCACTTTCGCGGGGTACCAAGATTTGTCGTTATAGCCGGTTGTTGTCCATGAGCCAAGCAGATAATGCTCGTCGTATGTTTCGCCATCGAATTCGTTGCTTTTGCGGATGGGTCCCTGGTCGGTAATTTTCCAATTCTTGTCGCTGACAATCAGTTCTTTGCTGCCGTCTGTGTAGGTCACTTCGAGTTGGAGGAGCAGTCGTGGGGTGCCGTAGTGCATGGCGTGTTTCAGACCGCCCCATTCAAATTCTTCCTTGTTGTTTTCGTTGTAGCGCACCGTGTAATAGCGGCCGCCCGCGAGCGTAACCCCGATAGCGTTGTTGCCCTTCTTGAGCATGTCGGTGACATCGTAAGCATTGAAATAGACCCGCTTGTTGTAGTCGGAGAGGGCGGGTTTGAGAATCTCTTCGGGTGCGACCTCCTGACCGTTCAGATAGGCACTGTATTGCCCTAACCCGCTGATATACAGCCGGGCTTCTCGGATGTTGTTCCGCAGGGAAAACTCTTTGCGCAGGTAACGTGCCGGGATGCGCGAATGTCCTTGGAGAATGTCGCCGTAAAAGTCGCCGCCGATCCACTTCGCTTTCCAGTCAGTGCTGTCCAACAGGCTGATTTCGAATGTGTTGATTTTGCTTTCGATGAAAGAGACACGGGTTACAGTATCTAAAGATTTATATTCATTCACTCTAGAATATGTCGTGTGTGTCACTTCCGTAATCACATGGTGTGTTATAGAGGTGATCACTTTCCAATACACCTTGTCTCGACTGTGCAGCGGTTTTCCTTCGTAGGGGATGAGCAGCATCCGGTCAGATGCGACGGTCTTGGAATCCCAAAGGTCGCCGGTGTTATTTTCGGCGTTTTCCCGGGTTGATGCCACTATGATGCGGTATGAGGTCTGTCGCACGTTGGAGTCACTGCTCTCGTACCGCCAACTGAAGCGCGGCACATTCGTGGCCAGCGGCTGCGAACCGTCTTGATACTCTACAGTCTCATGCGAAATGGAAACCTGCCCCTGTGCACCGCTGACAGAAATTACGGTGGCGAAGACAACCAAAAGAAACAATCTTCTCATAATTACAAGTAATCAGCGGCAAAAATACAAAAAATGGCATTTGGTTTTTACCCCCTTAGCTTCAATAGCAAACCATAACCGCAAACCGTAAACAGTAAATCGCAAAAAGGGGAACCCTTCCGAGTCCCCCCTATAGTCTAACGTCTCACGTCTATTTCAGCAGCTTGAAGAACTCGACCATCAAGTCCCAGCACATCTGTACCGTCTTGATTTCGAGTTTCTCGTCGGGAGAGTGAACGCCACGCAACGTTGGGCCGAAAGAGACCATGTCCATGTCAGGGTACTTTTCAGAGAAGAGGCCGCATTCAAGTCCGGCGTGGATGGCCAACACCTGCGGATCTTTGTGGAAGACGTTGCGGTATGCTTCCGTCAGCACGCGCACTGCCTCAGAATTCGGATTCGGATTCCAGCCAGGATAGCCGTCCGAGTTCACCACATCGGCACCGATCATCCAGAAGGTGGTGGAGACCTTATCGACGATGGCGCGTTTCTTCGATTCCACAGAACTGCGTTGGCTGGTGGTGAACACCACCTCGCCATCCACGATCTTCACGGATGCCAGATTAGTGGAAGTCTCCACGAAGCCCGGAATGTCCTGCGACATTGCTGCTACTCCGTGCGGGCAAACCACGAGGGCGTTCAATACGTCAATCTGAAGGGTTTCTTCGAGCACTTCCTTCACGGCTGCGGCAGGCTCAACAGCAACAGTCACACCTGGGTCGGTGGTGTGGAACTCAGCCTTATAGGTTTTGTCCATCTCGGCAAGATATGCTTTCCATCCATCGACCTCCTCTTTCGGCACAGCCACAATAGCGTAACCTTCGCGAGCGATAGCGTTGCGCAGGTTGCCGGCATTGATGTCCGCCACGCGCAAGTTGTAGTCGCTGTAAGAGTTCCAAAGGATGCGGGCGAGGAGTTTCACGGCGTTGCCGCGCCCCTTGTTGATGTCGTCACCGCTGTGACCGCCCTGCAAGCCTTTAACCTCGACCTTGAAGAATTCACAATCGCCTTCAACAGGTTCATAATCAACGGGAACCTTGGCCACAGTGTCCTGACCGCCAGCACAACCAATGAAGAACTGGCCTTCATCCTCGGAGTCAAGGTTGAGGAGCATTTTGCCCTTCATGAAGCCGGCTTCCATGGCAGCGGCGCCGGTGAGTCCCGTCTCTTCGTCAATGGTGAAGAGACACTCGATGGGACCGTGTTCCAGCTCATTGTCGTCAAGAACGGCTAACGCGAGGGCCACGCCGATGCCGTCGTCAGCACCGAGAGTAGTGCCCTTGGCCTTCAGCCATTCGCCGTCAATGTAAGTCTCGATGGCATCTTTGTCGAAGTCGAACACCTTGTCGTTGTTCTTCTCGCACACCATGTCCATGTGGGCTTGCAGCACCACTGGGGTGACGTTTTCTTTACCCGGTGTTGCGGGCTTGGAAATCAGCACATTGCCGACTTTGTCGCGCTTAGTGGGCAATCCTAACTTCTTGCCGGTTTCTTCCAACCAAAGCGACATCTTTTCCTCGCGTTTCGACGGACGCGGAATCTTTGTGATCTCATTGAAATAATAGAAAACCTTCGCGGGTTTCAAATTCAGCATTTCTTCGTTCATATTTTTTTGATTTAGAATGATACTTCAATTTTGCGACCGCAAAGGTACATTTTTTTTTAATGAAGAATGTAGAATGAAGAATTATGAATAAAAAAAGACGTGAGACTTTTCAATAGCCTCACGTCTTTACTAATTATAAGTCCTAAGTCCTAAGTCTAAAGTCTAAAGTCTTACTTTCCTTCCTTTTCAAGATCTTCCTTCAGAGATTGCAGGACATTCAAGTCGCCGAGGGTAGCCTTTTCGACATTGCTCTCGTTAACCTTTTGAATATCACGCTCTTTCTGTCTCTCTTCGTCATTTTTGACTCTCTCTTCAGAATCTCTGTCGGGTTGCCAAGTCTTGGTGTGGGAGAGGTGGATTTTCTTAGCATCCTTGGAGAAGTCAACCACCATGAACGGGAGGGTTTCGCCTTCCTTAGCGGTGGATTTGTCTTCTTTCATCAGATGACGGTTGAACGCAAATCCTTCGATGTTGTGAGGAAGCAGCACGGTGGCGCCTTTGTCGTTCATGCCGGTGATAGTACCTTCGTGAACGGAACCAACGGTGAAGATGGTCTCATAAACGTCCCAAGGATTCTCTTCCAATTGCTTGTGACCCAAGCTCAGGCGACGATTTTCGGTGTCCACTTCAAGAACAACCACTTCGATGGATTCACCCACTTTGGTAAACTCGGCGGGATGTTTGATTTTCTTGTTCCAGGAGAGGTCGGAGATGTGGATCAGGCCGTCAACGCCTTCTTCCAGTTCCACAAAAATACCGAAGGTCGTGAAGTTGCGGACCGTAGCGGTGTGGCGGGAACCGACAGGATATTTCTCCAGAATGTTAGCCCACGGATCGGGGATGAGTTGCTTGATACCCAGGGACATCTTCTGTCCTTCGCGGTCAAGGGTGAGCACCACAGCTTCCACTTCGTCACCGACTTTGAGGAAGTCGTGAGCGGTGCGCAGGTGCTGTGACCATGACATTTCGGAAACGTGGATAAGACCTTCCACGCCGGGCATGATTTCCACGAAAGCGCCGTAGTCAGTGATAACGACCACTTTACCTTTAACTTTGTCACCAACCTTCAAATTGGGATCAAGTTTCTCCCAAGGTTGAGGAGTGAGTTGCTTGAGACCCAGAGCGATACGCTTCTTACCCTCTTCGAAGTTGAGGATAACGACGTTGACCTTCTGGTCAAGTTCAACCACTTCGGAAGGATGGTTGATACGGCCCCAAGAGAGGTCGGTGATGTGGATAAGGCCGTCCAAACCGCCGAGATCGACGAATGCACCGTAAGAAACGATGTTCTTGACAGTACCTTCGAGGATTTGTCCGACTTCGAGCTTGCTGATGATTTCAGCTTTCTGAGCTTCGATTTCAGCCTCGATGAGGGCCTTGTGGGAAACGACGACATTCTTGTAGTCGTGGTTGATCTTCACAACCTTGAACTCCATGGTCTTGCCGACATAGACGTCAAAGTCGCGGATTTGTTTCACATCAATCTGAGAACCAGGCAGGAAGGCTTCGATACCGAAAACGTCCACAATGAGACCGCCTTTGGTTTTGCCTTTCACATAACCGGTGATAACTTCTTGATTGTCGAATGCTTCGTTGACGCGTTGCCATGATTTGAGGATGAGGGCGCGTTTGTGGGAAAGTTGCATCTGGCCGTTAGCATCTTCCTGACTTTCAACGTAAACCTCGATTTCGTCACCGATTTTGAGGTCGCGGTTGTAGCGGAGTTCGGACGCGTTGATGACACCATCGGATTTGAATCCGATGTTCAGAACCACTTCGCGGTCATTGATGGACACCACCTTGCCGGTAATCACATCGCCTTGCTCAATGGATTTGAAGGATTTTGAGTAGGCATCTTCCAGACGAGCTTGTTCCTCTTTGGAGTAGCGGTCGTTCTGTTCGGAGACCTTGTCCCAATCGAAATTCGCCATCGCATCAGCGTAGGCGTTTTCAAAATTGTGCGGCTTGCGCGGTGCGGTTGCCTTTTTCTCCTCGGTGGCCGGGAGTTCTTCCTCAGCTGCGGGGGTTGCTCCTTCTACTACTGGAGCAACATTTTCGGCAACTTTTTCCACATTTTGTTCAATTTCTTGGGTTTGTTCAGGAGCATTCAATAATTCTTCTGACATAAATGGTTGTCTTTTATTAGCCAAAGACAGGGGCTTTTTTAAGATGAAACAATGAGGTTAATTGTTTAATAATCAATTGAAGAGCCTCTTTCAAATGAGGCGGCAAAGATACAAAAATTTTGATACGGAAAATTTTTTTCCGGAGAATATCGCGAGAAAGCAAAAAAAGTGTATTTTTGCAGCCGTAAACATTGCGGGGTAGAGCAGTGGTAGCTCGTCGGGCTCATAACCCGGAGGTCGCAGGTTCGAGTCCTGCCCCCGCTACTAAAAATTAAGCTGAAAGTCAATCGATTTTCAGCTTTTTTGTTTCTATAACAAGAAATTTCTTACGGTTGTTATTTGCCTATCGACGTTCCTTGAAAAATTTCTTCAACAGATTGGCGCATTCGTCAGCGAGAACTCCCCGCCGAATTTCAGTCTTGGCGGGAAATTTGTCCATGAGATATACGCTATAGCCCCGTTTCGGATCATCAGCACCGAATACTAATGTCTTCACCTGTGCGTGAGCGATGGCACCGGCACACATCAGACATGGTTCCAAGGTTACATATAAAGTGCATTCCTGCAAATATTTGGCGCCTAACGCATTAGCAGCGGAAGTGATGGCCATCATTTCGGCATGTGCCGTCACATCCTTCAATGTCTCCGTCAAGTTATGCCCTTTCGCAATGATCTGATTGTCAAGTACGACCACGGCCCCCACGGGAATTTCATTCTCCGCGTAGGCATCCTCCGCCTCCTGCAAGGCGATGCGCATGAAGTAGGTGTCGTCAAGTTCCATTTATAATGGTTATGGGTTATAGGTTATGGGTTATTGAAGTGTCGATTTACGGTTTATGGTTTGCGGTTTGTGATTTACGATATCGCAGATTCCAACCAAAGAGCACTTCTCACAATGCGGTTTTCGGGCAGTGCAGATGTAGCGTCCGTGCAGCAGCAACCAGTGGTGGGCACGAGAGATGTACTCTTTCGGAAAATGTTTAACCAGTTCTTTCTCAACCGCTTCCGGTGTTTTGGCAGATTCAGGGACAAGTCCGAGGCGGTGCGAGACGCGGAACACATGCGTGTCAACGGGCATGGCCGCCTTGTCGAAAGCGAAGGCCAACACCACATTGGCCGTCTTTCGCCCCACACCGGGCAATTTTGTCAGATTGTCCATATCACAGGGGATTTCGCCGCCAAAGTCGTTGACGACCATTTGCGCCATCTGCAGCAAGTGACGGGACTTGCTGTTTGGATAAGACACAGATTTCACAAAAGATAAGATTTCCTCTTCCGTTGCTTTCGCCAAATCTGACACAGTAGGATAGGCTGCGAACAGCGCAGGGGTGACCATGTTAACCCGTTTGTCTGTGCATTGTGCTGCCAGCATCGTGGCAACCAACAGCTCGTATGCGCTTCCGAAATTTAACTCCGAGGAAACATCCGGTTGTGTTTTGGAAAAAAAGTCAACAATGAAGCTGTATTTGTCCGATTTCTTGTTCATAATGATGATTATTCCTCACTGTTCTGAATAAAATAAGCGGTCACGGCATCTAAATACGTCTTTGAAATTGGGATTTGCTGCAAACCGGGCAAACCGAAATCAAGATAAGGACCGTCTTTGTCTTTGCGTAACAGCAAAATGTTGGAGAAATTGACCAAATAGCTTCTGTGACAGCGAATAAAGCCGTATTTTTCAAGTTTATCCTGCTGTTTTTTCAAAGAACTCCGCAGCGTAAACCGTTCCACGGCCTCTTTGTTGCGATAGTATATATGCACATAGTTTTCAGCCGACTCTATATAATATATATTGTCAAGCCGCATTGAGAGCTGCAGTTCGTTTTTTTCATCAAAAAAATTGATGATTTTAGACAAAGCGGGAGGTGTCACGACCGCATCAGGCTGTTCATGGGCCATTGCTGCTGCGGAGGGCGGTTGGCTGCTTTTTTCTGTTTCGGTCAAATGAGTGTCCAATATCAAATCATCTCCCGAGAAATCATCCGAAAAAGCAAAATCATTCTCTTGTATAGATGAATCATCATTTTGATTTTCAACCTTTTTATCTGTGTTATTTGATGTGATACTTTCGGCCTGTTGTGATTTCAACGCAGATATTTTCTTGTCCTTTTCCCGTGTGCTAAAATAGAGTAGGGTGATGATGACCGGAATAATCAGTATGGTGGGGACGAAAAAGACCGCCCTTGCGAAGATTTCCGAAAACTCACGCGTGTCTTTAGTGACGAAATGGACAATCAATGTGTATAGAAAGGATATGCAAAACACTTCTAAAATATGCCAAAACCAGTATTGTAAATAGTTGAGAGGCTTTCGCTTATGCATATAATACATAATCATTCTGCTGATCAGAAGGACAATGGTTCCACCAGTGGTGATGATAAGCGTGTCGGTGAAAAGCTGCGCCCTGGTGTAGTGCTGGATGTTATACCACGCCCCGTGGAACGGGGTGAAGATGTTGACAAAAAGAAGCGAATACAAAAACACAAATATCAGAAAGAAGATGATATTGTCTTTCGTGACGTAATAATCGGGTATTTTTCTCTGCAACATTTTTCAAAAAAAAGTCCGCAAAGATAGCATTTTTTCATTTGCCCTTCCCATTTGATTTCCATTTCGTCCCTGCATGGCGGTTTTAGTCCCTCGGTGGTGGTTTTGAGCCACAAAAAGCCGTTTGATGGTCACATTTCGGATTCCATTTGCAGAAAATATGCTTTTTTTGCACGCTGAAAAAATTCACTAACCTATAATTGTAATGAGCAAAATCAAACGTATTTATGACATCATGCTCCAATACGAGGAGCGTCATCCTGATCAAAAACTTGCCTTGTCCGGCAAAATAGGAAAGAACAAGTGGAATGAATACACCCCGCAATTATTCAAGAAAACAGCCAATGAGCTGAGTTGCGCGCTGATTGCGAAGGGCATCCAAAAGGGCGATAAAGTGGCTTTGATTTCCACAAACCGTCCGGAGTGGACCATTACCCAGATGGCAGTGACGCAGATCGGAGCTGTGCTGGTGCCCATTTACCCGACTATCACGGCGGAGGACTACCAATATATATTGCAGCATTGTGAGGCGAAACTGGTGATTTTGGAGGGCGAGATTGTGATGCGCAAGATCCAGTCTGTTGCGGGCAGTCTCTCTGAACTGAAGGATATATACACGTTCGTGGACCGCAAGGAATATCCTTACTGGGATCAGCTTATTGCCTTAGGCCGAGAAAATTACGATGAGGCTAAGCTGAAAGAGCTGCGAGCCGGCAATGACGAGAAGGAATGTGCGATGATTATCTACACCTCCGGAACTACCGGAAATCCTAAAGGGGTGATGCTTTCACACCATAATATATTGTCGCAAATAGAGAATCTGAAACATATCCCCTCCAAATGGTCGAAACGGGGGCTGAGTTTTCTGCCGTTGTGTCATGCGTACGAGAACATGATTGTGCTGCTTTACCAATATCTTGGCATGACAGTGTACTATGTGTCTAATCTGGCGACAATTGCCGAGGCCATGCGGGAGGTGAAACCGACTATGATGACGGCGGTGCCGCGTGTCTTGGAGAAATTCTATGAGAAGATAGAGGCTTCTGGAAAAACCAAGACAGGAGCTGCACGTTCCATTTTTGACTGGGCGGTTAAAGTTGCTCTGAAATACAATATTGAGGCTGAGGACAGGACAACTGTTTACAATATGCAGCACAAATTGGCTGACAGACTGGTATATAGCAAGATTCGGAAAGGCTTAGGGGCTGATAATTTCGACATCCTTGTTTCCGGAGCCGCCTCCCTGAAACCTGAACTCTGTTCTTTCTTCTCCGCCATCGGGATGCCCGTGTTCGAGGGCTACGGCATGACGGAAACTTCTCCCGTGATTGCCGTTTCCTGCCGTGAGAAGTACGGCCGTGAAGCCAACACCGTCGGTTTCCCGTTGGGGGGTGTTGACGTAGCCATCACCAAAGAGGGCGAGATTATCTGTCGCGGTCATAACGTGATGTTGGGCTATTACAAGAATGAAGAGCAAACCCGTGAGATTATTGATGAAAGCGGCTGGCTGCATACTGGCGATATGGGACGCTTCACAGAAAGAGGACAACTGGTCATCACCGGACGGATAAAAAATATTTTCAAGACCTCCATGGGCAAATATGTCAACCCTCAAATTATTGAGGAAAAAATGTCGCAATCCAAGTATATAGAGCAGATTCTGGTGGTTGGTGAAAACCAGAAATTTGTAGCTGCATTAATTATTCCAAATTTTTCTGCAATAAAAGAGTGGTGTGAATCAGAAAAAATTATATATTCGCACCCGAAAGAGATGGTCGAGAACCTAAACGTTAAGAACCTGATTAAGAGCGAGATAAATAAATTCAATCAGGAGTTGAGTAAGACGGAAAATGTGATGAGGTTTGAATTACTCGCTGATGAGTGGACTCAAGAGAACGGTTTTCTGACCCCGACTTTGAAAGTGAAGAGGAATAAAATCTCAAAGAGATACGCTGAATTGATTAACTCCATGTTTGTTGATCATCAGTAGAGAAGAAGCGGGTCGCTTGAGTTTTTCCCCAAAACGAGACCCGCATTCATGTGTTGTGTTATGTGCGAAAGAGGCTTCCTTTACGGAGGCCTCTTTCAATTTTGGGCGGTGGTCAAAGCTCAAGGTGCAAAGCTCAAGGTTCAAGGTTGCGGTCAACAAAAAAAAACCGGCTCGAAAGGGCCGGTTTGTCAATATTTGGAAAATGCAATTCGTTATTAAGCCTCTTCGCCTGTTTCCTCTTCGGACGTTGCAGCGGCAGAGCCACGGGTCGGGACAACTTGCAGAACAACCTTGTTGGGGTTGTCAACAATTTCGAGATTGTCAATGTGGATGTCACAAATCTTGGTCATGTCGTTGATATCCAAAGAAGAGATGTCAGCGGTGATTTCTTCGGGGATATTCTCCAGAAGGCCGCGGACTTTGAGCTTGCGGACGCGTTTCTTCAACAAACCACCCTTCAGGACACCGGGAGAGGTACCTTTCACTTTGAAGGGAATCTCAATAGTGATGGGCTTGCCGTCAACCACTTCGAGGAAATCCACATGCATCAGCTTGTCGGTGATGGCATGGAATTGGGTCTCTTGCACGATAGCCTTGCGGACATCGCCGTTGATGTTCACTTCTGCATATCTCACCTCAGGGGTGTAAAGCAGGTTTTTGAACTGACGCTCGTCAACGACGAACATTTTTTGGTCTTTTCCGCCGTAAATCACACACGGAATCATGCCCTTGTTGCGTTGGGCCTTTGCATCTTTTTTCCCTACGTTCTCTCTCAGAGAACCGCTAATAGATACTGATTTCATACTGTTTATTAATTAATTAAGGTGTTTTAAAATCGGCGGCAAAGATACACTTTTTTTTGATACGCGGCTATAGAAACGTAACGGCTTTTTCAAGATACAAGGAGTCCGTTTCGTCGAAGGTGGCAAGGTGGTCGCTGTCGATGTCGAGGACGGCGATGACCTCACCGTTTTGGAAGACGGGCACCACGATTTCGCTGCGGGAGGCCGAGGAGCAGGCGATATGGCCAGGAAATTGCTCCACATCGGGCACTACAATCGTGCGGCGTTCCTTCCAGGCGGTACCGCACACGCCACGCCCGTAGGCGATGCGCGTACACGCGAGAGGCCCCTGGAACGGACCTAATATCAACTCGTTACCGATAACACGGTAGAATCCTGTCCACCAGAACCCGAACGTCTCGTGCAGCATCGCCGCCATGTTCGCCATGTTCGCGATAATATCCACGCTGCTGTCCATCACCGCCTCCACCTGCGGGAGAAGGGAGGCGTATTTCTCTTGCTTGCTGTTGCCGGAAATGGTTAATGTCTCCATCATCGTTTATTCATCGTTTGTTCATCGTCATACGTCTAACCACAACACGCTAACCCCAGCTTCAATAACCAATAACCAATAACCCATAACCATTACTTATAGAGGAACCGTTTGATCGACCGTTTCGGAGTCTTCTCAAACTCGTCCTTTTTGAGCTCTATGTTGAAGATTTGGGCGTATTTTGGGAGTTTCTCGTTGAGTTTCTGGAGGTTCTCCTTCATCAGCTCGGGGATAGTCTGGCGGAAGCGGAGTTCGCCTTCGTAGTCGGGGAAGACGAGCGCGATGAGCTTGCCTTCGCGTTCCACCACCACCGACTCAACCACGCCTTCCATGTCGTTGAGCTTGCCCTCGATTTCTTCAGGATAGATGTTTTGGCCTGAGGCACCGAGGATCATGGTCTTGTTACGGCCTTTGATGAAGATGTTGTTGTCCTTGTCGATGAGCCCGAGGTCGCCGGTGCGCATCCAGCCGTCGTCGGTGAAGGCGGCGCGGGTGGCCTCCTCGTTCTTGTAGTAACCCTTCATCACGTGCTCGCCACGCACCAGGATTTCACCGACCTCGTTGTAGGGGTCGGTGGATTCGATGCGGATTTCGTTGCCGGGGAGAATGTGACCGCCGGAGCGCGGCACAAATTCGTGGACAAAGCAGCCTCCGATAAGCGGTCCGCACTCGGTCATGCCGTAGCCCACCACAAGCGGGAACTTGATGTCGAGCAGCAGTTTCTCCACGTCCGGATTGATGGCCGCGCCGCCTACAATGAAGTATTTGAGCTGCCCACCGAAGGCCTTCATCAACTTCTTGTTGATGGTGTTGACCACCAACTTCCGTATCACCGGATATTTGAGCAGCTTCTGCACCGAGGGCTTTTCGAGCACGGGCATGACAGCGCGTTTGCAGATTTTCTCAATCACCAGCGGCACCGTGACAATAATATAAGGATGCACGTCGGCGAAGGCTTTCATCAGGAGGGTGGGAGTGGGGGATTTCGTCAGGAAGTGGATGTGGCAGCCTGAAGCCAAAGGATAAAGGAACTCGGCTAACTGACCGTACATGTGGGCTAATGGCAGCATGGAGACCACGTTCTGACGGCCGCCGGGCGGAAGAAAGTGCAATCCCGTGTCGATGTTGGCAGACACGTTGCGGTAGGTAAGCATCACCCCCTTGGGCGATCCCGTTGAACCGGATGTGTAGTTGATGAGAAGCAGGTCGTCGATGTCGCGCACCGTAAAAATGTGGTTGTTTCTCGGAACCTGCAACGGTTCTTTCGAAATCTCAACCCCATCGCGCTTCGTGGCGATCAGGGAGAAGTCGGTGAGGGAGACGATGGCTTCGAGGCCGGGCATGTGCTCGGAGGTCATGTTCTTCCAAACGTACGGTCCCACGATGAGCAAGCGTGAGTCGGAGTGGTTGATGAGGGTCTCGATGTCCTCGCCGGAGAACTCGTGCAGCACCGACACGATGACGGCGCCGTAGGAGGCGATGGCCAAGTAGGAAATCGCCCAGTTGGCGCAGTTGCGGCCGCAGAGTGCGATCTTGTCGCCCTGGCAGATGCCCATTGCATGGAAATAATTGCGCAATCGGGCAACTTGCTCGGCAACTTCCTTGAACGTGTAGCTGTCAGTGCCGTTATAATCGGTCAATGCGGGTTCTTCCCAGTATTGCGGGAAAATCTCGTTGTAGTGAGCAAACAAATGCTTTGTCATACAGATTGTTTATCGTTATTTACGTTTTGATTGGCTTCCAATTGTTTTTTCGGCTTGCGGACTCTTTTTTTCGGAGTGTCCGTTTTCTTTTCGGCAGGCGAGGTCGTGTCGTTCACCTCAGGGGTGGTTTCCGGTATCGATGCTTCCGCTTTCTTCGCTTTTGTTTTGGCGGAGGGCATTTCCACATGCCGTACATACACATCGCGCTGCGGGAACGGAATTTCAATCTTGTTCTTGTTCAACGTGTTGTAAATCACTTCTTTGACTTTTGCGATAAAGGCGGCTTTCTCTTCCACCAACACCCAGCAAACGACATACAGATCAACACTGCTTTCGCCGAAATCGTCAAAAATCACTTGGAATCCTTGCTTGTTATCGACCAGATATTTGCCCGCAGAATTTTTGGTAATCAGTGGTTGGAGGTCTCGGAGCAGCATCTTACGCACATTTTCCACATTCACGCCGTAAGCCACCCCCACGGGAATTTTCACCAGCACATAGCCGTGGTTACGGGTGAGGTTTTTGAAGTTCTTGCTGAAGAGGGTCGCGTTCTGGAAGGCGATCACGCTGCCGTCGAGCGTGACGAGTTGCGTGCTTTGGTAGTTGATGCTATCGACTTTGCCCTGCACGCCGTCGCACTCGATGTAGTCGCCCACACGCAGACGGCCGGTCATCAGGGTGATGCCGTAGATGAAGTTCTCCAAGAGGTCTTTCATGGCGAAACCGAGACCGGTGGCCAAGCCCGCCATCACGATGGAGATGCCTTTGCCGGAAACTTCCAGAATCATCATGCAAAGTAAGACATATAATCCCCAAACTAAGATGGAGATGACGTTGTAGGCCAGAGTGCTGTTGCCCTGAGGACGGATTTCGTTTTTCTTTCTCCGTTTCTTGAGCATCTGGTAGAATGCCCGAATGGCGTAGTTCAGGTAGCGGAAAATGAAGTAAAGTTCAAGGACGAGACATATTTTAAATAAGGAGAGCTGGATGATGCCCGGTTTGTTCAGGAAAACATACATGAAGATTTTGCGGCAGACGGAGGCCATTTCGAAGATGTTGGCAGCCCAGTAAATGCTGAACGGCACAGAAAGCACCGCCATGATGGGCAGCAGTGCTTTGAACAGGAAGTCGTAGAACCAAGTATCGCCGATATATTCCCCCTTGGCCATCTTGGGCTGGAGTTTCTTGAACTGTTTTTCCAAATCCTCCTTGCTGGTGATTTCTTCACCGCGGTCCTTGGCGATTTTTTTCGGCAAACGGCGGGATTCGTAGAACTTGGCGAGGTCGAAGAAGCAAGTAATGGTTTGAATGGCAGCAAGTTGTAGTGCCCACCACAACATGATTTGCACCGCGAGCAGGACAAATCCGAACCAAGAGGCGACACAAGACACGATCATCACGATAAGGGAAATGACGGTGTAAATCATGTCGCTGTCGGGCAGTTTGGCGATTTTCTTCTTGATTACGAAGAACTGCCAGATGGTGAAGACCAGTAGGAGGGGTGGGTATATGAGATTGACCAAATTGTTGGGTATCAGTATAATGCGGAAAACGATTACGATGAAGGCCATGACGATGAACGGGGTGTAGGAGCGCACGCCCGCACGAATTTGGTCACCGGATAGGCGAATGAGCAGGGAGACAAGGATGACTTCCATGAGCCAAGCGTAGAAAATCATCAGCCGGATGGCCATTTGCACGAAGTTCTGCGTCACGAAGAATTTGGCGATGGTGATGGAGATGGCGAAGATGGCCACTCCGCAGGCGATGGTGATGAAAGGGCGTTTCTTGTTGTCAGCGAAGAAGATGCGCCATTTCCGCGGCAGCAACCATCTCATGATGACGTAGCTGAGCAGGCTGGCCACCAGAATGTAGAAGAGCATGAAGATGCTGATGCCGAGGATTACTGGGCCTCGCCATTCGGAAGTTCTCTTGAAGGGTTTGTATTTGTCGTCCACGTCTTTCTTGGCGATGAGATAGTGCATCCGGAAGCGTTTGATGGTCTGGAAGTAGTTCTCGCCGCCGTTCACGAAGATGTTTTTCTGGATATGCTCGTATTTCGACAAAGCGTAGGCGTTGAGTTTCTCAACACGTTTGGAAACATGCTCGTAGTGTTCCTGGTCCTTTTCCACATTCTCCAGCATTTTTTTGTAGTTGTCGCGCAATGCCGTGGCGTATTCCACGCAGGCAGCACGGTCTTCAAGTCCTTGTTTGTCAAGAATGTAGAGGTTCTTGCCGGCGGTGTCCAGCATCATTTTGGGCAGCTGTTGCCGGATGGAGTCGGGTATGTGCATGAAATCGCTGTCGGACATCATGCGCGGCGGCAGTCTCCGCAAAGTTTGGATGAGGGCGTCGTAGCGTTCTATTTCAGAGTTGAGGCGTTCCTTAATTTTATTATAGGGAGCGTGGTATTTTTTTAGGGTTTGGTACTGTTCCGTGGCGGCTTGGCATGCGTAGGCCATGTCAAAGGTGAAATCGGCGTTCTGCGAGTAGAGCATCAGCGCGATCTGGTTGCTTTGCTGCATCATTCGGATCAGATTGGTGTGCTGGTCCATATTTCGCTTCTCAAAGCGCGCCATCATCATCTGCTGTTCGTTGTAGGCCTGTTGCAGTTCGGCGCGCAGCACGCCAAGCGTCTGGAAGAGGTCTTTCTCCTTGAGCACGGCCTGTGCCTGGAAGATGGTGAGCACGCAGAGCAGGACGAATACGAATATTTTCTTCATTTTTTTGTCGATTTTTGAGGCGGCAAAAATACAAAATTAATGGTTTGTTAAAGGTTATTGGTTATGGGTTATTGGTTATTGAAGCAGCCCTTGCGAGTCGGGGTTTCCGTTTGGTCGGACAAGGCATCGCCTTAACGTTGCATCATGGCGAGGGTGAGATTGCGGCAGCGCGTAACGGTGGCACCGTTATTGTGGCATCCACAAGGGGAATCTAGACATCTTTCTCGCCACTTATCTCGCCGCGAGGCGAGATAATATATACCATAACACTCGTTACCGCCCTTTCTCGCCATATTTCCCGCCACTTGGCGAGAAAAATAGACTTCAAGTGCTCATCCCTATCTTTTCTCGCCATACCACGAATTTATCATTTCGCAATTCGGTATGTGGTAGACCTACCAACGCCATCTCTTATCAGAAGTTTCAATTCAACCAAATGTTTCAATTCGCGTTCCGTTGTTCTGGAAGAAATACCGAGTTTATCAACCACCTCGCTTTTACTGTAGGATTGTCCGTCATTCAACTTGAAGAAGTCGAGCAATTTGATTTCACCCTCATCCAAATCCGCAAGAACATCGTCCACCTTCTTTACCGCTTCTGCATTTCTTGGCAGCGTAAACACCAAATAAGGCTCTTGATAGCTGACCAAAGGTAGCGGCAAACTGTATTTCTCAGGCAACTCCCTCACCGTCATAAATCCAAGGCCTCTTTGTTCTGCCAAATCCAATGCGTCAAACACAAACATGATCTTTGGATTCCTACTCAACGATGGCGCATTAAAATTCGATATCTGATCAAATTTGATGGGCGGTACTGCATATCCAGGCGACTTGATGATAATAGCATCCTCAGTTATCTCCAGATATATTGGAGCACCCTCTATGTCATAGTCCCTATGCAGGATGGCATTTTTCACCAGCTCGTTAATAACCTCTATAGGATAGTCATAGATATATTTTCTTCCGGGCTCCGATCTGTCTATCTGCCTGCCCAACCTTTCTTCATACCAATTAAATATCTGCTTGGGCTGTTCAACAAGTGGCCCGCCAACAGTTGCGATGTCTTCTTTCCTGCCAGCGGACTTATAAGTGGCCCTGATAAAGGCATTAGGATATACCAACTGGGGGCTCTTACCAAACAGAAGAAGACCAAGTCCTGTTGGAACATATACCGACTCTCCTTTTTCATTTTGTTTTATATCCAGCAAACCAAGTTGTGAGAGAATTCTGAGCCCTTCTGCCGTATGGAAATCTCCCAACGTCGCCTTTTCCATGAAACCAGCCACTAATTCTTCCGACAAGTCATCCAGTATAGTGTTTACAACCACCTTTTCCGTGTTAGAAAGAATCACCTCCATAGGTTCTTTCTCCTCCGCTAACTTCGCACGTTCTATAGCGGCACTCAGGAAATCCTTGTTGCACTCCTCTATCTCAGCCTGCAAATCGCGGGGGTACATTTCCACTTCCACGCCATTATCGATAAGCCACAGGATCCCCTTTCTGCATACTGTCGGATCAGGATCTTCGATACCAATATACACTTTGGCTATTCTAGCATTCACGATACGCTCAGCACACCCCAATTTCGGAAAATGGCGAGCACCGGGTGCGCATGGTTCAAGAGTGGCAAAGAGAACATTTCCCTCCACTTTCTCCGAACGGCACTTCCTTTCCAGCAAAGTGAATTCCGCGTGGTCACCCTCTCGTAGTTCTCCACGATACGCTGTTTCGTAGGTCAAATCTTGCCTGACCATCACTGCCCCAACGAACGGACTTGGCTTTTTGTCCGGCCGTTTCTCTTGGATAGAACTTTTCATCACATTTATCGAAAGTTCCATGAATTCTCTTATCTGTTTCTGGGTCAATTCTATCATATTTGTTAGATGTTATAATCGTTAATCTTTCGTTTTCGTTTTGTGGTTATAGATTTTTCCTGCAAAGATACAACAAAAACCGTTGTTTGTCAAGGGTTTTACGTGATTTTTGTAGCTTTTGAAAGCCAGAGAGTTATAATTTTTATTTACAATTTGATTTATTGATTGTTAAGTTTTAAAACCTGATTTTCGCTGATTTTGGGCCCTTGCGAGTCACAGTTTCCGTTTGGCGGGGCGAGGTCGTGTTAGGAGCCAACTGCGTCTCGCGGTTGATCGAGTGCCGTTACTTCCTGCCCTTGCGAGTCAGAGGTTCCGTTTGGCCGGTCAAGGCGTCGCTTTAACGTTAGTGATGTGGGTGTCGGAAATGCGGGGTGTTTCGGTAGGGGAGGGGATGGCCAAACGGAATGGCGCATTTGCTGTTCGTTTCTGTTTGCGCTGGCGGGTGCGTAGTTGTTCGGTTGTGACGGCACTTGCGGGTTGTGCGGGTTGCGATGCTCACTGCTCTGGCGGGCAACCCATGCACCGTTCCGTTTTGCCGGAAGAGGGTGGCGTTGGATCGCGAGGGCAATTGTCATCGTCAAGGCACGCGGTGGCTCGTCAGGACAGGATGGCAAAACGGAATCCCGTACCCGCCAGGGCGTGCGCTGGCGGGATGTGTCCTTTTTTCGTTATGCTCTGCTCTTGCGAGCCCGAGTTTCCGTTTGGCCGGACAAAGCCGTACTTTAACATTAGTGCGGTGGGTTTCGGAAATGCGGGTTGTTTCCGGTAAGGGAGGGGTGGCCAAACGGAATGGTGCATTTGCTGTTCGTTTCCGCTTGCGCTTATGGTTGCGTAGTTGTTCGCTTGTGACGGCACTTGCGGGTTGCATGGTTGATCGGTTGTCGTTGCCCTTGCGGGTCGTGCGGGTTGCGATGCTCACTGCTCTGGCGGGCAACCCATGTACCATTCCGTTTTGCCGGAAGAGGATGGCGTTGGGTCGCGAGGGCAATTGTCATCGTCAAGGCGCGCGGTGGCTCGTCAGGACAGGATGGCAAAACGGAATCCCGTACCCGCCAGGGCGTGCGCTGGCGGGATGTGTCCCTTTTTCGTTATGCTCTGCTCTTGCGGGTTTATGGTGTTCCGTTACTTCCTGCTCTTGCGAGTCAGAGGTTCCGTTTGGCGGGGCGAGGTCGTGTTAGGAGCCAACTGCGTCTCGCGGTTGGTCGAGTGCCGTTACTTCCTGCTCTTGCGAGCCCGAGTTTCCGTTTGGCCGGACAAGGCTTCGCTTTAAGGTTAGTGTTGTGGGTGTCGGAAATGCAGGTTGTTTCCGGTAGGGGAGGGTGGCCAAACGGAATGGTGCATTTGCTGATCGCTTCCATGTGTCTTTGCGGGTTGTGCGGGTGCGGTACGCACGAAGAAGCCAATCTGCTCTACCGTCTTGCTTGACCCGTTGCACCAACCGGATGCTGCTGTCGGGTTGGTAGAGGATTTCATCCTTATATAGACATTAATTTTTTCATTTCATCTTCATCGGGGAGCAGTTCCATCAGTTTCTTCTGTCCTGCTTGGTATGTGGCGACACCCATAGGACGCTGGTAATCCTGAAGAACATACTCAACAAATGTTTTGTCGGCATCTTTGCAAAGGATAATGCCAACAGGAGGGTTTTCTCCCTTAAGCTTTTCGTCGTCATCCAAAACATGAAGGTAATGAGATAGTTGTCCTAGATAAGCAGGCTTGAAAGTCCCTTTTTTCAGTTCCACCACAACCAGTGAACGCAGAATCCTGTTGAAGAATAGCAGATCCACCCAATGGTCGTGCCCCAACTTTTCGTAATGAACTTGACATCCGATGTATGCGAAGCCTTTGCCGAAAGTCATGATAAAGTTTCTCATGTTATGGACGATCTCGTTTTCAAGAACTCGCTCATCAATGTCCTCTTCTCTCTGACCCAATTGCTCTGTATTGATAAAATCCAGTAAGTAGGAATCTTTGAACATCTGAATGGCACGGAAGGCTTGTTTGTGGTTTGGGATTGTGTTGACGAAATTGTTAGGCATTTTGCCTTGGTTATGGTAAGCGTCCTCAGCGATTCTTTGTTGGAGACCATCTACAGTGAGTCTTAGATCATGGCACAACTGGATATAGAATAATCGTTCTTGAAACGATTTTACACCTGCGAGTATAACGGTGTGATGGGTGAAACCAATGCCAAAGAAAGCTGTGACAGGGAAGTTTTCGTAATTCGTCAATTGCAATTGCCGAATTGTATCGCCTTCATTATCTGATGGTTCTAATTTGGCAGTTGCAACTGCCAAATTAGAGTCCAGAAGTTTCCACTGCTCATAAAATATTCTCATATTCCGTAAGTTGCGTGCGGAGAATCCCCTCAATCCTGGCATTTCGGCCGACAATTGACGGCTAATGGTCTCAATGGCATCTTTTCCCCAAAATCCCGAACGGGAATTCTGAGAAATGTATCGACCTATTCCATAATACAAGGCCAACTGTTCTTGGTTCACACTCGCCAAGGCCTTGGCCTGGCTCTGCAAAATGGCTGTCTTGATTTGCCTGACGGCATCGCTGTACTGATTCATGTTTGTTCTTTTTCGTTTTTAAGGTTATTGATTTCCGCCTGCAAAGATACAACAAAAACCGTTGTTTGTCAAGGGTTTTACGTGATTTTTGTTGCTTCTGAAAACCAAATAGTTGTAACTTTTATTTACAATTTGTTTTGTTGATTGTTAAGAATTAAGGCCGGGATTTCGCTGATTTTGGCTCTTGCGAGTCTGAGGTTCCGTTTGGCCGAGGCCTGATTACATGTATTGAAGCTCCGAAGCCATCTTCCGTTAAAAACAAGTAATTTTTTCAATTAAGAATGCTGGGGGAAACGGGATTGGTGTCGGTTAACTTGATAAAGTCCGGTCCCCCGTTTTGTACATTGCACATTGTTCATTGTACATTGATCAGTTTCCGGTTGGGGAGGGAGGCAAAACGGAATGGTGCATTTGCTGTTCGTTTTCGTGTGTCTTTGCGGGTTGCCTGTTTTTCGGCAATCACTGCGCTAGCGGATTATACGTGTTTCGGTAATCACAGCGCTGGCGGGAAACCAATGCACCATTCCGTTTTGCCGGAAGAGGGTGGCGTTGGACCGCGAGGGTGGTCGTCATCGTCAAGGCACGTGGTGGCTCGTCAGGACAGGATGGCAAAACGGAATCCCGTACACGCAAGGGCGTGCGCTGACATGTGGCGTCCCTTTTCCGATTTGCTCTGCACTTGCGGGTTGATCGCGCACCGTTTCTTCCTGCTCTTGCGAGTAGGAGGTTCCGTTTGGCCGGTCAAAGCATCGCTTTAACGTTGGTGTTGTGGCTCTCGGAAATGCGTGTTGTTTCCGGTAGGGGAGGGAGGCCAAACGGAATGACATACCCGCTATGGCGTTCGTTAGCAGATGTAGCTGCCGTTTGGCTTGTTTTGATTATTTTTCGATGTAGTCAAGGGACTCCTGTACGAGATATGAGATAGTTCCGTCATCAAGTCTTTAAGATTGTTAAGGCAATTAAAACGATAACCTTCCGGTGGACTCCTTTGCAAGCAATCGTTTTACACTTTCAGCCATATTCGTTGAATCAATACGAATAACGGACCTGTCTTCCCGAAGAATTTGTCGATTTAGATCATACATGGAATTATCCTTGTGTTTCAATTCATTGTATATGACAGCTCTTTTTATCCCATACTCTTTCGCCTTACCCATAGCATGACGAGAACCACAATCATTTCCCTGATTATTAGGAGCGTAACTTGCAGCTAGCAGTACGGCATCCGAAAATAATGCTTGTAATCTGTCCCTTACGATGAAACGGCTAATCATTTCGTTTCTACTATGTGGTTCTTCGAAATATTCGCTTACCAGAAGCCCCCCTTGTTCTACTATCCTATTGGCCAAAGCTGTATTTTCTTTGGGTAGAATGGAATTAAGCGAACAAGGTAAAATGGCGATCGTTTTACCATTGTTCTCCAAAGCTGTATTATGCGCAATAGTATCGCATCCGAGCGCTAATCCACTAACTATTGTTGCCCCATATTTCAAGATTTCGCTAGTGACCATTCTCTCGCTTAAAGCCACTTTTTCGTCAGGATTCAACACTCCGATGACTGCAATATTAGTCTTGTTGATGCTTAATAGATTAATGTCGCCCTTATAAAACAAGGCAAATGGTTTATCTGCGGGCTTTATATCACCTCTTGTCTTTGGGAAAGCAGTATCGCCAATGACGACAACACCATCGATAAAATCATCAAGATTATTAATTATTGATTCTATCCTATCGCGTTTTTTTTGAAACTCATATTCAGTTGTTTCCAAAAGATCATATAGCGTATCGACATCGTCATTACCTTTCAAGTTGCTATTTATCCACGCAGGACCTCTTCTGGGAAAGGTACGTGTTGTCAAAATATTCAAAGCGTTTTCTGTATATTTCATAATTCATATTTTTACATGCAAAGATACATTATTTCTACTATTGAATTAATACCGCAATATGGTTTTTCCTATCGAATAGAATATTACGCTACTAGCGCCATTGTCATATAATGCTTGTATTGCATCTTCATCTATACCTACGGTTCTTGTATATAGGTCATCTATTAAGAGAATATGTTTTCCATTAACTTGATTGGAAATGTTGCATGTTTCTCTTGTGATACCACAGTATGGCATTTCTCCTTTTCCTCCATTTCCACTTCTATTCGAATGCGTTGTTCGTGTATCTGTATGCCTGATGATGTCGTGAGTGCCATCTTCAAAACCAGATAGCCGACATACTGAGGATTGGATAGTTTGGCGGAACAGCTTTTGGTTGTCTGTATAATGTGTCTCATGTTTCGCTCTTGGTACGACACAAACCCTCATCGATTGAAGCCCGGTTTCTCGTAAAATGGCAGGCAAATCCCAACGCAGAATATCCAATAATTTACTTACAACAATGTTTAATTTTTGTTGCGGATATGGTGTCCTGTCGTTTTTGAACGTACACACCAGGTTCTCAATAGTGCCGTCAATTTTCCAGTTTCCACCACCTTGATAATTGGAATGACAAAAAGCTGTTGTGTCATACTGTAAGCAACGACTAATCTTACCGTTACGTGCCCTTAACCAACTGTCATTGGCTTGAATGATAAATTTTTCCATTTTTTTAGAATTTTATTGTGATAATTTGGCTCTGATGTAAACCATGTCGAATAGCCCTTTTGATTTCCGAATCTTCGTTTTCAAATAGAACTACTGAACTTAATGGATGCAAAATCTTTTTTAGAAAACCATATTTGTTGTCATCTTCATAATCTTCCTTAAAAAACATGACACTGAAAAATGGAGTTAAAGAATGATAGTCGCAAACTTGTTTTGCCCTTGTTTTACTGCATTCTGTTAATAGAATTGTTTCATTTCCACCAGCTCTTGTTAAAGTAAGGATCTTACACAGTTGTTTGTTTAGTTTTGTTTTGTGTAACTGTTTGACATACAATTCTTCTTTCAACGTGATAATTGCATCATAATCGACCATTGGCAAATCAGGAAGATATGCTCGAAGTTCTGAACGAGTAAATCTACCCATGTTCATTGAAATATCCTTGCCGGTGATCGTTCTGACAGCTTCTTTATATGCATTATTGTTCGCTTGATTCGTTTTGACCAGAGTGTTATCAAGGTCGAATACAAATACGAATTGATTACGTTTTGATTTTTGGGTTAATACATTCATTTTAATAGTCTTTTAGTTTAACTTATTGGATGAGATTATCACCGCATCCTTTATCTCTTAATGACAAGGAGATAAAAAAAGTAATCAAGCATAAGAGCTTTTTTTTGTCGAACCTATGCTTGATTGCTAAAGACTTATTTGATACGGATGTAAGATATTTTATTTCAAATAGTTACAAATCTGTCCTAAATGCCATTCTTATAGCGAAGAAAAGAATTGAATTCCAGCAAATCTTCTTCTCTAATGAATGAAAAACGCCTTTTCCCAAATCTTTTTAAGAAAAAATAATGGATGTATCTAAAAACAAAATGATCTTTTGCACCTGAAGACCCATAAAGAGGTGACTCGCAAAAACGCTTATTCATATACACATATTCAATTTGTTCTTCGGAGAGTTGACTATGAAGTTCTGGCGTTTGAATAATATCGCCATATAGGTTCAATGCGGTTTTATATAACTGAGCATTTGTGTATGCACTACATAGTGATAGTAGAGTGGCAATGTCATTGTCATACATCCACTTTTGCTCCATATATTTTACAAATTGGAGAGAAAGCCGATAGTTGCGTTTAAACTTTATATATGAAAACCCAAGGATGGCTATAAGTACAATTATTATGGTCGTGATTATAGAAAAACTTTTTCTTCTAAATTATATTATCCAAAATTCAAAAACAACACCCATCAACACTTGCTTAGTGGCTTGTATGATTACGAAGAACTTATAAACTAATCCAGAAGAACAAAGGCTCCCCAATACTTCGGAGAAGGATTTTCCTTCCGAATATCATTCTGAGCTTCACGAAGAGCTTCTTCTTCCGAAAGACCTTCCGTTAAGTAGTGGAGGTAAAACCTTTGCATAAATTTGGCAGTGTAATAGTCATCGACATTCCAAAGGCTCATGAGTATCTTGTTAACACCTGCAAGTTTAAACGCTCTTTGCAGACCATAAACACCTTCTGTATTAGAACTATGCCCAAGACCTGTTTTGCAAGCCGAAAGAACGGCGAGTGAACAATCAGAGAAATCCAAATATTGTATTTCAGATGCTCTTAAGATACCATCGTCTATCATCGATTCTGTATTGAAGACAGTGTCAATTTTATTCCATGTAGAATCGGCACCTGCAAAGAAAAGCCCTGAGTTATACATAGGGTTATAGTCTTTTCTATGTGTATCATCTTCCTCAAAGAATCCATGGGTTGAAATATGTAAGACATTGTCTTTTTGACCTGACCTAATACGGAAAGAGCTTTCGGTTGCCGCAGACCAAGTTCTTGAAAATGAAACAATTGCACTGCTTCCTGCTATATTTTTTATTGAATCAATTTCATCTTTTGAAAATACTAGTTTTTTAAGATGGTCTCCTCTTAAGATATTACGATAAGTTGAATATTCGACAGCCTTAGGTTTCTTTGGGTTCTCTTTGTTTCCATAGTCTATGTCACCCCAAATTGCTAGCTTTTTAAGTTGATGTGATGGCGTGTTGTTTTGCATTGAGAGAAGATTGCTAGCATTTGAAAGAAGATGAAAATTGTAGTGGTCAATAAGATGATCATTTGAACCTAAACTGAGTGCTTGGAAGGATATGGAGTTGAATAAGCCATTTGTAGTATAATAAACATTTTTGATGCCAGAAAGGTGTTTCTCAATTGGCGACCAAACCAATCTTGTCAAAGACACATCGGTGTATAACAACTTTGGATCGTTAGAAGGAAACACATTCAACACATCTTTTTCAGTGCCAAGATTGACTGATGTGACCTTTCCGTCTTTTGTAACAATGAGAGCGAGAAGATTACCGCATTCGGTTTGAATAAAGTCAACAAAAGCCTTATCTGGAATCAAGTCCTTTTTTATTGAACGAATGCTTGCTTCGGCAATCTTACGGTCATAGAGATATTCGGGACATGAAATAGCAAGCTCTTTGTCTAGATTCTCAATGTCTTTTCGGAGGACTCTTATCTTAATGGCGTTGCCAATTTCACTAAGACTTTCTCGATAGGACAATTCTTTTCTCATTTCTTGCAAGTGATTGTATTTTCTCAATAAAGAAATGTTACCACTATTCTTTATCTTCTTAGCCAATTCTTGATTGGATCGTAGCAGCAGCCCTTTCATAAAAACGGAATTTTCGAAACATAAATCGGCCAACTTTTGTGAATGATGGTTATACAAAAGATTGTTGGCATAATCGAAAGGACCATTAAGAAGATTAACAAAATGTTCTCTTTGGGACTCACTCATTGTATAAATGTTCTTTGACAGTAAATCTCTCAGGCCTGTGCAACATTCAATTACTTGAGATTCCAGTTCCTTCCAATTCTGTTCATCTTCCAAGAATTTGAAACCTCTAATCTGATTCTCAATATATAAAGGATCCTCTTTCGAAGAGTTCTGTTTTAGATAGGATGTGTATTTTGAATAGAACCATTTACTGTTCTGTATGTCGTGGACCCTGTAACATATATCAGAAAGAGTTCCGTATTCAGATTTGTCATCATTCTGCGAGTCGGTGTTCAGGGCAAATTCTATGGCTTCCCATATCGACTGGTATGCAGGCAGAACGCCATGCTGTTCAATAACCCAACTGTTGAAAAGGTTCATGCATTTCAACACAAAAGAAGTCTTATATAAAGCACAATCATTCATCTCATTTATGAATGTGTACAATTCTTTTAAGGCATCACGAGGAGATGTCTTGTATAACATCTTAAGGTCATATAAGCGGATCAGATTGTTTATTGACAACGTGTCGGAATCTCCAGATTTATGTATAATACTGTCAATCTGATGTGCCAATTCTTCGGTCAAATACTCTTTCATGATGGCATAATAACGTCTTTGGCCTTCTATGTCGCCCATCTCTTCATATAGGTTAAAGTATTCTTTTGCTATGTTAAAACGAAAAAAGTCATTATACCAAGGCTTTTCTTTTATCTTTTTCTTTTGTTTGGCAGACAAATAATTCAAGGAATCCATGTCTCTTAGTATGGCCTCAGCTTTTTCGAATTCTCCTATTCTTTTGTAGCAATCAAAAACCTCGGTCATGTTTATGTAAATGTCACCTTCTGTAGTGAAAATCTCTTTCTTTTGTTCGTAAAAATCTACGACGGCTTTATATTTGTGCGCATTCTTTAATTCAACAATAGTTCTAGATGATAGATGGTAATTAAAAAGGTCAACCTTATTTGGGAATAACCATCTGGCAATAAGTAGAATAATACAAGTTGATATTACGAGACCAACTATAGTAAATGTCATATATAGGAAACAGCCAATAGCACTATGAATGTTCTCCAATGCTTTGAGTTGTTTTTTTTTCTTATCCTGATCGTTTGTTGCCATATTTTTTATATTTTTGCACTATGAAAAATGCTTGGATGCCATTTATCAAGGAGGTTTTGCTGCTTGTTATAGCGGTTCTGATATTTCTTGTCCTTTATGATTGCTTTACTAATAAGAAGAAACTCAAAGAGGCCTTGCTTGAACGCTTATTTTGGTTTCGAAGCTTAGGATGGGTGGCATATCTCATAGCAATTGTTGCAGTATTTTTCTTAGTATATTCGGTTTTTTTTGAGTAGTCTGTCGTTCACATTTAGAGATGTACTTTCGAGGAACTCTACGGCATTGCTGATGCTTGTTCTTAAACTGTCTTTTTCTAATACAGATAATCGTATTCCTTTATCAAGCTTTTTTCCGAGCTTTGATGCATAAGTCCAATAATAAAATGTTGTATCAACTTGGTAATAATACTGATCAACATAGATGATGTATTCATCGATATCAATTTCTTTGAAGCTAATGTCACTCTTATAAAACTTTCTTATCTCATTGGGTTGGTTTTCCGAGATTGAATAGATGTAGAATTGACGAGACGGCGGTGTGTACTCTTCGGTGGCGCAGACGACGCAAATAGAAGATGATGATGCAGTGTCGTGAAAATAAAAAGCATCTTGCACGGAGTTGAGTTCAACTGTTGAGTCCATAATCCAAGTCTTATTTGGCTTGAAAATAACTCGCCCGTCTGTTAGTTCACCAGCGAACAGTTCGATTTTGGTCGGGTCTATTTTTTTGCTGAATCGTCTTTTGGATATATCTGCAACCATCAACTGGATCAAAAGTAGGGCAAGAATAACATATAAGACAATACCTATAAAGCCAGGGACGCCCAATCGTCTATCAGTTTTAGGATAATCCTCTTTTATCTCTTTAGATTTGCAGAGATAGATAAAGAATATCAAGGGAAACAACACAATAAGCAAAGTGAACCATGTTGCCGAAAGATTGATGAATGATACCTTTGTCAGGCTGGTTAATAAAAGCGCAATAAAATGAAAAGGTAAGCAGAGTTTGAGACACGGTATTGCATGCTTTGAACCTTTTAATGCAAGGATAATGGACCAAAAGCCAAATATAAACCAAAGAAAATAATCCAAGTAATACAACGAATTGAAAACTGGAGAATCGGAAAGCTTTATCTCTGGAATAGTCCAATTAAAGAATTGAGAGACTGCACCAATAGACAGCCTAAATAGATAACAAAAGTAAATACACAGCATAACAGCGTATGTTGTGTTTGGCTTTTGTGTTTGTTGGTTTGCGGCGGCGGTAATCATTTCTTTATTATTCTCCAAATTAGAATGGCAAGAATGGCGAATGCTGCAATTAGCATATAAATGGTGTGGTGGTCTAGTTCGTTATTTGTGGTTTTATCGGGGGTAGATTTGTTTTCTTCGTTATTATTAAAATTGGGACATGTGTAAATGAATGAAGCTCGAATGCCGGGCCTTTGGCCACGCTCACCCACCAAGGAATCCATCATAAAGGCAATATGGTCTAGAAAAGCAGTGGTGTTTTTAAGACCACAATTGTTAATGGCATTGGCAATAGAATACGATAGTGATCCATAACCTTTGCCATTAAGAACAATTTCAGAATTTTCAGAATGCGATTGGCATGCACTAATATATACTACATTTGAGTTGTTGTCGATAGTGATTTTAGAGGTATCCCTTTTATATCTATTCTTTATGAGAGGATCAACAATGTTTGGATCCCCAAAAATATCAGAAGTCCCTCTCAATATGGTCAAGTTATTTTTACTGTTGTCCTCGTCACCCCTTTCCATAGAGTCACTATGACAAGCATCAAGGGCAACAATAACAAATCCGGATGCACCTACTTTGTTACGAATACGATTGATATGGACAGATAGTTCATCATCCCTTAAATGATTGTGTCCATCGTAGCTTGACGACCATTGTTTTATGGCATCATACGGGACAAGCGCTTCGTCCAACAGGTCTGGTTCACTATTAGTGTCTTTTTTTAGCGGAACCATTTGCTGACCATGACAGGAAAAATGGATGAATATCGTATCGCCAGGAGATGCTGTTTTGGCAATGTGGTCAAGTAGGTTGATGATACCTTGATGTGTGGCTGCTTCGTTCTCCAAGACTTTGACGTCCCATGAAGTATTGTCTAGTTTGTTTTTAATAAGTACCAAGTCATTGTGTGCGTTGATGGTTCGCCAACCGCTTTGGGGTGGGTATTTGGATATTCCAATTAGGACGGCCGTTTTTTGTGCCGCTAATGGAATTGCAAGAGCGATCCAGAATAGCACTATGAATAGTGTTCTTGTCATTTTCCGTAAAACATTTGCATGAGCAGTTTGTTCTTCATGGCAATTCCATCGTACTCGTCTCTTGATATGCCAATTGCAGACAAACATTCGTATAACTTTTGTGTTTTCAGAGGGCTTTGTTCACCGGTTAGAGGATCGATTGTCACGGAAAAGAGGAAAGGCTCAATAACAGGGAGAGTGTCTAACTCGATTCCTGATAGGAGGTCGTACAAATACTGTTCACCAAAAGACTGAAGCTTTGTTTTGCAATTCTCCCAAGATACATTGAAGAAGCGAATTTGTTGAAGGACGGAGGGATTGCTAGTAAAAATGGACTCGGGTGAACTGTCAGCAGTAGCAATTAGATAACCAATGGCAATCAATGCTTCTTTTTGCTCTTTTGTAAGACCGTCGAAAGAGCTTTCAACCATATCAATAGGGTCGTCTGTGTCAAAAGGATGTTCTACCTTAATATGGTCGACCACTTCGCCGGGATGCAATAGTCTTACGACATTGATTTTGTGTTCGTAAATCTTTTTGCGTGCGACCTCCACAAATGCATTGGCCTCATTCTTCTGGGTAAACGCGGATGCATTCCTTAACCCAGCGACAACATGTTGAAAACGCAGCTCTTCATGGAAATATTTATATCCAACTTCTATTGTCATATTTCCAGTACCATATAGAAAATGCACAATCATGTTTTGACAATTAGGGTCGGTTGACATCATGTTGACGCATCTTGGGTCTTGGGGCAGAGGTGTGATTTTACCTTTGCCTTCAAAGAGTCCAGAACTAATAGTGCTGAAAAAAAATGGGAAGATTTCCTCCAATGTTTTATCAGCAAGCTCTCGTTTGTCTTTTATCAATGCTCCTAAAAATGGATATAGTAACAGAAAAAGACCCAATAGGATTATTAATATTATAAGAAACGCTTTAGACATGACTACCAAAGTAATTGATTAAGTACTTGATTAGCTCTCTCATCGTCCAATTCCTTCAAGATTGCTTTTGCTTTCATCTTCTTTCCTTGTTTCAAGTATATCAAGGCTTTCTTGTATTTCAAATCATTCATGGATTGTTCGTAAGCTTTGATTGCTTCAGGGTCATCACCTAATTCATATTTGATTCCTAATTCTTTATCTATTTCTTCAAGTGCTATGTCGTATTTGCCCTCCAACAACAAGCTATCGATGTCACTGTCTCCTTTTTGTACAACAGCTAATTCTTGTTGTAACACAACGGAACCCACATGCATTGACACAAAGAAATCGGAGGCTAAGACAATACAAAACATTGCAGCTGCAGCGATGGAGATTGTTTTAAAGAGAATGGTTTTGTTCCTACCATTGGATAATTCTTTCTCTTTTGATTTCATAAGTTTCTCCATTTGCTCGAAGTTGATTCCTCTCATTAAATTGAAATGGCGTTGATAGTATTCTCTCAACGCTGGATTTGACTTGACTTCTTCCACAAATGCCAAAGATTCCTCTTCGCTCATTTCCTTTCGGAGGAAACGGTCAACCTGTTCGGCTAATTCTTTATTGAACGATGTGCTCTCAAATTCTTCCATAATAATATTCCTCCTTATTTTTTCTTATTTTTTGGATAATGCGTCTTCGTATGCCTCCTTGAATTTCTTATGACAACGAGATTTTTGGTTTTTGACCACATCTGCACTAGAATAGCCCATCTTTTCTGCAATTTCTTCACCTTTCATCCTTTGTCCGTCTTCGCCAAAATAGGTGTAGGTAAAAATGTCTTTGCAAGGATACCCCATTTCATTGACAATTTCTCTCACTACTCTGAACTTGACTTCGTCATCAAAATACGGATCATCTGCAATCTCAAAAAGCGGGTTGGCTTCAATGTCGTCAGTTGGAGTAAAATCTTCGATGCTTAATACATTTTCAAATGGATCAAAATCGACATATTTATGCTCTCCTCTTTTCATTTCAAGATACGAATACTTGCCAATGCCAATCAAATAGGTGTCGAGTTTGGCAGACAATATGTTGATTTTGCCTTCCCTGTTTTTAATATAGATATTTTTGTCTTGAACAAATATCTTTCTTGTAATGATTTGATTATATAGTTTTAAACAAGAGTCTTGATATAAGTCGACAATTTGTTCGCCATGTTCTATTCCATGATAAAATTGTTGAAAGCAGCCCAAAAACTTAGGCCTATAGTTTTCATATAGTGTTGAAAATGCCCGATTGTCGCCTTCGTAAATTCTTTCGATTAGGCGCAGTTCATTGTTGGTTGACAGTATATTAGGTATTCTCACCTTGTTCTTGTTTTGTCTATTATTAGACTGCAAAAATAAGTTTTTTTCATTTAACTGAAGCTGATTCCTTCACAAAAAGAAAGAAGGTGATTACCTTTTGGTGAATTCCGACATTAAGGTCAAATGATAATTTGAAATTATGGAACAGACAATCAAAAGTACGCTTAAAAGATGGGAAAACTCTCTCGTTAGATTCGGCAAAATCGATCAATGGAACATTAGCGAAGATTATGCCGCGTTAAATACTTTCATTTTTTCAGGCAAATATAAAGAGGCGAGAAATGCTATTCGTGATTGCCGCGATTACTCAATGGCAGGAATTTATGATGCTTCCACATTACTTGACAAAGTTCAATATGCTTGTCGTATCTTAAATCGGACCGAATCAGGTAAAACTAAAAAAGAGTCAAAGAAGAATAACTCCGTTGGGCAGTCCAAACGATTTTTGAGCATCACTAAAAAACTTTATAATGAAAAGTTGCGCTTCAAGGATGGCGAAAACCTTCGTGGAATTGATATTTCAATAGAAGACGGAGCGACTTCACGGATGGTTCGGCGAATAGTTGAAAAAAGAATGTGTCAAGCATATTATCGGCAACACAAGGAAGATGATGATCACGGGGCTCGCGATAGACATTACATGAAGAGGGCCACATCATTCCAGTTGCATAATCTTGGTCAAATAGAATGCGCTGTGGGTCTTTGCAGAACTGAGAGTACGCATTGGAAAAAGATGTATGATCCTGCAACAGGAAAAAAGGTTTTCAAGAAGAAAGATGAGTATTCTTCCTATGAAGAGGCATCAGATGCTGCAAACGAATTTGCACTAAGACATCCCGAAGATAAGAGACAGGTAAATGCATATAAGTGTGCTCATTGTGGTAAATGGCATATTGGGCATTACACGCCGGAAGATGAGAAAAACATTATGACATGGTTACATTTTGGGGATATGCTACATAAAAGGTATAAATGCTAATAATTGTATCAATAATGATGATTCAATAGACAAAACGAAGTAAAAGAAGAAAAATCCACAAATAAATTCAATAATATGTTAAGTACAAAAAGTGAATTATTAAAAGAAGGTGAACTTTTGTTCGAACAGTTCAAAGCAAAAAGTCTTACTTTATATCCATCATGGTTAGGACAAAGAAAAAATGAATCAGATGAGGATTTCAAGATGAGGTGTGAACAAATACAACTCTTAGAAGAGGATTTTAAGGATTGGAGAGAATATGTTCGACTTTACGTTTTTAGAAATCAGATTATCCCAGAACATTATGATGAATTTATGGAGTCATATAAGACTCAAAAGTTTGATATTAAAATGATGATTAGGAGAATGATGAGAATTGTCGAAACATGCAAGTGAAAAACTACTTTGTGTTAATTGTGCAGATATAAACATGAAAAAAATATCATGAGGTTCGCAGTCTGGTTTAATTTTAATGTTCTTTTATGAAAAAGTATAGAAAAAACGATCAGTATGGTGACATCCGTGTCGTGAACAGCGGCAAAGGCAAATGGACGGTTCTGGACAATGACGGCAATGAAATTGTCCCTTCCGGTAGATATAGCTGGATAGATGGATTTGATCACGGCCTAGCACGTGTGAAAGTGTACAACAAAAAAACAGGCCAATTCAAGTGGGGCATCATAAATTCGCATGGAGAGGAGGTGTTGCCACCAGAATTCGACGAGATTTGGAACTTCTTTGGTAAAGGACGTTTGGACACTCGTGTGGTCAAAGGAAATGTATCCCATCAGTTTGACTTGTATGAACACGTTTTCTCTGGTGACACCAGATGCTTCGAAGATGCATACGAGTATGAAGACTCGGGACGTTATGAGGAAGACACCTATTCAAAATATTGCGATGCTATAGAGGGCGTGTGTTATGATCCAGATTTTGATTATGACGATGAGGAGATGATCGTCATGTATTGGAACACTCACTAAGACAGTGATTTATCAAAAATACTCAATTATGGGAAAAACCTTATTATTCAACGGAGAAGAAAATTGTCACCCAGTCGTTTTTCGGCTGGTACCAGAAACAAATCATCTTGTAGCACTGTTACTCTTTGAGGAAGAAATAATGTTGGACAACCTTTGCCTTGTGATCACCTCGTCGGGACAGGAATATATTGAGGACCGAAAACGAATGCTGGATTCTACGAAGATCGCCTACACTGAACAGATCGATATGGGTCTTATAGAGAGAATTGAAAAGGAAAAAGGCTGGGATTTGTATGTCTTGAATTATCCGGAGAGTTTGGCATCTCCACTGATGTCGGACGAGGTTTGAGCATTTTGATATGATTCAAGACAATAATACAATTAGGAAAGACAAAGCAGATCAAAATCATTTACATTAACCAATTTTCACAATTATGTTACCAGACAAATCATTAATTATTAAATGTCCCCATTGCGGAGGCGAAAAACCAGTCATGAATTTATTATCAGGTAATACGTTCGGGGCCGTCTATTGGTCGGACAACAAAATGGTTGCTCCTATGTTGCCTGAGGTTTCTTTTGTGCAGAAATGCCCACAATGCGGTAAGTATTATGTCTTGCATGAGGAAAGAATTAGTGGAGAAGGCGACGATTGGTCTTTCGAGTTGGGAACGCTCACTTTCGATGAAATGAAAGAGGCATTTGATCAACTAAGCGCCGAAGGATTTAATAACACAGAAGAAGAAGCTCAAGTCCGTTTTTTGTTACATCACTCCTACAATGATTGCTTTTATCGAGAGCCGACGGAACTGACACCGGACGATAATGACAAATTGTTATTCAAGCAAAATGCTTTATGGTTAATAGAGAATAGTATCGCAGATGATGTTATGCGAGCTGAATTCTATAGGGAGATAGGAGAAATGGATATTTCTAGAAAGATTCTAGAAGAGACTTTCCCAACAGATGATTTTTTGAAGTACATCAAGAATGAAATTGTGCGTCGGATCGAGCAAAACGATAATGCTGTCTTCAAGTTGTCCGATGATGAATAGTTAATGACCCCAAAATCATAAATCTATGAAAAAAGAACTTTTATACGTAGTCGTTGGCTTAGTTTATATCTCCATACTATTCACGCTGACTAAAGTAGGAGATCTATTCCCCTTATGGGCTGGAATCATCTTGTTGGTGCTTTATTTTGTTGCCATTTATATCATAGAAACGTATGTCTTCAGTGTGCCGTCGGTGTCGGATTTAGAGACACGTATCATGTTGAAAATGGAAAAAGAAGGTTATAAATGCAAGAAGGAGGAGGGCGTGCTAACGTACACGTTAAATGGACGAAGATACGACACCTATTTTTGGAAAGTGGATAAGAGTGTTTTCAGAACCATGATTGTGGACTGTGCTAATATTGACGATCAATGGGACAAAATCAGCCTTGAAGGAAAAGCCGTGTTGGCCAATTACGTGAATGGGGAATGTTACCATTCGTTGTTTCATGCAAAAGAAAGCTGTTGCTGTTGTTCATACACCACCTTTGTGAGAAATCCGACCGATTTTATAAACGAGGCGAGAACGGGTTATGATATGATATGCAAAGCATTCAACACCGCCGTTGAGATTCTTCCTCAAATTCATCATGATTATCCTGCCAATGGACAGGAGGGGAGGATTGGGTTTTTGAAACAAGAAAATAATAATCATTAGTATGAGAAAATTGGTGTTTTTAATCGCATTCGCAGCCCTTCTTTGTTCTTGTAACGCAAACCGCAGCAGCAGAAACTCTATGGATTCTAATGCTAATGCGAACAGTTTTGAACAAGCAGAAAAAAACTTGACAGGTAAAATAGACACCCCTGTGGACTCAACATACAAGGAGGTCTGCAAGAACCTTACGGTCATTCCTCAAGACATTCCGGGCAACAACTCTGCTAATGTGATACCCAATGCGGTGACGGATGTCGAAGGTAATTCATACGATGCCGTGCGCATCGGCAAACAGGTGTGGATGCAGACAGACCTGCGTGCCAAACACTATCGGGATGGCAGTGCTGTACCACATCAAATATACGTGGACGGCAAGTGGAATGACAACGATTTCAGCTACACGGAACCCTTTTGGGCTGAAGAATACACGTATGGAGAGTTATGCCTCTACAACTGGTCGGCAGTGGCAGATCCCCGTGGACTCTGTCCGGGTGGTTGGCACGTAGCCACCAAACAAGACTGGAATGCCTTAGAGACTTATTTGAGTTCGGATACCTCCTATGTGAAAAGTGACAATCCTAAACACATTGCAAAAGCCCTCAGCTCTACCCAATGGCCTGACTGGCCCGAGTATGAGGAATATCTCGATAAGAAAGAACATGTGGTGGGCCACGAACCTGCTTCTACCAACAATGCCACAGGATTCTCCGCTTTTCCATGGCCGTATTATGACGGAAGACATTATGGAACCTATACCTTTGCTGCATACTGGACTCCGAATGGTATCAACAAATGCAAAGCCTGGAGCGTCAAGATCTACGGCAACGGAGTGGCTCTGCACAAGCAACCCGATTTGAAAGGGTACTTCTATTTGGTGCGGTGCGTAAAGGGGGAGTGAGCCGTTGAGCTAAAGATCCCATCGGTAAAAACCATCGAGCAAACTTATCCTATGCAAAGTATGTGTTTTTCTGCAATTGATGTTTTGGGTTCCTTTGCGGAAAAATACACTGGTAAAACAATGATCGGTTTTTACACATTTTTTTTAGTTATAGAATTACAAGTTGAAAATTTTGAGAATTTTGCCGCCTGCCACTCGTTGAATGTGATGCCTGAGGATTTGCTAAGCGATCCGAATAGCTTCAAGGCCTTTCTCATCAAACACCAAGATGCCTATCACACCATAGCCTTTATCTGTCCCAACACCCCCGATTCCGTAACCATCGCTGGAACTGCTCGGTCAGTGAACACTGTCGAATCTCTCACGGGTTACGATTTTTTCGGTTTTTTGGATGATGGCGTGGAAGAAACCATTGAAAATGAAGTTGAAGTCGGGCGTTGGGTGCGTTGATTGTCGTGTCGATTTCGAACTGTTGCCGAATATGAACGAGGAGAGCGGTTTGGATGATGGCTTTTATCCTTGCACTATAAATGACGATAACCTTTTTTGGGGATCACAGAATGTTATCCCATATTCCTTACCCTCATCTGCAATTCTGCCATCCGATTCATCAGCATGTCAAAATCCAGTGACTGACCGTAAATGAAGAAACGTCTCATGTTCGCGTAGTCAGCCTGCCATTCCTCTTTGTGCCGTTCTGGAATCATAAAGTTGATGGTGGAGGGGGACAATAGAGCATAGTTGACATACTTCAAAGCATAATACGTCCTGCGATGCTCCACTATGGCATCATAGAGCGTGCTGTTCATCAAAGCGTCACGACCATATTGGGTGTCCATCAATTTCTCCAAATCATACAGGTGACGCGACATACGCACGCTTCTTGGCCTCTCCTTTTGGAATTCTTCCGCCAGAAGGAACATCTTTTCCAAGAACGTGCGAGTGGGCAAAACTGTTTTTATCGTGCTCCGAGCTCCATTATCTTCAACGGGAAAACTGTCGCCAATCAGCGAGTGGACTTCTCCTTCTTCCGTGGGCTCGTCCATAGACAGACAGCTGATTTCAATTTTGACTCGTGGCGGAATATAATTGATAGCATCTTCCAAAACAGAAGGATATTGTAGGATAATGACAGTGGGGTCTTTGTCTGAATCAATCGGATGCCATTCGCCCATGGTGTCCTGCCACCGATTCACATTCTCTATGTTGTATCCAGAAACACCCATGTTCTTCAAGTTGAAATCCAGTTGTTCGGAAAGGACTTCATGGATATATCTCCGAGCCGTCTTGCGCAACTTGTCGCGCTGGTTTTTGTTGGTATGCTCTATTCCAAAGAATGAATGGCTGATGGACAGGTCAATGTCTTCGGAAAAACGTTCGATGAGGTGAAATCCTTTGTAGAGCGACGTGCCGCCCTTGAACAGTAGCGATTCACGACATTCTGTTTGGAACAAAGCCTTTAGCACTACGGTCACCCACCAGTCTTTTTCTATCGCCACTTGATTGATTCCTGGATGACCATTCGCTGTCTGCTGTAACATTGCCAGACGGTCAACCAACTCATTGTTAAGCCATAATTTTCCCATAGTCTATTTTGTTTTTAGCATCGGTTTCACAATACGTTTCATCCAGGCAGGCATCATATCCACGTCCTTCGCCAAAGCAGCCTTGTCGGGTTCCTGGGTGATGAGTTCACGTATCACCTGCAATTCATTTTCCCCAACATTTTCTTGTTTTAACGCCTTCAAAGCTTGTACCAACAGGCCTATGAGACGTGTCTCATAGCAGAAATTTTTCGGTACGCCGCGTTTCAGCTTGATTTGGCAATTGGTAAGCTTTATGGTGCGCTCGCTGCCAGTGGTTAGATACGTGTAATCCATTGGCACTTGGGTTGAAAGTCCCAGCACATTCAATGCCGTCATGCCTGAAGGTAGAACCTTTGCATTGTCTCTGTTAGCAATCGCTTGCACTATTTTATTGACCGAAGGGAGCACTGTTCCGTATTTGCTCTTTGTCGGTTTCGCATAGATTCCCTGGGCTAATTTCACCAGTACACCTTCGCGCGTAAGTTCCGCCAAAGTCTCTCCAACAAACTCGGGATGGAACTCTGGAAAATCGGAACGGAACAGCACGCTGTCATTTGGCAGAGCCTCAATGCGTTCTCGAAGCGAAACTCCCTCATTGTTAGAATATGTCTTATCCATACACCTTTGAAATTTTGACAATTTTTCAAGTGCAAAAATAAAAAAATATAGTTCTCCTCCAAATATGTTTATTCGTATGGATTGATCGGTTTTACACAATCATTTTTATGTTACAGCATTACAAGTTGAAAATCATGGGAATTTGTACATTGTACATTGTACATTTTACATTGTCCATTGTGAATTCCCCCTCGTCCCGCCATTTCATACAACACCCCCACCATTTCATACAATAGCCGCCCTGACCGTGCGCGTGGAATTGCCGGATGAACTATTTTTGCCGCCGAATTCAATCAAAAATAGTTCAAAACAGCAAAAACCATTCATCATGGAAGAAGAAATGAAAAACACGGGCGCATTCAATGAGAGTGCGGAGGAAATGCCACAACCGGAAACCATCAATGAGAACACGGCTCCTGATAACGCCGGGGAACAGCCGAAGAAGAGAAGACCCTTCAGGTGGCTTATCTTCTTTTTGTTCCTCGCAGTGGCAGCAAGTGTGACGACGATGTTGGTCGTCAAGTCGTGCCATAACAAAGAAGAGTACGCCTACGAGTACGGATATGAACCATCAGACGGTCCCGTTTCCTACAACAACGGCAAAAGCAAC
>JAFXTE010000014.1 GCA_017525245.1 Bacteroidales bacterium | reverse complement strand
GAGTTGGTGGAGGCGCTCGTGGAATAATTGTTTATGTACGACTGCAGTTCATCGTGGACTTCCATCGATGTCAGGTTGCATTTGTGAAGGTCTATGTCGGTGTATATTCGGTTGAATTCGTCCAGCATAAACGTCCATTGCTCTGACGTCCTTCTGTCTGGTTTCAGCACATACGTAACATTCTTGTGTTTGAGATAGGTTCTCTCATTTTCACAACTGTGCGACTTGACGTGCATTTTTCCGTTAAATCGTTCATTTCCAAGAACAACATCTCCGTCAAGAACAATATCCCCTGCTGCATTCATCTGGATGTGGTTCACCTTGAAGAGCACCTGCACGACATTTCCTTCAGGTTTAGTGGCGAAGAACATAAAGCGTATGTCCTCGTACGGGGTAGGTACGATTTGGATAGAATCCATGATGATTCTAAAGCCTTTTGACTGAGGCTTTTCATCTACACCGTTTATCTTTCGGATATTCTTTTCGATGATTTGATTCAGTTCAGCAACTGTTAATTTTTTAATTTTAGCCATAATGTATGTTGTCTTTCAAAACACACCAGAAGTGTGCAATTTCAGCATTGATTTAACAAAGTCTTCTTCCGTTTTTTATTAATTGATGTCTTTTACGGTGCAAAAGTACAATATTGGGAAACAAGAGGGTGATTTTTGCGAGTAGCAGTTATTTCCCGAACGCGTTGCACTATTCCGCAAGACGCGCCAGCGTCGAGCGGAACCTCAATGATTTCGTATTTCATAATGATTGGTATGTATTTCTATTTTTCGCGTTGATTACCATCCAACAATGCCGTCCATTTCGACAATGTATCGGTATTCTTGGCAACATGGAAATTCGTACTTGTAAAAAGACACTTCATACGAAATCTGTTGTGGATGGGATGGGGTGAAGAAACGCCAATCTTTTGCTTCTTCAAATTTCATCACGATTTCACCTTTCGGGTTCATCCATACAGCGTCACCATCATTGGGAAATTTCACAGAAAAAACCTCTCGGTCGAACTCCTCTGTGGCACACAATCGCTTCCCATACTCAAGCAATTCCTCAAACGTACACTTGTATTGATGCTCCTTGGCATCGACCTTCCCACGATGAATTCTATCAATTTTATCAATATAAACAACAAAAAAATGTTTGAGGATGCGCATCCCGTTTTCAATGTGTTCTCTTGCGAACAAGGAGAATGTGTACCCGTCGGTTTTCAGTCGGTCTCTCAATCTTGAGGCCTCAGCACCTCCGTTGAGTATGATGTATCCGTCCGGATGATGTCGGTGAAAGCGGGAACCGATATCCTTTATTTCAACCAACGGAGCAAGGTAAAGCTGCTGGTTTCCATAGGAGACGGCGCCTGCGTTGTCTCTACACTTCATGGACAAGCAGATAGTTTTGTTGTTTTTTTCCATTTTTTTACGATTCTTTTCCATCATTGTCTTCTTTTGTTTCCGATTCCTCTTCCTCCAGCTGCTTCAATTTCCATGCCGCCACCTCGTCGCCGGCCTCTGCCGCCTTCTCGTACCAGAGTTTGGCTTTAGCCATGTCTTTTTTGATGTAGCAGATGCCATGTTCGTAGAGGTATCCTTTCAGGTAATAGGCGGCGGGTTGTTTCTGTTTTGAGAAATAATCTGCCACCGCTTTGATGGATTCTTCCTCCTCCTCGAAGAACATTTCGTCATCGAAATACTGTTCTCCATGCCCCGTCACCTTCCCTTTTACCACGTGCAGCATCTGCCATGCCGCCATCACCATTGCCCGCGGGTCGGGAGTCCAGCGCCACAAGGATACCGCTTTGGCCAGATTCCCGTTCAGCATCTCTTTCTCTCCCCCCCAAAAACGCTCTGATTCCCAACCAGTAAGGTCGGCATACTTTTCCATCGCGTACTTCTTGAGAACGGCTATCTGGTAGCAGGCATCCACATTGCCGATGCAGAACTCGCGCAGGACGGCTCGCTTGTACCATTCAATGGCTTCGTCAAGGTCGTAGGAAATGCCCTGGCCGGTTTCGTAACAGAAAGCCAGCTCGCGTTGCGACCATTCGTCGTCGCCTTCGGCACCTTTCAGCCACCATCGGCACGCCTCTGCCATATCTCTCTTGTCTTTCGCCAGTTTCCCAAGAAAGTAGCAGGCGTGTGACTCCCCGTGTTCGGCAGCAAGAAGCAGCCATTGCTCGCATTCGGGGTCGGTTTTGTAGGTGTGGCGACCGTAATAGAGCAATTCCCCTAATGATAATTCGGCTGGCGCATAGTGCTGTTTCGCCGCTTGCCGAAACCAGTACTCTGCTTGTTCTTTGTGACCCGCTTCTTGGTTGTAATACTCATGGTATTCCCCTACAAAGCATTGTGCTTCAGGAAGACCTTCCTCGGCCAAAGGCAACATCTTGTCGAAAACTTCGGGGGCGTGACACCCCTCTGATTCATCTATGATCCGCCGATATTCTGCAAGCTGCGATTCTTTTTCTTTTTTGGCAATATCACGCATGATATTCATCAGTTCCTCGTGCTCAGCTTTTGTTGTTTTTCTGACGTTTGTATTCTTGTTGGTGGGTTCTTTCATTATTTTTTCGTTTTTTGGGTGTTAATGCCTTTTCAATCCTCTCTTCCACCCTTCGTTCGCCATCACTTTCTCCCGCAACCGCTCCAGTTTGTTTCTCATCCGGGTGGACACCACCTCCATTCGTGGCAGCATGGCGCAATGGGTGGGACAGAAGTCAATGGGGTTCACTTCGGTATCGGCGGACACATGGGCAGCGACAACTGCGTATGCATCATTGAGCACATTGAATTTCACACCGAGGTCAAAGCCGCGGTCGCCCGTGAGATCTTTGGCGGTTTTCAGGTAATACTCTGTTTGTTTGGCTATTTCATCTATTGTGGGCGGTGTGTCTATTACGATGGCCAACTCCAAGGGGCCTTCGCTCCAGTAATGATTGCCTTGGTGACAAAGAATTTCAATAATGCTGCCCGGTTGGAAGCGTATCTCCTCAGGCTTTCTTCCGGCAAAAAAGCGACGGCCATAAATGTAGTTGTCAAATTCAATGTCACTGTATGGTCTGGGGATGTCACGGGGAAACATGTCGGCATACAGCCGTTCGCTCCATAGCTGCCCATCAGGGAGATACACCCGTTCGGAAAAACTTTCTACAGGGAGAAACGTCATTCCCACTGGCAGTTCGCTCAGTACCCAGCAGTAGCGTTCTCCTAGAACATGACCCCAAATGTAGGACATCGCCTCCTCTGCTTCCTCCTTGGTGTGGAAATATGCCGCAACTTTGCCTTCCAGCCTACTGCTTCTTTTCCAGTGAGGAGGATGAATGGTGTAAAGGGTCAGTTTGAAAATGGTGTTGATATGCATGGTTTGAACCTCCTATTTGATGGCACTCATCACTTTATTCCGGTAAAAATCCACCTCCTCTTCTATATCATTGAATTCAGGGCCGAGACTCCTGAAGAAATTGCTCCGCTCGGTAAGGTCGAGCAGAACGCACGCTTCGTCAAACTCCTTGCTAACCGCCACGATGAAATAGGCGGTCCCGTTTTCTATATCGTACCCGACATTCACGGAATAATACTCCTTGAACCGAGCCTTCTGCAAATCTTTGCGTATCTCATTCTTCATCTGGCAAAGCTCATCTCTCATGGCAGAATCACTGATTTTCTCCAAATAGTCGTCAAAATAATTCAGCGTGGAAATGAATCCTGATTTTAAAAACCAGTCGTTTCGTAATTCGAATTCTGTTGCCGGGATCTCGGGAAATAGATGCTGAAGAGCCTCTTTGGCAAGGGCAATGCAACGCTCTTCTTCTGTGAGTGCCGTGTGGGCAACGTTTTGCACCGGAACATAAACATTCGGGGCTTTGAGCCATTCGGGGCTTTTCCGCACGCACTCCGTTTCGGGTAGCTCGTTCTTTTCCGCCATGCGGATGATGTCCGCCTTTTCTGCGACACAGATAAAACCCTCTATCGGCTTTATCGTCTGCATCAGATAGATGCCCTTTGATGCTGATATTACGGATTTCACGAATCCATAGTAAGGTTCACATTCAATATCTACTGCCTTTATTGTCCCGTGCCCAAACATTTCGCACACATGGGCTTGCGGTTCTTTGGTCATAAAAATCAAGATGTCGTTTTTCTTGTAACTCATATTGTTATTCGTTTTCGGAATTATCCCTTTTTGTCTTGTAAAATCAGTCAAACAAAAAGTTTGCGTGCGACCATAATCCATAATAACTATTATGATTATATGAGTGAGCAATATTCGCCTACAACCGCAACGCAAACTATTCTTGCTCTCCGTCACCCATCATCAAGATTTCATCTCCTCATATTTCGCCTTCAGCTTCTCCCGCAACGCTTTCGGCACCGGCTTGGTGGGGCGGAACACCTTCGGCGATTCGGGGTGGAAGTGGGTGTCACCTTCGCCTAAAGAGTAAACCAAGTAGCAGTCGTCGCTGTAGTCCCAATGAAAGCATTCTTCTTCGTTGTATTCAATGTTTTTTTTCAAGCAACGTTTCCGATGATTCTCCAGCCAGTGTTTCCGACAACTCTCATAGTATTCCACAGTAGGCTGCGCGTGACCGACCACGCAAAGTTCCGCCTGCCATTCATCAATAACCTCCACAATGTCGCCCGGTCGGAAGCGAATCTGTTCGGGCGTGCGGCCTTTGAATTGGCGTTTGCAGGCGGCATCAAGCAGGCACTCGTCGTTGGGTTGCCCGTCGGCTGTGTAGGTGCGCACCGACTGGGTGCTGCTGCATTTCCACACCTCTGTGTCTAGTTCGTATTCCGTGATTCTGTATGCCAGCACGACGTCATGCCCGAAACGTTTCTCATCGTTATGGTATTCTTCCTTCTCCGCAATGTCTTTCAGGCGTTCGCATTCACTCTCTTGGTATCCTTTTGAGTCATGGATCATTTGTGCTTCCGCTTTGACTAAAGTTGAAAACAACCCCATACTGTTTATCTGACTTTTCCGAAGCGGATAGCGCGTTTTGCTGTTGGTGGAGATTCTGGTTAATTCAAAAACGGTTTTCATAACAATCTTTACAAAATATCATTTGCACAATGCGACACATACTTATCGCAACCACGAAGGATCTTTACAAGTGAAGGTGTCAAAGAACTCCATTCCAAACCATTCGCGGAACAACTTTTGAGGATACGCGAGGGTCGTGTCGCCCACAACCGTTGCGAATATTTCGTCAAAAACGCGATCTTTTTCCCACATAGACAAGTTCCGCTGTTGCCTCAACGCTTCCTGGTACTCCGAATACAGCGCTCGGATTTCCTGTTCCCGACCCTGCAGGCAACGGCAATCCTCATAACCCTGCAGCAACAGTTCCCCGGGTTTTCGGACAAGTTCGCTTTTCCAAATAAGGATTCCGTTGAAAGGCGATGTCATTTTCACCCAGGTTCTCGGACAGCTCTGTTCGGTCAGGACTCCTTTCAGCTGCGTGCCGTCGGCGGCTGTGGCCTCCACCTCTTGCGAAAGTTCCTCCTTTTCTTCTGTCGCCTTCAGGATTCCCCAGCAGAGCACCTCTGTGGTAGCCTCGTCGAAGGTCTTCTCTACGATAATCTGCCGGCAAGCCGCCAAGAGCTCCGGGTCTCCCATCCCTGCGATGTCGTACCTGTCGTATATCTCTGGCTTGTAGAGGTCGGTGATATGCGGCATAAGGCACACCAAGGGCTCCTTGCGGGCCATCTCCGAGAGCGGAAGGTCCAGCCAGGCCAACCGTTCCACCCACGCCTCCGCCGCGCAATAAACGACGGTGCGGAAGCCAAGGCTGATACCGCACATATCAATATACGCTTCTGTCAAAAGCCTCAGGGCTTTCATCTCATCCCGATGCTCACCCTTTTTTGCATAGTCTTCAATTCGTTTCATTGTCTTGTTTATTTATGACACTCATCAATCTGTTTCTGTAGTGGTCCACCTCGTCTTCCACATCATTGAACTCCGGTCCGAGACTCCTGAAGAAATTGCTCCGCTCGGTAAGGTCGAGCAAAACGCACGCTTCGTCAAACTCCTTGCTGACCGCCACGATGAAATAGGCGGTCCCGTTTTCTATCGGGGTTCCGACATTCACGGTGTAGTATTCCTTGAATCTTGCAGTTTGAATATCTTTGAGAATCTCGTTCTTAAGCAGCCCCAGCTTTTTTTCTCTCTTGGAGTTTTTAATCGTTTCCCAATATTCATCAAAATGATTGTGTGTGGAAATGAAACCGGCTTTTGAGAACCAATTGTCTCTGAGTTCAAACTCCGTGGTTGGGATTTCGGGAAACAGGTGCACAAGCGCTTCCTTGGCAAGGGCGATGCAGCGCTCTTCTTCTGAAAGTCCCGAAAGGGATGTGTTTTGCGCGGGAACATAGACATTCGGGGCTTCGAGCCATTCAGTGCTTTTCCGCTCGCGCTCCGCTTCGGGCAACTCGTTTTTGTCCACCACGCGGATGATGTCCGTCTTTTCTGCGATACAGACAAAGCCTTCCATCGGCTTTATTGTCTGCATCAAGTAGATGCCCTTTGAGGCGGAGATCACCGATTTCACGAAACCATAGTAGGGTTCACGCTCGACATCTTCCTTTTCAACAGCCTCGCCTCCAAACATTTCGCACACGTGGGCTTGCGGTTCGCTGGTCATAAAAAGCAGAATGTCGTCTTTTTTGTATGTCGCAAGGTGTTTTCGGATGATGGGCAGCACCACGTTTTTCACCACCTTCTGGTTCATCCGGTGCTCGCCGTCGAAAGTCTGCACGTTGGGATAGTAGCGGGCAAACTCGTCGCGGCAGTTCACGGTGGTGTCTCGTGTGCCGAACAACCCTATACAGAGGACGTTCTCGGGGGCATCCGCCTTCCACTGGTCGAACTGGTGCGCCTCCATCTCGCGATAGTGCTGGATGATCTCCTCCGTGATGGTGTACTGCGTCTGCCCGTCCTTGCGGGGCTGGAAGAAGTCGAAGGTGCCCACCTTCATCACATCGGTGATTTCAGAGAGGTGGAGCGCCGGGTTGACGCAGATGCGCACGAAGTCGGCGGGCAGCTGGTGGGCGTACATGCCGCCCATGCTGGTGCCGATGATGACGCTGAAATGCTCCTCCTCGCAAAGATGCTTGAGGAACGGCAGCGCCTCCGCCGGATCGACGGGAATGTCGGGGGCTTCGATGTGATAGTAATCTGGCAGGGACTTTTTCAGGTATTCCACGGTGCTGCTCTGCCCTGACGAGCCGTAACCGTGCAGGTATAGGATGTTCAT
>JAFXTE010000013.1 GCA_017525245.1 Bacteroidales bacterium | reverse complement strand
GTTGCGTATGAAGAACCGTTGCGTGTATGCACTGCCGGAACTTAACGTGAATGATCCTGTCAGCAGCCTGACGATGACCTTCAAGTTGCGTCAGCCCAAGGCGGTGTATCGTCTGCAAGTCGGCGTGGTGGACGCTCAGGGCAACTTCACCTCGGTGAAGACCATCAACAACTCCAGCACTAACACGGAGGATATCACGGTGGATTTCGCGAACTACACGGGCAACGGCCGCCGCATCGCCTTCCGCAACACCGTGAGCAGCAGCAGTACGTTGGACTACAGCGTCAACTACATCGATGACATCGTGCTCGTCCGCACTGCCAACAACAAGAGTGGTGAGGTTACGGACGCGACCGCCGTTGACGCCCTTGCCGCCGACCGCGATCAGGTGGACGTTGTGGTGTATCCGAACCCGACAACGGACGTTGTCAATGTACAATGTACAATGAACAATGCACAATTGGAGGGTATCGAAGTGATTGACGTTTATGGAAAGGTTGTCCGCACCGTAGGGACGCGATTCATCGCGTCCGCTGATTCCCCTGCGTCCGCCCAATCCCCGGTTCAAATCAACGTTTCGGGTCTCGCCAACGGCATGTATTTCGTGCGCGTGACCACGGATGAGGGAACGGTGACGAAGACGTTCATCAAGAAGTAGTAAAGGTTACTGGTTATTGGTTATTGGTTATTGGTTATTGAAGCTAATGGCTAATGGCCAATAGCCAATAGCCAAAACTAATACTATAAAACAAAAAAGAGACGGACTTTTCCGTCTCTTTTTATTTATGAGTGCCAGTTTCTAAACGACTACTCGCAGAAGTGTTCGTAGAAGTGGGTGATCACCTCGATGCCGTGGCGGAAGTGTTCGAGTTTGTAGTTCTCGTTGGGGGAGTGGATGTTGTCCTCGGCGAGACCGAAGCCGCAGAGGATGGACTTCACGCCGAGAACCTTCTCGAAGTGCGCGACAATCGGGATGCTGCCGCCACTGTAAGTCGGGATGGGACGTTTGCCATAAACGTCCATGTAGGCCTTCTCAGCCGCTTGGTAGGCGGGCACATCCACGCCGCAGCGGTAAGCTTCGCCGCCGTGGGCGGAGATCACCTCCACTTTCACATAGTCGGGCGCGATGTTCTCGAAGTGCTTCTGGAACAGCTCGGCAATCTTGTGGGAATCCTGGTTGGCAACCAAGCGCATGGAGATGTTGGCGGAAGCGGTGGCCGGGAGCACGGTCTTGAAGCCCTCGCCGGTATAGCCGCCCTCAATGCCGCATACGCCCAAGTTCGGACGGATGCCTGTGCGCTCGATGGTGCTGTAGCCCTCTTCACCATACAACGCCTTGACATCCAAAGATTTCTTGTACTCTTCCTCGTTGAACGGGGCTTGTGCGATGAGTTCGCGTTCCTCTTTGGAGAGCACTACCACGTCGTCGTAGAATCCGGGGATGGTGACTTCGCCTTTGTCGTTGATGAGGCCGCTGATGAGGTCGCAGAGCACGTTGATGGGGTTGGCCACGGCACCGCCGAAGATGCCGGAGTGCAGGTCGCGGTTCGGGCCGGTGACCTTGACGATCATGTTGCAGAGACCGCGCAGACCGGCGGTGATGGATGGCGTGTCGGTGGCGATCATGCCTGTGTCGGAAACGAGGATGACGTCGCACTTGAGCAGGTCTTTGTGCTGCTCGCAGAAGCTATAGAGCTGCGTGCTGCCGATCTCCTCCTCACCCTCAAGCATGAACTTGACGTTGCATTTCAGGTTGCCGGACTTCACCATGTACTCAAATGCCTTGGCGTGCATGAAGGATTGTCCTTTGTCGTCATCGGCACCACGGCCCCAGATTTTGCCGTCCTTGATAACGGGTTCGAAAGGCTCAGTGTTCCAGAGATCAATAGGATCCACAGGCATCACGTCGTAGTGCCCATATACCAATACGGTCTTGGCGGCGGGATTCACGATTTTCTGACCCACCACGATGGGGTTGCCCTCGGTGGGATAGACTTCGCACTTGTCGGCGCCGGCGGCCATAATCAGCTCTTTCCAACGCTCGGCGCAACGCACCATGTCGCCCTTGTGCTCGCTCTCCGAGCTGATGGACGGAATGCGCAACAATGAAAAAAGTTCGTCTAAGAAACGGGGTTCGTTCTCTTCAATGTAATTTTTGATGTTCATATTTATGGGTTTAAAGATTAATGTTCAATGTTCAAAGTTCAAAGTTCAAAGTTTAGTGGTCAAAAGTCATAGTTATAGTCATAGTCATAGCCAATAGTTTCTCGTAAGTGAACAGCCGACAGCCAACAGCCAACAGCCAACAGCCAACAGCTAATAGCCAAACGCCGTTTGCGCCTCGTCCATCTTTTCTCTCACGGGCACGCCGAATGGGCAGCGGTCTTCGCATTGGCCGCAGCCGACGCAGTCGCTGGCATGGTGCTCGAGTTTCTTGTATTTGGCGGCGATTTCGTCACTTACCACACCGCCGTTCTGTTGCACCTCGTCGAGCAGCTCGTTGACGGCGGCGATGTCAATGCCTACGGGGCAGGGGGCACAGTGTTTGCAGTAGGTGCAGCCGGTGCTTCCGCCTTCTGCTTTAGCGGTTTGCTTGCTGAGGACGGTGTTGTAGTCCTTCTCCTCGTCGGTGGCCTTGAGGTAGTGGAGGTCAGCTTCGAGCTCCTCGATGTTGTCGGCTCCGCAGATGGCCACGGCCACGCACGGTTTCGCGAGCGAGTAGGCGATGCACTGCACAGGGGTGAGGGCGACTTTCAGGGGCGACTTGTCCGCTTCGAGCAGCTTGCCGCCGCCACCGAAGACCTTCATCACCGTGATGGCGATGTTATGCTGGGCGCAGTAGTCGTAGAGTTCCACGCGCACGGGGTCGATGCCGGGCAGCATGTGCTCGTAGCTGGCGGGATCCCACGGGTTGTTGCCCGAGAGCACGCGGTCGAAGGCGGGGTTGAGGCTGAACATGATGACCTCGAACAGACCGCTCTTGGCGGCTTGCAACGCCACTTCCGCATTGTGGCTGCTGATGCCCAAGTGCTCGATTTTGCCCTGCTTTTTGAGACTCTTCACGTACTCAAGGTATGGACTTCCTTCCAGGGCGTTCCAATCTTCCATATTGTCGATGATATGGACCATACCAACCTCAATGTGGTCGGTGCCGAGGCGTTCGAGCAGGTCGTTGAACCCGATCTTGCACTTCTCCACATCGCGGGTTCGTTCGTAGCTTTCACCGTTCCACCAACAGCCCACGTGGCCTTGGATTACCATCTCGTCGCGGCGGCCTTTGAGGGCGTAGCCGATATTGCTGCGCACCTTGGGGTCGGCGTCGTAGATGTCGATGTAGTTCACGCCGTGGTCAAGGGCGTAAGCCATCAGTTTGCGCGACTCGGCAGTGTCCAACTTGCCGAAGGCACCGCAGCCAATGCCGATTTCACCCACGCGGATGCCGGTACTGCCCAACGTGCGGTAGGCCATGTCAGGGTTCTCTTTGAAGGTCTGTTTCTGATGGCAGGAAACGAAAAATGCGGCCACCAAAACAATCAAAAACGGAATGAAAAGTCTCTTCATAATAAACAGATTTATTGAAATGGCAAAAATACGAAAATTATTGAAAAAATTGTATTTTTGCGCACTTGTTTGTCCGCAAATAAAAGATGGAAAACCAATCCAATCAGTCCACGAAGAAAGGCTTGATCTTGCTGCTCGGTGTCGTCATCGGTCTTCTCGCCGGTGTGCTTGTCGCATTTGTGGCGGTGCAAAAGCTCAATCTCAAAACACCCTCTGTGGTGAAGGTGCTCCCAATGCCTTCAACTCCTGCTGGAAAAGATACGGTATATCAATATATTGTACATCAATACGATCAGGCTCCGGATGATGAAGTTGTATATCCTGTCAGCGACTCATTATTGGCAGATTCGGCCTATGTTCAGGACAATTCCATGGATTTTATGCTGGAAGATGATGATTATCAGATATATAATAAAAAAGAAGAGGCTAATGTCACTTCAGAGAAGTTGATATCCAAAGATGAGGTGCCGGTTCTCTACTTCGATGCCAGCAGGAATGCGATAGCAGTGCCTGCAAGTGCCCCCAAATTTATGGAGGTGCAATTCTGGAGCACTCCTTTCCAAAACAAGATAGTGTATTCGTTTGATAATAATGTGCTTAAAATCAAAGGATTAAAGCCAAATGAGGTCTATTTGATTCATTACAACAAGCGCTATTATCTTCAGAATGATAAGCATGTGTATCAAATTCAGCCTTCTTCGGAGTACATGAGGTTGGTTGAAATTCACGATGTTTCATTTTTTTAATTAGGTTTTGCGGTGCGGCCATGGAGGTATCTTCGGAACGCAGATGGTCGTAAGCCGTTTCCTCCTGCTCTTGCGAGTCCGAGGTCCCGTTTGGCCGGTTAAAGCCTGCCTTTTTCGTTAGTGCGGTGGTTGTCGGGAAAGCGTGTTGTTTTCGGTAGGTGAGGGAGGCCAAACGGAATGGTTCAATTGCTGGTCGTTATTGTTTGTGCTGGCGGGTTGTGCTGAATCGTGCATTTCAGGGTTGATTCCTGCGCTGCCGGGGAGGTGTAGAGACGCAAAATTTTGCGTCTCTACGGGCCGGGGAACGTTATTCTGTGCCGTGTTCGGGGGCTGCCTGACATTGGAACGGATAGCCGTGCCGGGGCACCCAAATAAAAAAATCCGAATGCCAAACAACATTCGGATTTTAAGTCAATCACCGATAACCAATATCTGTAGGGGCGAATGATTATTCGCCCCTGTGACGAATGGTTATTCGCCCCTACTTAACGACCTTCAGTGCTTTCTCGGTGGCGTCGAGCAGCGGCTGGGCGGAGAGTTCGCTGTCCAAGGCGCGCTGCATCCAGAGTTTGGGTGTCACACGGCCCTGCTTGTACATCCGGATGACCTCAGGACCGATGGTTTTGCCGTTGAAGTAGGCCTCCAACTGATAGTCAATGAGATGGCCGATGGGGTAGGCGGCGAGGTAGAGCGGGTCGATGACCGCGTGCGAATAGACCGCCAGAATCGTTTGGTTGGACACTTTGAACACAGGTGCGTAATACTGGTTCCAGACCTCTTTGGCAATGCGGAGATTCGCCTCTTTGAGCTCGCCGACGGATGTGCCTGGATGGTCATAAAGCCATTGCCAAACTTTCAGCTCTGTAAGGGCAACACCCATGATTTCGTAGCAGTTCCAGAAGAGGTCGAGCGCAGCCAAATCCTCGCAGTTCCGGTCGGACTGTTGTTTGACCCCCAGCAATTCCACATCCTTGCCTTGGAAGACGAAAGCCAGCGCCTCGGTGAAGGCGGTGTTGGGCACGCCGCTCAGGAAATAGTTCGGAACGTTGTAAAGCGTTATGGTCTGCTCCACATTGTGCCCGAATTCATGCACACCGATGTTGTATCCCTTGTAGTCCATGCCGTTTTCCCCGATGCGCGTGCGCAGCATGCACGGGTCTCCCTTCATTTTGGACTCGATGGCGTGGCCCGCACCGACGGAGGCATCCACGTGTACGTTGTTGCACACTAAGTCGATGGTCTCTTTCGGGAATCCCAATTTTTGCATGATGTTAGGCAAATCCTGCGCGAAAGCCTCCTTGGTTGGGTATTTCTTGCGGACAACATCGTCCAGATAACTTTGGTCAACTTCGCTCCGGTTCTTGAAGCCGTCATACCAGATGTCAAACGGTTGCAACTTTCTTCCCAACCTCTTGGAAATCAAGTTTCCCACCTGTTTTACGAGCGGCGAGGAGAGCAGGTCGGTGAAGAGTTTCTCGGCCTCTTCAACAGTGATTTCGTAGTCATCCTCAAATTTTCGGTCGATAAAACTGCGTTTGCCGAGGCAGTACTCGTCAGCCGCTTTTTCAGCACGGAAGAAGTCAAGAATGTATTGGTAGCGCAGCGGTTTCTCTTTTCCTTCGGAAATATATTCTATCGTGTTGAGCATGAGTTGGTTGGTGGAGGGGTGCCAGTTAAAGGAGATGTCGTTCTCGATGACCTCTTTGGGGACATCGCAGGCGATGATGCGGGTCATGGCATCGTAAATCACCTCTTGTTTTTTCACACCGTTGACCGGATCGGCGTAGGCCGCTTTCAGCTCGTCGCGAAGTCCCCAGTGCGTGATGAGCGGCAAGGAGGTGCTCCAATAGAACTGGTTGGTGAAACTGCCCACCTGCTTCATGTTGATGTTGTAGTTGTCGATGTATTGGTTGGCGGCGGCCTCCACGTTGCTGATCCGCTGTTGCACATCGGCCGGGATCCGCGAAGTGAAGATGTCGCCGAGGCGTACGAAGCCCCATTCCAACTCCGACCATTTCTGTCCGTTGTTGTTCTTCTCCTTCAAGGTGAAATGCGGGAAATTCAGCATGATGGCAAAAGCGGTCTTGCCGGTGAACATGTCTTCTTCGAAATGGGCCATGCTGTTGTAGGCGCTGAACATACCGTCCACCATCGTCTTGGGGTAGCCCGTCACTTGTTCGGGTCTTTGTAAGTCAATGGAAATACGGTTGTTATGACCGTAAATGATCTCGAAATCCTGACAGAGCCGTTCGAAGAGCGCGGTTTTCTCGTTGAGGTCTTTGCAGAAGTGCTCTTTGCAGAATCTGGTGAACTCCGTGGCCGTGCCGTCCTTCTCTGTCCAAAAGGAGGCTGCCTGCTGCACGCCTCGCTCGATGATGTGCTTGGGGATGCTGGAACGCTGGCTGAGGTACTGGATGGTTTCCTGCCTTGCGGTTTCCGGAATGTTGCTTTGCTGCGCCCAAGCCATGGCGCTGACACCTATGATGCCGAGCATAAGGAATAGTTTTTTTCTCATAATGGTTTTGGTTATTATAATTTGACGAATTTCTTGGTGAACACATGGTCTCCTGTCGTTACTCTGACAAGGAAAATGCCTGCGGGTAAGTGGCCGATTTGCATGGAAACCTCCTCTGTGTCAGGAGTCTCACTGAAGATTGGTTTTCCTTCGGCATCGTAAATGACCACTTGTTGGATTGGGGTGGAGTGGATAATGTGTAGCTGGTCTTTTGCAGGATTTGGGTACACGGTGATTTCTTGGCGTGACAGCTCACCAATGCCCACATGGCCGCCTTCGTATTCGAGGGAGAACCCGTCCGCCGTTCCTTCCTCGTCGGTCTCCAGAACCATCAGCAGGCGACGGGTATCAAAGGTATAACCTGTGTTGGACTGGTTGCCGGTCAGGGTGAGCAGGTGGTTTGTCTCACTCACCAGATTGTCGTAGAAATGGAGAAAATCTTTGCCCTCTTCCAAATCCAACGTGTTGATATTGACGTGTATGACGTAGTTCGACCCTAACACTATCTTGTATTTGCACGTTGTCAGATTGTTGTAGTTGTTTTCGCCACTGCCATCTTCAATTTGTCCGGTTACGCTGGAGAACAGTTTCGTGCCGCTGCAGAAACTGTAGCGATGAGCCGTGTATTGCGCTCTGAAACCTTCGCTGGTCGAAGAATGGGTGATAAGGTGGATGTTCAGTGTTGGTGTTCCCCAATCGACATCCAGAGTGCCCGTGTCAGCCGTCCGCATCTCGAAGGTGTTCACGGTGGGATTGGTCACGTAGAGCGTGTCACCAGCGGCGAGGCTGAAATTGATGTTGAGGGTGACTTTTTCCAGATTGGTAGGCTCTGGTTCGATGTTCCAGGTGAAGTTCATGCCGGCAGCGCAATGCCCGTATGTTGGGCTTCCGTCGGTGAAGGTGCCTTCGTCGGCGGTCAGCAACATGTTTCCGGTCAGCGGCTGCGGGGCAGGGTAGATGTATTGTGTGGTATCAGGATATGCGTTGATAATCAGCTCCTGCGCGAGGTTGAAGTTGTAGGATCCTACAATCAAGGAGTTTGTGTAGTAGTAGTTGTCCATGTAGCCGCTCCATCCGAAGTTAAAGTGGAAATAGCAGGCACTGTCCACAATTTTGTAGCCGTCGCAGATGAAGCCGTGCCCGTTGATGTTGGGTACACTCCAGCCGGCATAGTACAACGGCATCCTGCGGTTCAAGTGACTGACTATCACGCTGTCCCAGTTGAGGTCGGTGGAGTCGCGGAAGAGGTATTCGGTCTCGGGGGAATACTTGAAGTAGGTACGGAGCACTTTCGCTGCGCTGTGGTTGAACATGCCGGAACCATCGGGACCGTAGTGCATGTCCACGCCCACGCCAAAATGGTAAATAAGCTTGGAAATCTCTGTGTTGATGGACGTTGGGACGTCGCACATGGCATTATAGTTATAGGTGGCGTTTTCGTAATCCACCGACTGCACACCATAATTCTCGTCGGTGTAAGAATAGCTGCCAATGCCGGTTTCAGGGAAACGGTAGTAGTAGATGAGCTGTGCCATGGCGGTGGCCACGCAGCCCGTCACCACACGGCCGTTGTCGCCCGCCGCATCCCTCGGACAGTAGTAGTTGTAATATTCGCCCTGATCCCACTTCGACAGCATCAGCGGCTCCACTTCGTCGCCAGAGCGGAAGGCAGGTGCGCCCGATAGGATATTCTCCCATTGGCTGACATATTGTGTCTGAATGATATGCTGTTTCCTGATTTCCCTGATTTGGTCGGCGTAATGGTTGATCCACATCTCGAATGGTGGCACCACATCGCTGTCGTTATAGAGCTGGTGGTCGGAGAAGGAGAGCACCGGCGGAGCGCTTTTGTCGCCGGATATCACCACGAATCCGTTCTCCGCGTTGAAGAAATAGAGAAGCGGGGCTTCCTGTCCGTTTTGGACGACTTTGGCGCAACGCACTAACGATTTCCCTTGCGCCTCGAAAAAACGGTTGGCGGCACTGGCTGCCTCTTCTTGCGAAACCGACTGCGCGATACCCATACTAAGTGTCGAGAGAAGTAAACTGAATAGGTATATCTTTTTCATAAGAATGAATTATTAAGCCGCAAAGATACATTTTTCTCGTAATAGTGACTTAGATGTAAAACTTAGACATAAAATTGGCATGGAGAAGGACATTTTTGGTTAATTTCAAATCACAAAATAATCAACGGATATTTCGGTAATTTTGCGTATTTTTGCCGCTGATTTTGGATAACTCTATTGTCAATTATAACTGATTGTTTTTGAAATGAATAGAAGCGAAATAGAAGAAAAAGTGAACGCCTTTTTGGTGGAAGAATTGGAAATTGACGAGGAAAAGTTGAAACCAGAGGCGCGCTTGAAAGACGATCTGGGTATCGACAGTCTCGATTTTGTTGATATTGTGGTGATTGTGGAGAAGCTTTTCGGCTTCAAGATCAAACCCGAAGAAATGAAATCGGTAAAGACCCTCGCCCAATTCTATGATTATGTAGCCTCCAAGGTGGCGTAAAACCTCACCCATGGCGCAGGAACGGGCTTGGCAAGGCGGTACCGACGGAACCTCGTGGATGCACAGGACGCTCGTGCGTATCGTCCGCCACGTGCCGTTGCGACTGATGTACGGTTTTGTGGCTGTTTTTGTAGTACCATTCTATTTCCTGTTTTCAAAGGGCTACAAGCCTATGTATCATTATTTTAACCGTCGCCTTGGCTACGGGCCTTTGAAAGCCTTTGTCGGAGTTTATCGCAATTTCTTCCGCTTTTCGCAGGTCATCCTCGACCGTTTCTACATGTTCGGCGGTGGCAAATTCGATGTGGATGTCGAAAACTACCATCTTTATCAGGAATTGGCGGAGGGAGAACCCGGTTTCATGATCTTGAGCGCCCATGTCGGCAACTACGAACTGGCCGGCTTTTCATTGGTGGCGACGAAAAAACGCTTTAACGCGCTCGCTTTCGGCGAGGAGGCCGAGGCCATCGTGGAAAACAGGCAGAGGCTGTTCAACGACACCAACATCCACATCATCCCCGTGAAAGACGACCTCTCGCACCTCTTTGCCATCAACAACGCCCTCGACAACGGTGAAAGTGTCAGCTTCCCGAGTGACCGGCTTCTGGGCAAACAAAGGACCGTGGAATGCGAGTTTCTGGGTGCGCCCGCAAAATTCCCGATGGGTTCTTTCGCACTCGCCGTGCAACGCGACCTGCCCGTCCTCACTGTGAATGTGATGAAATCCGCTGCCAAACGCTATAAGGTGTATGTCAACAGGTTAGAAAAGGATGGCGCGACAAAAGAGGAACGCATCAACGCCTACGTTCGCCAATATGTCGGACATCTGGAAGAGGTGCTGCACCTATATCCCGAGCAATGGTTTAACTATTATGAATTTTGGGGTGATTGAGACTTAAGACTTGAGACTTAGAACTTGGATTTGAAACTTGAAACTTGACACTTGAAACTTGAAACC
>JAFXTE010000096.1 GCA_017525245.1 Bacteroidales bacterium | reverse complement strand
GGTGGTGTCGGGGTAGTCTTCGGGGATGAAAAAAACATCTTCGGGGGTCACGTTCTCATTATCCAAAAAGGTGCAGAACGTTGCAATGTTCTTGAAAAAATCGTTGTTTTGTCCGTTCATCGCTTCGGGGTTTATGGGGTTATAATGAAATTAAGTTGTCAATTACTTGTGTGTAGGTGTCGGCGTTCATTGAACTTTCAACGCGCTTTATATCGGCATAAACGGCGTTTTTGCGGTCTTCGGGGATTATGGCATACAGCCGCCAAAGGTTTTTTAATAGGTTCGTCAATCTCAAAATTTCATCTACTTGCATAATCTCAATTTTTTATTGGTTCGTTTCGGGGGCTGTTTGTTATCCCCTTTGTTTTATGTTGCTAATATACAACATTTTCCGCAATCTACCAAATAATTTTTCAAAAAAATGCAATTTTATTTCATTGATAATCAGCAAGTTGAAAATTATTTTCATTTTTAAGTGTTTTTGTATCAATATTTCGGGCGATTTTTCGCAGATTTTAGGGGTTGCCAGCGCAAAATTGAATTATTATAATATATTGATATACAACATCTTACAACAATTTTTCACGTCAAAAACGCGGGCGATATGCAACATTTTGGCGCGGTGGCGGTGTTGTCGGGCGGGGGTGTTCGGGGGTTGGCGGCTGTTCCGATGGATGGGTGCGAGTGCGAGGCGGGCGCGTGGATGGCGACCGCCGCAGGGCGGCGGCGCGTCCACTCTGACGGCGAAGCCGTCCACCCGTACAACTGCCGTCCACTCGTTTGACAAAAGACAGATACCATTGCGGCAGCAATGACCGCCTGTAAAAGCATTTTAGGTGAGCAATGGTACATTTGCTCACCAACATAATAAATACGCTTGTATGGGCTTATTCCAGCCTTATTTGTACCTTGTCAAGGTGCGCAGCACAAATAAAAAAGCAGTCCACATCGGACTGCTCAACTCATTTATCTAAATTCAATAACTCTATAAAACTGCGTTAGGGATTGAAGCACGTTATCGGAAGCGGACGGATGCGCCGACATTTTCAACGTCAAAAAAGGCGACCAGCGGAAGCCGCTTTTTGCGTCAGAAAATGGGCGCAGACGCGCTTTCGATTAAGGCGGAAAGCCCGACCCGACAGGGGAACGCCCAAAATCATAGTCACTCTTAATCGGTTTTATCATAACTGAAAAGAATATACAAAATGGAATGTGGAGTTATAATGCTTCTTGAGTAGGCCGCTGGTGTACTCATAATCAGGAGTTCCTATCGGAAGAATCGAATGGCAGAAACGAAATGATATACCATGATGACGTTTGAAAACATACGTAATTCCGCCGTGGAGCGCAAACTCAAGTCTCTTGAGATCATAAAGGTCATCCCATTCATAGCGCATTCCACCTCGTCCACCGTGGGTGGTGATAATTTGTACCGTTCTCTGATACAACAGAAAACCTACGGAAGGACCTATATCAAGCCACAATCCATCATTGCTGGTTTTGGGGCTGTTAAAACGCAGTCGTACCAAAAGAGGGAATTCAATGTAACCAAAAGACAATGAATATTTGTCTCTGCGATAGTGTCCTTCAGCTCCGAAATTCGGTTTAGTTCGAGTGCCTTTCATTGTAAAATTCATGTCCATTTGCAGTAGCATTCTCACTTTGTATTTATCGACAACTTTAACGTGACCAAACAATCCGGTGGTAAGACCTGTTTTCCAAAATCCCGGAATATTCTCTGCAGACATCGCAGAAATCGTATTACCAAAGGTAAATCCACCGCCGAAATCCGTTTTTTGAGCAAAAGTGCATACAACAGATATTTCAAAGACAACAATTAGAATGGTACATTTCACAAAGAAACCACTAATATCTAAGGATTTCAAAATTAACGAATTTATATTTCATTGATAATTTGGCGTTTGCAAAATCTAAAGCTATTGCCATAGGCAGATTTTAGAGGTTGCATAAAGAAGGCAATATTATTTGCTTACAGTTATTCGAACACCATCAGAATAATAAGGAAAGTAATCTATACAATTAAAGAACGTGGACATGTAGAACTGTTTTAGCCCCACAGCTGCGGAATAAGGGCGATAATGATAATTGTTCCCATCTCCACCATCGCTTTGAGCAGGAAATGTCTGTTGCGTTGCGTTGCTTCTATTTCTTGTATATGTGCCGGAATCAGTACTATAATATATTTCGACCTCTGGTGCGGAAATCACTCCCGGTTTGTTGATTTTAGAAAGCAAGGAAAAATAAACGGCGGCGCGTTGATAGACAACTTTGCATTTGGCTTCAGGAGAGGAAGGAAATGTGTAAGGTTCAGGATTGGAATAAGAGATTACGTTTTTTATGGGCTCTTCGTTTTTGAATAGAATATCCAAGACATTGTCATCTATGGAGAAAGTCATCATTTCGTTATCATTGTTCGTATCCCATACGTATGCTTTCTCATTGACAATGTCAATTTGAAAAACAAAATTGTCTATTTGTATGAAACCGTCAGGGTTGAGCAAAGTGGCCAAAATGTCATCTTCCACCCCAATAGCTTCCCTTTGGCTTTCAGACAGCACACACCGCATTGAAGAAAAATGCAGGTCCTGTTCAAAAAGGGACAAATATCCTTCTTTTTCATTCAGAAACGCAATTGCACGTTCATAATCTTCGCACGAGTTGAATGACAGCCAATTCGAAGAATTGAGGTTTTTCTCTTTGTTGAAATTGACGCAAACGTTAATGTTGCGTTCCTTTGTCAAAGACACCTTGTCATTATCTTTGGAACAAGAATTAAAAAACAATGTCGAGCATAAAACAACTACTGCTAATACAAATAACTTTTTCATAATACATTTTTTTTGACGCTGCAAAAATAAACTATTTTCCAATACGCAACACACTGATTTCAGAACTTTTCCCTTTTAGGTTATCACCAAATTTTGTCCACACAATCTTGTCGGCAGCATCGGAGAAATGGGTGGCTTCTTCGGGGAGTATTCCGGATGATTTGCGCTCTGATGATTTGTCTTTCTTTAATTGGCCGTCCACATCTTTAATCATGGCGTTGTTCATCGAAATGAGCGTATAGCGGCACTTGTCGCCGTTGAAGCGCACCAAAGGAAGACTCTCCCGTTCCTCGCGTAGAATCAAGCCCCACAGCAGGTATTTGTCCGACTGAGGCGGCTCCATCCCCTTGTGTGTGTGCTCGATAACCTCCCATCCGGCTTTCTTCAGATATGAAATTGCAAGCTGGTTGTAGCTCATAGAGTTCAGCACATTCGGGTTTCTTGAATCGCCGTATTTGTCGCGGTAGTAGTGTATCTTTTTGCAGCGATGTGTCTTGTAGTAGTCCGTCAGTTGTCCGCACAGTTCCTTGATGAGGATGTTGGAACTCTCGTCCGGCTTGACAAAGAACTCGTTGATAAAGTTCTGGCATTTGCGCTTGGTTGCGCAGTTGTTGACAAAGTCATAGTTCCGTTCTTGGCACACGCAGAAAAGGGAAATCGCGCTTCCCCAGTCTGCCACCACCTCCAAAGGAAGGTCGGGATTGCAATCTCGGTCAAACGCGCTGTTCTTTATTGATAACTTGTCCAGGTCGAAATTGCTCTCCTTGGCCAGCAGCATGAGCCGCTGGTCGTCCAGCCCGTTGTGATAAACGTGGCGGTCGTCGCTGATGGAATAGAAACAGTCCTCCACCTTGTCGAAGAGGAAGTTCATAATCTCAACCAAAAAGACCAGCGAGGGAAGCAACTCGCGGTTTTTCTTGACGTATGAGAGGCCAAGAAACTCTATGTTGTCGAAGGCGTTGGAGACAGTGAACAGAAGCCCGTCCTTGGACACAAAGGGGCGGATTCTGCGCTTCATGCGGATTATCTCGTTCCAGCACTGGGCGAACTGCTTGGGGTCGGTGATGTCGAGCAGTTCCAGCTGCATCTTCACGACGCGGTTCCAAATCTCAAACAGCCTCACTCCGGCCTCCTCCTCGTAGTAGTTGGCGAACTCAAGCACCCACCGCCCATCCCTTGTCGGCGGCATGGAGGTGGAATACTTGTAGCCGTGGTGCAGGTGTACGGGCTTGCCGGACTTCGCCCCGAAAAACTCAAGGTTGCCGCGGTTTGTCGGCGCGACCTCCTGGTCATACTGCTCCTTGTTGAGCGTCAGCGTCTCGTCTGCTATCTCGAAGTCCACGTTTGCGCCGCGCCCGCTGCCGGGCTCGCTCTGCGAGATGAGCGCGAAGCGCGTGCCGTTGCTGACGGATATGACGTTCTCGAACTTGTTGAGTTCCTCGTAGGAGTTTTCAAAGTAGGCGGGTGGACGCTTGCCAATGACGTAGTTGGCCTCTTTCTCGTAGCCCATTTGGTTGAGCATCTTGAGAGAAGAAGGCAGTGTCCTGGTCAGCAGCTGGCCGAAGGTCTTGCCCGTGAGGGCGATGACCGATCGCGGCATCAGCCGGATGAGCCTGTCCATCCAAAAGCCGATGTCCGCGCTCTTGCCCGTGCCGCGTCCCTCCACGGAGACGTGGCACTTGGGCTGCAGGATGAAGGAGGGAAGCTGGGCGCGGTTGCCGGATAGGTTTATCTGCATGGGGTCAGGAGTTTATGATTTCGCAGGCGGTTTCTTCGGTGATTTCGTCGTCGAGGCTTCCCAGCAGCTGGCGGCGTATGTCGGCGGGCAGCTTCATGAGCACCGTCTCGGGGATGGAGACCTGCCTGTTGTTGATGTTGAACTGCACGAAGATTTGGTTGGCTTCCATCAGCTTGGGGTCAATCTTCTGCGGCGGCAGCTGGGAGAGGTACTTCTGCAGGGTGGCGAGGTTCTTGGCGCGTGCGCCGTCCGATGTGGCGGGGTCTGCGATCTCCCGCATGAGCCAGTCAATGAACCAGCCCTCAAGGAAATCCCTGTCCACGGGGTCGTACTTGTTCCATAGGCGGCAGGCGTTGCGGATGTCGCAGTAGGCCTGCTCCCTTGAGATTTCGGGGAAGCGGGCTTGGAGTTTGAGGGCGGCCACGCTCTTGCGCGGGTATTTGCGCATGACGGCATGGGCGGTGCGCAGCCGTTCAAGGATGCGCTGCTGCTGCTCGGTCAGTGCGGTGCTGCTGCCCGTGGTGTAGTATTCGGATATGGCTTCGAAGTCATTCTCCCGTATCTGTTCTATGCTGGTTCTCTGCTTGGTTTTGCCCGGTAGGTTCATAGTCGAAAGCGTCAAGGTTAGTCTGTTCAGTCATTGCGTAGTATTTTAGCATTTGGAGTATTGCGGGCTGCGAGGAGTTTAAGGCTGCGTCCAAGACGGTCTGCCGTATCTCCGCCTGTGCGGAGAGGTAGCCGCGGAACCAGTTCTCGTAAATCTCGCCCTGCTCCCGCTGGAACTGCACGGCGACTTCGGCGATGTCGAAGCCGAAGTTCAAGGCAACGTCACGGAACGGGAAGCCCAGCCGCCCGAGGCGGTAAAGTTCATCTTTCTGTGTCTCTGTCAAACTGTTCATCGAGTATCTTTTTGTCGCTGTGGAAAACGTGGTCAATCACTTGGATCACGCCCCTTTCGGGCTGCGGGTTGGTGGTGAAGTTCAAAGAGCCGGAGACGGAGATTCGCCACTGGTCGTTCCATATCACGGCGACCTTGGCATGGACGGGGGCGATGCAGACATCGAAGTTGGCGCGGCACATCTGCAGGGGCGCGGGGTTGCGCACCTTGACCCTTGGGTCAATCCATAGCCGGAACTCCTTGATGAGGCCGTCTTTCTTTCGGTTGAGGATTTGGGTGACGGCC
>JAFXTE010000012.1 GCA_017525245.1 Bacteroidales bacterium | reverse complement strand
GAACTTGGCGAAGTGGTGGGTGGTGAGGCCGAGGTGGTACGCCCAGTACTTGTCATCGAAGCATCGGTGCAGATGCCCCTCGCGGCTGATGACGTAGGCGGTGGCCACCCGCTCCGTGGTGTGCAGCCACCACGACATGTCCCCGTTCACGCTGTCGCCGGAGACGGTGTGGTGCAGCACTATCTGTCTCTTCTCGGTCGCTTCCCGGACATACTGCGTGTCGGGGAAGTTCCAGTCCTTGTATATCTTGATCATTGCTCCTTGGTTTTGGTGGTTTTGGTGCGCCGTTCAAGCCGTCTTTCGAGGGCGGCGTTCCTCTCTATGATGTCGAGCAGGGCTTCCAGGATGCGGTAGTCTGTCAGCTGGCCCGTCACCACATGATAAACCTTGCTGATGCTGCAGCCGAACTCGTCGGCCAGCACCCGTCCGTAGCCGTGCGGCAGGAACCGCCGCAGATCCTTACTGATTGCCTTTCTTTGTGCCATGTCTTTCTATTATATATTGTGTGAGCAATACGGTGAAGGCCGCAAGCCTCGCCGCCGCCACTACCAGCAGCGGGGCGAGAGCGAACAGCCATCCTTTTGTCAGCCATCCGAAAACCTTGAGGATGACAAGGTAGCCGGACAGTAATAGCAGGTGCTTCATCACCTGTTTAATGGTTTTCTCCATCTTGTTCATTTTGGCGTTTTCTTTGCTTGTATTCCGGCATTGTCCTGTTTAGTGCGTCCTCTTCTTCCGGTGTCAGTCTGCGGTAGATTGACTTTTCGGGCAAATCGGGTACAAGAAACTGTAACAGTTCCTTGACATGAATGTTCATCAACGGACCATACGGAACGTTGTTTGCAATGTACGAATCAATGGTTCTGGCATCTCTTACTCTAAAAAATACCATAAGCATCGGTTTTACATCAGGTCTTTTTAGCACCTTTAGTGCCTGCTCTGTGAGCACGTAATTTTTTTTTACCATAAGGCTGGAATTTAAAATGTTAATTCCAAAAAACTATGTATTTTTGCAGCAAAATTTGTAGCAAAAAAATGCAGCAAATTTTGCAGCATTTTTTTGTTGTAACTTGCTGGGTGCAAGATAGTTATTTTTCAAATACAACCGCATTCAACGAAAAAAAAATTACGCTCTTTGAAAGATTATAAAAAACGCCGTTCTTACCACGGTAAAAACGTCGAAATCAATATGCTGATAACTGATTGAAAATCAGTTATTTTTATTGCTTTGTACTGAGACAGAAATGAGACAAAGCAATGCAAATTTGACTAAAAGATAAAATTGTAAATAATTAACATTCAGATATTTGCAAAAATAATCTTGACAATATGGAGGGGGCGATATAACCGCGAGTTCGAATCTCGCTCTCTCCGCGAAACCTTGTAGAGACGTTTCATGAAACGTCTCTACGTGTTTTAAATCGGAACAGAAACGGGACAAAGTGTATTTCTTTCCTTTTGCCATTATACTCTTCCAGTCTCTCTCTGAGATGAATTCCGTAGTTTAATCCACTGGTTATCAGCATACTATTAACACACACTGCAAAAAAATTAACAGAAATTAAGATTTTGTGTATCTTTGCGCCCTCAAAAAATTACAAAGTCAGAGATATGCAAGAGAACAATTATTTCCCGTCAATGCTTCCTGCCGAGGAGCTCGCGCAGGTGAAGTACATTCCCACAATACCGGAATTTGTAACTTGGATTGAACAAAAATGGTCTGATCTTCCGTGTCTTTCCGATACGGTGAACACTTATACATACAGCCAAGTCTGCGAGAGGGTTGCACGCAAACGCGCCCTCCTCAACAGCTTCGGCCTGCAGAAAGGTGACAAAGTCGCCATCCTCGACAACTCCACCACAGATGCTGTGGAGATGTTCCTCGCCGTCACCTCAGCCGGCTATGTGGCCATCAACCTGCCGGCAATGCTGCCTGCGCAAGCCATCGTCGGCTGCTGCATGAAGTTCGGCGTGAAGGTGCTGGCCGCCGGCAATGCCTTTATGGATTCTGTGAAAGAGGCGCCGTGCAAAGTCGTCGCCATCACGGAACTCGCCGACCAGACCGCACCGGTCGCCACGGTTGACAAAAACGATCCCGCCGCCATCTTCTTCACAGGCGGCACCACCGGCGCACCCAAAGGCGCCATCCTCCCTCACCGTGCCATCATGCGCGGCGCACTCAACGGCCTCTATGCCCCGGGGCACCAACTCGGTTGCCACCGCTACGCCTGCGTGCTGCCTCTCAGCCACGTTTTCGGTTTGATTTACAGCACTATGTCGGTTCTCTACAAAGGGGCTTCCTGGTATTCCGTAGGCAACACCAAAGACACCATCGGCAAACTGCCCGTGATCAGACCTACCATGATCGTGGCAGTGCCCGGCATCTGCGAAATCCTCCTCGGACTCGTCAAGATGTATGGCAAACCTTTCCTTGGCGGCGAGCTGAAAGTTATCATCTCCGGCGCAGCCAACGTGCCCCCGAAACTCATCGGCGAGTTTGACGAACTGGGCATCAACCTCTTCGGCGGCTACGGCATGACCGAAGGCGCCAACCTCACCACCGGCAACATCGACGTGAAAACCAGACCCACATCTGTCGGCAAGCTCTATCCGGAACAGGAAGCCAAGGTCGTGGATGGTGAGCTGTGGTTCCGTGGCGACAACGTGTTCCTCGGCTATTACGGCGAACCCGAAAAGACTGCCGAGACCCTCACGCCCGACGGCTGGGTCAAGACCGGCGACCTCGTCCGCTTCGACGAAGACGGCTTCATGTACATCGTGGGTCGCATCAAAAACCTCATCATCCTCTCCAACGGCGAAAACATCAGCCCCGAAAGCATCGAAGAACCGTTCTACAAGGACAACAAGCTCCGCGACTGCCTTGTGAAAGAGGACGAGATGGACGGCCGCAAGGTGATTGCCATCGAAATCCTGCCGCGTATGGAAGAATTCGGCAACGAGCCCTGGGAAAAGGTGGAAGCTTACTTCAAAGAACTCGTCGGCAAGGTCAACGCCACACTGCCCGGCACACACCAAGTCAGCAAAATCACTGTGCGCAAAGAGGACTTCAAACGTACTGGCGCTCTGAAAGTTTCACGTAATCAATAAAATAATGGAAAGAGAAGCTATTTTTAAAGAACTGAAAGAAATCCTGATTCTCATCAAACCCTCCATGGATTTGTCTTCCGTGACCGAAGACTCACAGCTCGTCCGCGACGTCGGCCTCGACTCCCTCACCATCCTGCTCCTCAGTCTCGCCGTGGAGAACAAGTTCGGATTCAAGTTCGAAGGCACGCCAAAGTTTGAGACCGTGGGAGAGGTGATTGACTATGTGAGCGAACATGCCACTATTTAATGGTTATGGGTTATGGGTTATTGGTTATTGAATTAGGTTATTGGGCTTTGGTTATTGATTTTGGTTATTGGTTTTGGTTATTGATTTTGGTTGTTGAATTAGGTTATCGGGCTTTGATTATTGATTTTAGTATATGAATATTGATATTATTAAGGTGGAAAGTCGCAGGCAGCTGAAGCTGTTTGTGACTTTTCCGCTTCATTTGTATAAAGACTGTGTGAATTGGGTGCCCGCGTTGGAGGGCGACGAATACGACACTTTCAATCCCGAGAAAAACGGGGCTTACGATTTCTGCGAAGCAGACTGCTTCCTGGCTTATCGCGGCAGTGAGATTGTGGGCCGCGTGGCCGCCATCATCAACCACAAGGCCGACGACGAGCAGAAACTCGTCCGCTTCGGCTGGCTGGACTTCATCGAAGACGAGGCGGTTCTGAAAGCGCTGATCGACACCGTGGCCGAATGGGGCAGACAACGGGGACGCACCGATATGCGCGGTCCCTGGGGATTCACCGATATGGACAAAGAAGGCCTTTTGGTGGAAGGTTTCGAGCATCTGAGCCCGTTCACCTGCCTCTACAACTATGCCTATTACGGCCCCATGTTGGAAAAGCTCGGCTTCACCAAGGAGGTCGATTGGACCCAACGGACACTGGACGTGAGCCCTACCCTCCCTTCCATGTTCCAGTTCGCCCACCTGATCGAAGAAAGATCCAACGTACACGTGGTGCAGCCCAAGAGCATGAAAGACATGGGCAAACGCTACGGCATGGAGATTTTCCACATGTACAACGAGGCATTCGCGCCCTTGCATGGTTTCTCTCCGCTGACTGACAAACAGATAGCCGCTTACCTGAACACTTACGTGCCTATTTTGGACAAGGACTTCGTGGCGGTGGCCGTCAACGACCAAGACAAGCCCATCGGTTTCCTCTTCTGCGTGCCATCGCTCTCCAAGGCGGTGAAAAAATCCAACGGACGCCTTTTTCCCTTCGGCTTTATCAACATCCTGAAGGCGCTGAAAAAGAACGACACCTTGGAAGCGCTCATCATGGGCGTGATGCCTGAGTATCAGCAATGTGGAATACCCGTGCTGCTGTTCAAATACCTGCACGAGAACTGTATCAAACGGGGCATCGACACCATCATCATGAACCCGCAATTGGAGGAAAACTACAAGGTACAGTCGTTGTTCGGGGAATACACCACTCACCCGTTCATGCGCAGAAGGGCGTACAAACGTCACGTGTAAAGACGCGCCATGGCACGTCTCTACAATGGGAAAATGCACCCTTATCTTTTACAATCTATAGTAACTTCCGAGGATTTTCGCGAACCAGCGCGACGGCAGGATGCGTTTGAGAATCACCGAAAGGCGTTGCTCAAGCGAGGCCACCACATAGCCGTGACGCGGGTTCTTTTTACGGATAATTTGGCTGATTTTAGACGCTAACACCTGCGGTTTCAGACCGCCGGTTTCGTCGTGCTCCACCTTCCCCATCGATTCGGCGTAGGTGCGATAGACCTGCATCGCCTCGGTGTCGGCGGTCTTTTTCCGGCTGGCCGTGAAGCCCGTCGAGAAATCGCCCGGACGCACCACCACAACCTGAACACCAAACTGTTGTGTCTCAAGCCGCAACGCTTCGCAATAGCCCTCGATGGCAAACTTGCTGGCGGAGTAGAAACCTTGGAACGGCAGTCCCATCACGCCGCCGATGGAGCTCAGCGCAATGATTTTGCCTTTTCCTTGCTTACGCATTATGGGCAACACGGCGGTCACGAAATGTACCAGCCCCATGAAGTTGGCGTCCATCTGCTCACGGATTTCCTCTTCGGTGGCAAACTCCACAGGCCCACCGATACCCATGCCGGCATTGTTGACCAGCACATCAACACAACCTTCTTGTCCAACAATCTGCTGCACAGTATTTTCCACAGCTTCGCGGTCGCGTACATCCACTTTCAGATAATGCACCCCTGGCAGCGGCTCCACGTCGCGACGAACGGTACCATAAACAGTGTGTCCCTCTTGCGAAAGCAGCCGGGCGGTCTCCAAACCGAAACCCGATGAAATCCCAGTGATCAGAACAACCATGTCTATAGGATTTCCGCGTCCTTGAACGCTTTGGTGATCTTATCGATGGCCTCGTCAACCTGCTCGAAGGTGTGCGTGGCCATCAGGGCGAAACGGATCAGCACGTCATTTTCGGGCACCGCGGGCGCGATGACCGGCGTGACGAAAACGCCATCCTCCAGCAAGCGCGAGCAAAGCCAGAAGGCCTTCTCGGAGTTCCGTACAAACAAGGGGATGATGGGCGTCTCGCTGCGGCCTGTGTCGAAACCGCGCTCTTTGAACTGGTTGCGGGCGTAGTTGCTCACGTCCCACAAATGCTGGATGCGCTCCGGCTCGTCCAACATGATATCGATGGCCTTGCTGACCGCAGCCACGTTGGACGGCGGCATACTGGCACTGAAAATCAGCGAGCGTGTATTGTGTTTCAGATAGTTGATAGTGTCCGTATCGGAAGCGATGAAACCGCCCAACGAGCCGAACGACTTCGAGAAGGTGCCCATGATGAGGTCCACCTTGTCGGTCAGCCCGAAATGGTCGGCAGTGCCCCTGCCCTGATGTCCCAAAACACCCAAGGAATGGGCATCGTCGAGCATGATTTCCGCATCGTATTTGTCCGCCAAGGCCACCATTTCAGGCAACGGGACGATGTCGCCCTCCATTGAGAAGACACCGTCGGCCACGATCAGCTTGACGGATTCGGGTTCGCATTGTTGCAGGCACTTCTCCAGACTCTCCATGTCGTTGTGGGCGTACTTCAACGATTTGCCGAACGCCAAACGGCTGCCCTCAATGATGGAAGCGTGATTGAGGCGGTCGAGAAGCAGATAATCGTTGCGACCGCACAACGCAGAAACCACTCCCAAGTTAACTTGGAAGCCCGTGCTGAAGCACAACGCACCGTCCTTGCCTACCAATTGGGCCAACTTATTCTCCAATTCCACGTGGATATCGAGTGTTCCGTTGAGAAAACGAGAGCCGGAGCAACTCGTACCGTATTTGTCGATTGCGGCTTTGGCCGCCTCCTTCAGACGCGGGTCGTTGGAAAGACCCAGATAGCTGTTCGAGCTGAACATCAGCACATCCTTGCCCTTAATCTTCACCACTGTGCTCTGTTCAGACTCTATTTCTTTATAATATGGATAGATTCCCTTTGCTTTTGCGATTTGAGGCGCTCTGTATTGCGCACATTTGTTTTGTAGAAGATGATTTCTCATAGGTGACACTATTATTCTGCAAACTTAACTGACAAATTATGAATAATCAAAAACAACAAACATGAATAATGATTTTTCACATCTCTCTGATTTTAAGTTTCTTTAACATTTGTAAAATGCGTCAAATCAATTGTTTTTGACGAGCGGCAAAAATACATAAATTTTTGTACTTTTGCCGCCGCTTAAAAAACGGGCTTTTTTTATAAAAAAAATTGTAAATTCAATATGGTTTTCGTAAAGATCTACCGATTTTTCACACAGCATAAGTTCCTTTTATATGCACTTTTGGTTTTAAGCAGTGTTATTTTCGCGTTTTTCGCCACAAAATCTCAATTTGAAGAAGATCTGATGAAACTTTTGCCGAAGTCTGAAAAGTCAGAATGTGACTTGGTATTCGGCAATGTGAAAGTCAAGGACAAGCTCTTCATGCAGATGACGGGTGCGGAGCCGGAAGTGATGGTCGGCTATGTTGATGAGTTGATGGACTCCATCCTCACCAACGACGAGGGCATCGCCAACACGCTTTACCGTCTGGAACCCGACATGGCACTCAACGCGCTCGATTACGCCATGATGCACGTGCCGTCGTTCGTGGACACGACCCTGTACGCCCGATTCAATTCCGCCATCGCCCACGCCGACGAGACCATGGCCCGCAATCACGAGTTGATCATGAACGACGAAACCGGCATGGTCTCGGAGCTGGTCTCCACCGACCCGTTAGGACTGCGCGAGTACCTGATGCCCGACATCTCCAGCGGCATGGGCTTCGCCCTCATCGACGGGCATCTGTTCTGCCCCGACAGCTCCGTGGCACTGATCTTTATCGCCCCCGATTTCCAAACTTTCAACTCCCAGGAAGGCGGGAAACTGATCAATCATCTCCGCGACTGCATCCAGCAATTCAACAAAACGCATCCGGATGTGGAGGTGCTGATGCATGGCGCTGTGGTGGAGTCTGCCAACAACGCCAGCACCATGAAACGGGATATTGCCCTCACCATCGGCATCTCTTTGGTGCTGATTCTCCTCTATTTATGCATTAGTTTCAAGAGCTACAATATCATCTGGCAGAATGTGCTGCCCATCCTGTATGGAGCCGTCTTCGCATTGGCCTGCATGTATTGGATCAAGGGCGGCATGTCGTTGATGGCCTTGGGTGTAGGCGCCGTGATTTTGGGCGTTGCCCTCAGTTATTGCTTGCATATCATCGTGCATCAACGGTTTGTAGGCGATGTGGAGCAGATGCTGAAGGATGAAGCCGTCCCCGTTTGCCTCGGCTGCCTCACCACCATCGGTGCGTTCCTCGGACTGATGTTTACCGAAAGCGAGCTGTTGAAGGACTTCGGACTGTTCGCCACCTTCGCGCTCCTCGGAAGCACCTTCTTCGCTTTAATCTTCCTGCCCCATTTCCTGAATGTGAAAGACGCCAAACACAGCAAGAAGGCATTCAAATTGATTAACAAAATCAACAACTATCCATACGACCGTAACCCTGTTATTATCATTGCTTTATGTATTGTCATTCTGATTGGGTTCATCTTTTCAGGCAAGGTTCAGTTCGACAATGACCTGAAACATATCGGTTATGAGAGCGAAGCTTTCCAAAAATCGCGGCAATTGTATGAGGAGAAGAACGACCAAGGCGGTATGCAGCGGTATTATGCCGTCACGGCGGCGGATTTGGACGAGGCTTTGGAGGCCAATATGGCGCTTGCCACCACTTTGGATTCGTTGCGCAGGGCTGGGGACGTCTTCTCCTACACACCGGTAGCATCGTTGTTGTTCCAGTCGCAGGCAGAACAGGAACGCCGCATTGCCGCCTGGCAGCGTTACTGGACCCCCGAAAAGGTGGCGCAGGCGATGTCAGCCGTCAAGGCAGCGGCTTTGAAAAACGAGCTTCCGACCGATATTTTCGTGCCTTTCCAGGCCATGATCGAGGCGGAATACGAACCCGGCAACCTATACGAATCGGGTATCGTCCCCGACGGCCTTCTCTGCAACTTCATCGAAGAAACTGATGGCAAATTCTTGATTTTCAACGCCCCACAGTTATCCAAAGAGAAATTGAAAGAAGTCGATGACTGTGTCGCTGCCAAACCGCATGCCGTGGTGGTCGATCCCTTATACTACACGGGAGGCTTGATCTCCATGATTCACAAGGACTTCAACATGGCATTGATCATCTCGTCCGTCTTTGTGTTCGTAGTACTGTTGCTTTCTTTCAGAAACATTCTAATATCGATCCTCGCTTTCCTGCCGATGTTCCTGAGTTGGTATGTGGTGCAGGGCTGGATGGCCATCCTTGGGTTGTCGTTCAACATGATCAACATAGTAATCTCCACGTTTATCTTCGGTATCGGCGTGGATTACAGCATTTTCGTCATGAAAGGACTGATCGAGGGGCAACGTCAGGAAGAGAGTCGCCTGTTAGAATACCATAAAGTGGCCATTTTCTTTTCGGCTTTGGTGTTGATTGTCGTGATGGGGGCGATGTTGTTCGCCAAACACCCAACCATCGTTTCCATCGGCGAATGCGCGTTGATTGGCATGATCTCCACCATCCTGATCACCTACACGTTGCAGCCTCTGTTGTTCCGCTGGCTGATGAAATGGCCGTTCATGAAGCGGAGAGTGGAAAAATAAAAATTTTACTTTTGCCGCCCGTTTCAGTCTAGCAAAAATTATTATCGAAATATGAAGAAAATACTGACCATTGTCATTGCCATGCTGGCATTTGCCGCTTCCGCCCAGAAGGTGGAGGCCCGTTTCACCGAATCCAAATTCATCAAGGCCTCCGGCAAAACCATCGAGGCAGAAGGAAATCTCAAACTGTTCTCCGCTGACAAGATGGAGCTTCGCTACACCAAGCCGGCCGGCGACTATTTCATCATCGACGGCAAGACGATGAGCACGAGTGTCAAGGGCAAGAAGACTGTTGTGGACACCGAGAAAAACGCCGCCATGCGCACCCACCGCAACACCCTGATGAACTGTGTCAACGGCAATTGGAAGCAGGCAGCCTCCGACAACAACGCCGAGACCTCCGTGGCAGAGAAGGGCGCCAACAAGGTGGTGACGTTGAGTGCGAAAAAGTCGGCCCCGCGCGGCTACTCCAAAATCATCATCACCTACCGCAAGTCCGACAACCTTCCGATAGAACTGGTGTTTGAAGAATTCAACGGCATTGTGACCACCTACAAGATTTCCAACATCGTCAAGAAATAATTCCTCGGGATATTTGACGAAATCAAAAAGAGACGCGAATCATCGCGTCTCTTTTTTCTATTGCCATATAATCTCGTTCTCTCCGCAGAAACATTGTGAAGGATAAAATGAATTTCTTTGGATTTTGTCAGTTGGAAATTCTAACAGCTTGGCAAACTCACGAAGGTGAGACAGAAACAACTCGAATGATTCCTGAATTTATTCTTTTTTGTCTTGACTTCCGTCATTAATAAATTCCCAATGCTCGCCTTTGTCACCTCTTACTCGCCGAATGAGGTTGTTTTTTCTCAACTTCTTGGTGTTCCGACAGACTCCATCCTCCGTAATACCGCAGGCATCTGCCAATTCTTTATTGGAGATTTCAGGATTCTCCTTTATCAACCTTAATATTTTCTCCATAGTTTTCTCTGAATTTTAAGGCAAACAAGCTTGCAAAAGTAGCATTTTCGTGATTTTTTTCTTGCGTTTTCTTTTTTTGCTACTGACCCCAAAAAACGAAATATGGAAAGGGTTAGTCTGAAGGGTGAGGAAGGACTACTGGTTGAACACCTCGACCAATTCTGCCATATTTGCATCATACTGTTTGGTTTGCAAATAACAAAGAGTCCGCTCCAGACGGGACATTTCTGACGATGTTCTCAAAGCATTTACCAGCTTCTTGATTCGCGGCTCTTTGTCTGATTCGCTATCCTTGGTGACTTCTTTCAAACTTTCCAGTGTGTCAGGTAACCCATAATCCGATAGGTTCAGTGACAATTCTGCTGCGCACGACAACAAGAAATCTTCCGCCGCCTTGCATACGAATATCAGATAGTGATGACGAGTTTTGTGTTTCATCAGTCTCAGATGCTCCGAACTTGCCAACAACTGAAAATCGGCATAGTCATACGTTTTTTTCTTGTCATCGTCAATGATTCCAATGGCAAAGACATCAGAAAAGCGGCCAGTTTTCATGCCGGCCATTACATTCGAACATCCATGCTTGTGATTTACACCATCCAGACACAACAACGTCTTCAAGATGTTCGTATCCACATAACACTCTGGAAAAATATGATTCGCTCTCTTAGCCATTAAGTGTACGACTCTATGTTATAATACACATCTATCCCGTCATCGTAGATTTCCTGCACATCCTTTTCTGACGCAGTAACAACCGTTGAAAACTTTCCTTCTCTCTTTTCCAAAAACAAGTGAAAATCCTTAAGATCCTTTTCCAAGAAAGCAGTCATCATATAAGGGCTATGGGTGGCAACAAACAAACAGGCCCCTTGTTCTCCAATTGTCTTCGACAACAACCAATCCACTAAGCGGCTCTGGGTTGGGGGGAACAAATTGTTCTCAGGCTCTTCAAGGAAAATCTCTGCATGATCTGTTTCCACATATCTTTTGAAAATCTCTTGACACTCTTTGGCATATTCACGTTTTGTGAAATTCAACAAATACGGACCCACTCGTGCAATTGTGATGATTGAATGCGGCTGCTTTACTTCTAATTCAACATCATTGTTTTTCCTTCGCCCTTCATCCGTCTTCCCTGTCTTCACAAACAGTTCATTATACATTGTTTGAAGAAACCTTTCCCCAATTTTGATATTCGAATAGCTTTGTGCTTCCCTGACATTATTCTCATAGTCACTGATGAAATTAAGATGTACATACAAAGGGATTAATGACTGGAGTCCACTTGATGTATTGGTAAGTTCAAGTGTAGTATCTTCGTCCACCTCCACTTGGTCGGTATTCTTCTTTTCATCGTACTTATATGAAACACCAAGATTAAGAATCTCTAACTGCTCTGTGTATGATCTTCTTGCACGATCCCAATCGGCCATAAAACTTTGGATGTTATCATCATAAAACTTAACATCAAACCAATTTGGAATAGCTGCCACCAGATTGCGCTCTGCAGGGATATAGGAGACCTTCGGTCTTCGGTAATCCCATCTTCCCGCTTTCCACTCAAACTGAAATCCTTTGGTTTCGGCATCATACGAAAAACGAGTGTAATCTGACTCGTAGCCTATATACGAATTGTTCTTAAAATACCCTTTCAATTTATGAAATCTGACAAGCTCCTTGACAAAAAAATCCTCTTTCATGAATTCCTCCGCCGATTGAGCTAATTCTATCTTTTTTTCCACCCAAGCGCAATAGCAGGCAATCTTCAGAACGCAACTTTTGCCAGAACTTTGAGGTCCAACAATCACATTGACCTTTGCCAATTCAATTTCCACGTTTTTCAGTGGCCCAATATTTCGGATTATCAAACGTTTCATTCTGCCTGTTTTTTCTTTTTTCGGAATGCAAAAATACACTTTTATCTCATATCTGACGGAAATTGATTTTTGACATGAAAAAAACAAACTTCCTCAAGAAACTCTGGTCATTTTATGCGGCGACCACCCTCCGAAAGATAATTGTTTTCAGTGTGAACTTACCCCCGCGCATCTTCAACCCCACAAAAAATATCCATACAAGCCGTCACAATCTGCAACGGCTTAATCATACACTTCAATTTTTCTCATGTGTTCTTTGTAAGCGTCATGCCATTTTGTTTCCCATTCTAATAATGTGCCAATTTCAGTAATACCCACATAAACATAAACTTGTCTCTTAACAAGTTCAAGATTCTTGGCAGGGAGTGGGAGTGGCCGTCCAAACTCAAAGAATCCGCTTCCACGCAGCACATATACCTCCCATGTGGTGTGCAGATACGCAGAGTAGTAACAGCCAGGGCCATCCGAAAAAGAAAGGTCTTCAATAGTAATATCTTCCACATCATCCAGCTCTTGAATTATCATGGGAAGATTATCCATTTCTTCATCAAGTATGCGTTTCTTGACCTCTTCCAAATGTTTTTTCTTTTCTTGTTCATACAAAAACCAATTGTACATAACTGATTGTTCTATAAAACTAAATATTCGCGGCAAAATTACAAAAAACAGCTACAAATTGCAATGCCTTTCAAAAACTGATCTACGAACCAAAAATGCCTTTTGGATTATGGGGCACGGAGGTGCACAAGATGGTTTGGTTGTGAGAGTGCGTCAAAAGTGACATTTTGGCACACCCTCAACAAATCACACACTAATCGAAAAATCCCAACCCGCTGATGGTACCCAGCATCTGATCAACGTAATCCCACGTGGTGGGCGACCATTTGAAGCCCAAACGATAGAGCACCTGCGTGGTGTAAGCGTTGACAACGGGTACGCTGGCGGCTTTCTTTCCGTGGGCTGCATCCTTGTAAGCGAGCAGACTGGAAAGAGTTTTGGCCTTCTGCGGATCATTGCCCGCACTTTCCATCGCAGAGTTGTACTCCTCATCCTCTACGAAGCGGATGTCCGTGCCGATGTTGTTGAGGCCGCTGAGCACGTCACCGAGGAACAGCGCGTGATTGTTGTAGGTGTGAAACACGCAGCATTCCTTGGGAGTGGTACTGAGCAGAATAATCGCCCGCGCCACCTCATCGATGGGCGAGAACTCCACCTTGCTCTCGTAAATGGAATAAGGACAGCAGCCCAACATGTTATAGACCTTGATGCGGCCCATGTAGGCATTCGTGGAGAAGTTAATCTGGAACTCGCCGTCTTTGGAACGTGCCGCGAGATTACCGACGCGGATGACCTTGGCCGACAGCCCGTTCTCCGCAATGGCCTGCAGGACTACCCGCTCTGCTATGAACTTGGAGTGGACGTACTGGTTGCAAATGTACATAATTATCTAACACACAGCAATTCGCACCATTTCATTCACTCAACTCCAACCACTCTGTCTCCTTCTCCTCAATTTGAGCCTTTATCGACTCGTATGCTTTGTAGAGTTCCCCGGAAGCGATGGCCTCAGCGTTGCCTTCAGGATTGGCGAGCCGTTCCTCTGTGTCGGCCAGAAGCCGCTGCAACAATTCCAACTCATCCTCTAATTTGCGCAGCCGGTTCTTCTTCTTGCGGTCGTCGGCCTCGCGTTGCTTTTTCTGCTCCCACTGCTCCTTGTTGCTGGACACTTTCTCTCCAGATGCGCTGGCAGATGCCGCCGTTCGGCTCTGCAGCTCATTGAGCGTCTCCATCTTGCGCTGTGCGAGAAAATCATAGATGTCGCCGGTGAAAGCGTGCATCTGATGGTTCTTGAACTCATATACTTTGGAAGTGAGCCCTTGCAGGAAGTCACGGTCGTGGGAAACAAGAATCAGGCTGCCTTCATACTGCAACAGAGCGTTTTTGAGCACGTCCTTGGAAGGCATGTCGAGATGGTTGGTCGGCTCGTCGAGGATAAGCAGGTTGAAGGGAGATAACAGCAGCTTTGCCAACGCGAGACGCGCTTTTTCGCCACCGGAAAGCACTTTCACCTTCTTTTCGGTGTCTTCCGTGTCGAAAAGGAAGCTGCCGAGGATGGTGCGGATTTTGGGCCGGATGTCGCCCACCGCCACATCGTCAATCGTCTCGAAAACGGTCTTTTCGGGATTGAGCAGTTGCGCTTGGTTCTGTGCATAGTAACCTACAACCACTTGATATCCAAGCTGCAATTCACCGCTTTCAGGGGGCAGCGCACCCACGATGGCTTTCACCATGGTGGATTTGCCCTCACCGTTGCGGCCGACGAACGCCACGCGCTCGCCACGCTCAAGCCGGAAATCCACCCCCTTGAGCACGCCCGGCTTGGTGTCATAACCCAACGAAAGGTTCTTGCTCTCCACCACCACCAATCCCGAATGCGGTGCAGGCGGGAACTTGAACGATATGGAACTTTTGTCGTATTCGTCCACCTCCACACGATCCATCTTCTCCAGCATCTTGATTCGGCTCTGTACCTGCCGAGCTTTGGTGGCCTTATAACGGAACCGCTCAATAAACCGCTCTATCTGCGCAATTTCCTTCTGTTGGTTCTCATACGCAGACTGCTGGCTTTCAATGCGTTCCAAACGCTGTTCAACGTATTTGGAATAGCTGCACTTGTAATCCTGAATATTTCCTAACGTGATCTCAATGGTACGGTTGGTCACTCGGTCGAGGAATGCGCGGTCGTGGGAGACGAGGATGACGCAACCGTCGTAATTTGCCAAATATTCCTCCAACCACTGGATGGATTCGATGTCGAGGTGATTGGTGGGCTCGTCAAGGAGAATGATTTCGGGCTTTTGGAGGAGGATTTTGGCAAGGCAGACACGCATCTGCCAGCCATTGCTGAACGAGGACATCGGCTGATGGAACTCCTCTCGGAAAAATCCCATACCTGCCAGCACTTTCTCGGTTTCAGCCTCTATCGTATTGCCACCAAGGTGGTTATATCTGTCATTCAAGTCAGAGAGTTGTTGTGTCAACTGGGCATATCCGTCGGATTCGTAATCCGTGCGCTCAGCTAACTCGTTGGAGATATGCTGCATCTTGCGTTCCATAACCCGTATCTCCTCAAATGCGGAAACCGCCTCGTCCCATACGGACAGCGTGGATGTTCCGGCGAGTTCCTGCGGCAAATACCCCACCCTATGACCGGAGGTGATGACCATCGTACCCGACGCCGGCTCGATGTCGCGATGGATGATCTTCAGCAATGTCGATTTCCCCGCACCATTATGCCCCACAAGTCCGATACGATCCTTGTCACCCGCCACAAACGAAACGTCCTTGAAGAGGAAGTCTCCAGTGAAATTGACTGACAGTTTGTTGATTTGAATCATTATGTAATGGTTATGGGTTATAGGTTATTGGTTATTGAAGCTGGGGTATTGTGATTGGTGATAAGTGATTGGTGATTAGTGATTGGTGATTAGTGATTTGTAAATAGTGAGCAGTGAATTGTGAACAGACTATACTCTTGTCATTACATCGTCCTTCATCGTTTCATCGGACATCATCGCCTCATCGTTTCATCGTCTCATCGCCTCATCGTTTCATCGCATCATCGTTTCATCGCCCTTCATCGCCTCAGCATCTCAAACGGATCCTCCTTCTGCCCTTCCAAAAACGAGACTTTGCCGATATTGAGGAGCATGCCCATGGCGCAGCCGGAAACGAACAAGGAGGCACCACCGCTGCTAATGAACGGCAATGTTTGTCCAGTGGTGGGCAACAACTCGCAATTCACCCCGATGTGGACCAGGGCCTGGCACGTGAACCAAAAACCTATTCCGAAGGCTAAAAGCCTCCCGAAAGTGCCTGTCGCCTCTTTGGCAATCTTCCGCGCCCGGTAAAAGATGATGAGATAGGACAGTAGCACCAGCACACCAACCACGATGCCGGTTTCCTCAAACAGGGATGCATACGCATAGTCCGTCTCTTTCTCCGGCAGACGGTTCTTGATGACCCCTTTTCCAGGACCCGCAGGGTTAAAACCGGAGCGGGCGATGGCCGCTCTGGCCAAAATCATCTGGTCACCGTAGCCATCGCTGTTATCCTTGGTGATGTAGTATTCCCAACGGTTGATGAATGTGGCCATACGTCCGATTTTCGCCTTTCTGTCATCACTCATATTGGCCACCACAATGACAGCCACGAGAAGAACCGCCGCCACAATGCCGATCATTCCGGCTATGTCTTTTATCTTGAAACCTCCGACAAAGAAAATCACGATGCCTGTGATGAAAAGGATGATGGCGGTGGACATGTTCATGGTGGCGATGCCGAGGCAAAAGCCGCCTAACAACAAAAACAGATACCTCACATTGGAGGAATTCAATTCCCCGTGCTTATGGTATTGCCGCGCAATATAGTTGGAAATGTAAAAAATAATCAGGAAACCGATAAAGTAAAACGTCTGCACATCGCGCCCAAAGATAGTGACACCACGCACCGCCTGCGACAACATGGTGAACACCAGCAGGATGGCGGCCACAAAGAGAACAACCGGGGCAAACACACCCACTCTGCGGTAATCAACTTGATACACGACAAACATGCCTATGTAACCGAACAAAAGGTGTTTCAAATGCTGCAAAACGACATTGCCGCGCATACTATACACCATGACAACAGAAATAGCCGTCAGAAATATCACCACTATGGGGATGATGTTGTCCGTCTTCAGCTTGATTTTGCGCAGAAAGGATTCCCTCGGGGTGTCAACGTTGGCTTCCATGACAATAGCGGATTATAGTTGTGCAACTGCCGATTTGAACTTTTCGCCGCGATCACGGTAGGTAAGCTGGCTATTCCCATGAATGCCCGGGGCATACAAAATCACATCGCCTTTCTGACAGGAGTAAAAAGCATGGTTCACGGCATCCTCCATGCTCATGGTCATCATCACGGGGACCCCCATCTCGGCCAGTCTTTGGTAAACATCAATGTTATAGACTCCTTGCAACACCACCTCTTTGACCTTCGTTTTCACCTCTGAGAGAACATCCTCGGTAAGGGCATCCAAAGTGTCGATATTGGTGATCCAAACGGTGGGCTTGGTCATGGACTGCAGCGAATACCATACCGCATTGGCGGTTGTGGAGCGCGCGTCATCCACGAAATCAACACCCGAAAAACTCTTGACATGTTCAAGTTTGTGTGCGTTTCCTTCAAAATCCGCCAATGATTCGGCAATATTCCTCTGACGTAATTTAATGAGTTGCTCGGAAAGCGTACCCACACGTGGGTTGGCTGTTTCCCTGGCTTGTTCAAACAAGCGGAAGCTGTTGGTTTTTTTAGTCGGCATAATGGTTTTGGTTTATTATTCTACTTACTTTTATTTATCCAATTATCTTATTATCTAATCATCGTTTCTTCGTTTCTCATCGTTCAACTACCTGATCTTCAACGTCACAATAGCCAACACGGCAAGAATCATGCTGACCACAATGAACCGTTGCACGATTTTCGATTCGTGAAGCCCTTTTTTCTGGAAATGATGATGCAACGGGGCCATCAGGAAGATGCGGCGGCCTTCGCCATAGCGTTTCTTCGTGTATTTGAAATAGGACACCTGCATGATGACCGATATGGACTGGGCCAAATAAACACCGCACAATATCGGGATGAGGAGTTCCTTGCGGATAATGATGCACGAAACGGCCACAATGCCGCCAAGAGTGAGGCTCCCCGTGTCACCCATGAACACTTGGGCGGGATAGCAGTTCCACCAATAGAATCCGATACAGGCCCCTATCACTGCGGAAATGAATATCACCAACTCTCCTATATCTGGTATATACATAATATTCAAATAGTTGGCAAATATCACATTACCCGAAACGTATGCAAGGATAGCTATGCCCACCGCAATGGTTGCAGTGGTTCCGGTCGCCAAACCGTCCAATCCGTCTGTGAGGTTCGCCCCATTGGAAACGGCCGCAATAATGAACACGATAATCGGAATGAAGAACAGAAACGACCATCGACCGCTCTCGTCCCCCATCCAACGGGTGAGAATGGCATAATCCAGCTCGTGGTTCTTCACAAACGGGATGGTAGTCTTGGATGAATGGTGTGGTTCATCAAACAACTTGGGTGTGTGGGCGTTCTCTTGGTTCTCCACCTGCAGCAGCTCGGTGGAACTCACCTTCGTCAAAGACTGCTTCTGCACTTTCTTCTCGCTGATGACGGCATCCGGATGGAAATACATGGTCGCGCCCACCAAAAGACCGAGGATAATCTGCCCGATCAACTTCTTTCTCGGCGAGAGGCCCTCCTTGTTCTTTTTGAAAACCTTGATATAGTCATCCGAAAAGCCGAGCGCACCCAACCATATTGTCGTGAAAATCATCAGGATGATATAGATGTTGCTAAGGTCGCATAACAGCAAGGCAGGAATAAGAATGGCCGCGATGATAATGAGACCGCCCATGGTCGGCGTTCCGGCCTTTTCGTTCTGACCAGCCAGACCAAGGTCGCGAATGCTCTCCCCTATTTGTTTCTTCTTCAAATATTGGATGAAATATTTCCCGATGAAAACGGAAATAATTAAAGCCAGTACGAAAGCCATAGCAGAACGAAACGAGATGTATTGGAAAATACGGGTTCCGTGATAGCCGCTTTTGTGAAGCCATGAAAACAGATAATACAACATAATCTACTGACTTATTTAATGTTAAAAAAATTCTTTATCTCTTCCGTGTCGTCAAAATGATGTTTGACGTGATTGATTTCCTGATAGTTCTCGTGTCCTTTTCCTGCCACAAGCAACACCCCGTTGGCTTGCAATATCGTGCACGCCGTCTTGATGGCCTCATGACGGTTTTCAATAACCATCACATGCTTTGACTTGCTTGAGGGAACGCCTTTCTGCATATCATCCAAGATGGCCAAAGGATCTTCGGTGCGGGGATTGTCGGAGGTCAACAGCACTTTGGAACTGTACTTGCAGGCGATTTCCGCCATCTCCGGACGCTTCAGCGCGTCTCGGTCGCCGCCACAACCCACCACCGTGATCACTTCCGCATCCCGGCCCACAATATCGCGAATGGTTTTCAGCACGTTTTCAAGTGCATCGGGCGTGTGGGCGTAATCCACTATAGCCGTGCCACCGTTCCCGACTTGCAACATCTGGAACCGCCCCGCTGCACTTTCCAAACCGCTCATCTGGGCGAGAGCCTCATATTCGTCCATGCCTAACAACACTGCCGTTCCATAAATAGCCAACAGATTGTAAGCGTTGAACTTACCACACAATTTGAAATAGACTTCCCTGTTGTTGATACGCATGTGCAGCCCCGTGAAGGCATTCTCCATGATGACGCCCTTGAAATTGGCAGCGGTGCGCAAACTATAGGTATGGATGGCCGCTTTCGTGTTCTGCACCATCACACGGCCGTTTTTGTCATCCACATTGGTGAGAGCAAAAGCGGATTTCGGTAATTTGTCGAAAAACGATTTCTTTGCCGCAATGTAATTGGCGAAAGTCTTGTGGAAGTCCAGATGGTCGTGCGTGATGTTGCTGAAGATGCCGCCCGCGAAACGCAGTCCGGAAACGCGATGCTGGCAGAGCGCGTGCGAACTCACCTCCATGAAGCAGTATTCGCAATGCCGGTCAACCATCTGGGCAAGCAGTTGGTTGAGTTCAACGGCATCGGGGGTGGTGTGCGTGGACGGAATCTCGTCATTGCCGATCTTGTTGACAATGGTGGAGAGAAGACCTGTTTGGTGACCTGCGGACATGAACAACCTGTGCAGGAGCGTCACGGTTGTGGTTTTGCCGTTGGTGCCGGTAATTCCCACCAGCTTTAGCTTGCGGCTCGGATGGTCATAGAAAGCATCGGCCAGCTGTCCCAAAGCCACGGAACTGTCCGCCACTTTGATGTAGCAGACGTCCTTGTCTATCGTTTCGGGCAATGTCTCGCAAACCACGGCACGGCAGCCCTGCGCAATCACCGCCCCGATGTACTTGTGCCCGTCGGTCTGTGTACCACGTTGCGCCACATACAGTTGCGTTGAACCTTTAGGCTGAGCAACGACACGTCTCGAATCAAACAGAATTTCCGTGACATTCATCTCCGGGCTTCCTGTCAATTCGCAGCTGCGCAACGCTTTCAACAGTATATCTAATGGTTTCATTGTCTTTTTTAATGGTTATTGGTTATAGGTTATTGGTTATTGAAGCGGGGTTATAGGTTAAGAGGTTATAGAGGTTAGGAGGTTAGAAGGTTATGGTTTATTCCTTGACATCCCGGCAGGGATGAAAGCTCGGTAGAGGCGCATCGCATACGCCCGACATTCACGGGTCAAGGTACAATTTCACCGTATGCGTTTTTTCGTCAAGAATCTGGGATTTGACGCGGCCTTTCCCGATAATTTGCGGCTTGTAGCGGGCGCGGATGAGTTCGGTGACAGCGTCAGCGGCCATCATGCCGCGCACATCAGGCATTTTCTGGTAAGTGTTTGCCTGCAACGCCGTGACGGTTACATGCCGGTTGGTGTCGGCGGCATCCACTCTCAAATACGGAGCGTTAGTCTCATAGGTAATTGTGTCATAGCCCAAGCCACTCAACAAGGTATTGAAGTACTTTTTCCGGATGGGCGCGGTGCGGGTCAGCGGGGTGAACGGATAGTCGCTTGCACTGCGCGTCGCGCTGTAGTTGGAACTGTTCATGATGCTGCGGGCTATGCGGGCGAAAGCGTCAGCGGCCACATCACTGTGATAAGGCACCCCATAGATGTAAATAATAACCGTGTATTGCGGCTTGTCCATCGGGAAATAACCGCAGAAAGACACCGCGTTGATGTCCTTGCGGTAGGCACCCGCTTTTTCGTCCCAAATATCACGTGTGCCGGTTTTGCCTGCGAACATGCAATTCTCATCCCTGAAACGACGTGCAGTGCCATAGGGTCCCCAAACCACCTTCTCCAGATATTTTCTGGCTTCACGGACGGTGGAATCAGAAACAAAATGTTCCATAAGCACCTGAGGCTCAAACCGTTGAATCGTATCATAGGTATCAGTGACATAGCGCACGAACAATGGGGCCATCATCTTGCCACCGTTGGCGATGGCGTTGTAATAGGTGAGCGTCCGCAAAATCGGAATGGTGAACCCGGCACCGAAACAGGTGGCATAGTAGGTGTTGAAATCGTTAACACCGCTCTTGATTTTGGCAGGCATGATGTCACCCAGTTGTGTGTGCAGGGTGTCCAAGAGTCCCATCTTCTTGAGTTGATTGTAGTATCCTTGGAAGTTCTTGATACCGTATGCGTGGAAAATCATCGAGGCGATTCCGATGTTGGACGAGCGTTGGAAAATCTCGCTCGGATTGCCCAAAGTCTCCCCATGCACTTTCGAGTCACTCTTGAAATACCGTTTCACCGCCCCGGACTTGGTGGGGAACTCAAAAGTATGGTTGAACATGGGATAGATGGCGGCCGTGTCTTGGGGCGTTTTCTCCAAAAAAGCCAACAAAGAGGCCAATTTGAACGTGGAACCGGGCTCCACCTTGGCATTGAGGGCATACTCCATGCTTTCCGTGTAGTAGGAGGCGTCGGCAGCGGCACGGCGCAGATTGGAGATGGCCTTGATTTCACCGGTCTTGGTTTCCATCACAATGGCACAGCCCCATTCGGCATTCAACTCGGAAAGCTTCCGCGACAGCTCGTTATGCACCGCGTGTTGAATTTCCAACTTGATGGTCGTATGGATATTATGGCCGTCTTCCGGGTCCATGCGTTCCTGTAACGGAACCTTGGCGTGATTCAGTTCAAGGTATTTCTTACTGCCGTCCACCCCGGCCAGAATACCGTTCATCACATGCTCCAAACCGAACTGACGATCAGGAGTCTCCACCCCCAGCGTACGCTTCGCCATCTCCCCGTATGGGTTGACACGCACGTTAGCGGGCACGTAGTTAAGATGAGTGTGGACAATCCGTTTCCTGATGGAGTCCCCGTCTTCATTGACGAACGTCTTATATAAATATGGTCTGTTTTTGACAAACGCTGTGTCAACTCCCATCACCCACATCTTTTCGTCCCATTCTCTCACAGGGAAAAGCGTGGCATATTTCTTCTTCTGAATGTTTTTAGTGAAAAAATCGTAATAATAGTCGGCATTGTAACGCGGAAAGCGGTCTTTGAACTGATAGTAAAAATCATCGGCCAACTGACGGAAAATCTCATCGTAAGCTTTGGGATTCTTGTTCAGCGTGTCGGCGTACTCGCGTGAGAAACCTTTCCCGTCAAAAGCCACTTCGAAAACGGTGAAATTGGCCACCAACACGCGACCGTGATCGTCATATATCTCACCACGGACAGGACGGAGCATGTTCTCGCGCACGAAACAGTAAGTGTCATCCGTAACTTTGTCCTCCCAGCCGGGGACAGTCGTGTCCACGCACTTGTCGGAAGTTCCGGAAGCAACGGCACGCTCCACAATGGAGAGGTACAGTATCTTGATCAGGCAGGCAACCCCCACCAGCACCATAAGCAAATATACGACGGTCATCCGTCCTAAAGTGGAGGACGAGGCCTCTTGTTTCCTATTTGTTCTCATGTTTCCGCTCCTTTCTTTCAAACCAACGGCGTTTCTCCACCGGTTTCGGGGTCGCTTTCACCGTAAAACACTGTTTCTCGTCCGTAACATATCCTTTTTCCTGCATTTTTTGGATGAGGATCTTGTTTTTCTCGTATGGGATGAACTGGTTATTTGCCTTCAGCCGGCTGATTTCCGCCTTGTAGGTGTTTTCCAATTCAATGATTTTCTTCTCCTTGATATGGATGCGTTGTTCGCTGATCACCAGAATAGTTACAAGCACAAGCAGGAAGAAGACGTAGAAATACCACGGGCGCATCTTCTTTTTCACCAATATCTCGCCTCCGAAAATATTGGAGAAGAACTCTCCGAACCGGGTCTTTTCCGGTTGTTGCATTGAATTATTTTTAGATGTGGTTTCCATGATTGTCGGGGTTTATTTTTTCGGCCACACGCAGTTTGGCGCTACGGGCGCGAGGATTAGTGCTAATTTCTTCATCGTCTGGCTGTATCGCCTTTCTTGTCAAAAGTTTGAAAGGAGTCAACGGGTTACCGAAAAAATCCTTCTCCACCTCTCCGTCCAATTTTCCGGCACGCATGAAATTCTTCACCATGCGGTCTTCCAAAGAATGGTAGGAGATGACAACCAATCGGCCTCCAACTTTCAGTGCATCAAGCGTCTGCATCAGAAATGCCTCCAAAACGGACATTTCCTGGTTTACCTCGATGCGGATGGCCTGGAAAATTTTGGACAGCGTTTTGTTCTCACGGCCGCGCAACAGCGACGGCTTCAGGGCTTCAACCAGTTGATAGGTAGTGGTGATGGGCTGCACATCGCGAGCCCTGACAATACGATGCGCCAGGGCACGGCCGTCAGGGAGCTCTCCATAACGGTAGAAAATGTCGCTCAAGGCTTTTTCATCGTATTGGTTTACAATATCTTGCGCTGATTTTCCAGACTGCGTGTTCATCCGCATGTCCAAAACACCGTCCTCACGGTAGGAAAAACCGCGCTCCGCCGTGTCGAACTGATGGGAGGACACGCCCAAGTCAGCGAGAATCCCATCCACAGGATAGGCCTGGTGGTATTTCAGGAAACGGCTGAGATTCTTGAAGTTCGAGGGGACAAACGTGAGCCTTTCGTCTTCAATCAGCTGCGACTGTGCATCGGAATCCTGGTCAAAAGCGATGAGACGGCCGCCCGACAGTTTCTCAAGAATAGCACGGGAGTGACCGCCACCACCGTATGTGACATCCACATAAATCCCTTCAGGATTGGTAACCAAATAATCTACAGAAAGTTGACGGAGAACGGGGTTATGATATTCCATTGGAGCCCTCCTTTTCCGCTAAAAAATGTCCGAGGTGTATCTCTTGGTTAAGTTTTCCAAAAGCATCAGGACTCATATCAAATTGCTCATGATACTTCTGGCAGTTCCATATATCAATCTGCCCATTGTCCATCACCAGCACCAACTCCTTGTCAATGGAGTACATCTCCAACATCGGTTTCGGAATGACAATACGTGACTGGGAATCGCATTCCAACTGCGCCGTGTTACGAAGAAATGCGTTGCGGTAAAGCTTGACTCTCAACAGATTGCGATCAAGAGAATTCATGTATTCCATCTGTTTCAGATAGGCTCTCTCAGACCAAAGCGTGATATACTCGCCGAAACCATGGGTGACATAGAACTTTTTGCGTTCATCTTCCGGCAACATACGCAGAAGAGACGTGGGCAGCTTCAGCCGTCCGCTCTTCTCTATTGAGACTTCCCAATATCCGTATCCCGGTGTGTCCATTCTATATCATTTTTTGAGCGACAAAAATATAATTTTTCCATGACCAATTTCCATATATCGCATCATATTTAATGTTTGTTGTTAAAAATTACTTATAACATACTGATTATCAATATGGAAAAAGATGGAAAAAAGTTTTCAACAGATTTCAACAATACATATAATTACATGAAAAACAATTATTTACGATTTATTGTTGACACATTTGTTATCTTATTAAAAATCAGCCATTTTATAATATTTTTGGAATAAATATACAATTTTAATCTTCCCACAACAATATTTTTGGAAAAAAATGGAACATTATGGAACACCCATCATCCCATCACCTTATTCTCGCATCATCCCGTCGTCTTATCTTCGCAAAAAATGTATCTTTCCTCTGAAATTGTAGAGACGTTTCATGAAACGTTTCTACAGCGTCAATTTCATCTGTCTGTGTATATTCGTAATTTATGTACATTTGCCGCCGAAATTGAAGAAAATGGCTAAAAGTGAAAAGAGAGATGAACACCGTGAAACGGCCGTGCTGATTGCCGTCTCCACGCCAGACGTGGCGGAGGAAAAGACGATGGAATACCTCAATGAGCTGGCATTCTTGGTAGAGACTGCCGGCGGAGAATGCGTGAAAAAATTCATCCAGAACCTCGCGCACCCCGACACGCGAACCTATTTCGGCTCCGGCAAAATCCGCGAGGTGGCCGAATACGTACATGAGAATGACATTGACATGGTAGTCGTCGATGACGAGTTACCGCCATCACAACAACGTAACATTGAGGAACTTATGCGCTGCAAAGTGATGGACCGCACGCACCTCATCCTCGACATCTTCGCCAAGCACGCGCAGACCGCCCACGCCAAAACGCAGGTGGAGCTGGCGCAATACAAGTACCTCCTGCCCCGCCTCACCGGTATGTGGACGCACCTGGAGAAACAACGCGGCGGTATCGGCATGAGAGGTCCCGGTGAAAAGGAAATTGAGACCGACCGCCGTATCATCCGCGACCGTATCTCACTGTTGGAAAAGCGGTTAAAAGAAATAGACAAGCAGAAAAAGACCCAACGCGGACACCGCGAACAGTTCGTCCGTGTCGCGCTCGTGGGCTACACCAACGTCGGCAAATCCACCATCATGAACCTGCTCAGCAACTCCGACGTGCTTGTGGAAAACAAACTCTTCGCGACCTTAGACACCACCGTGCGCAAAGTCGTTTTCCAAAACCTGCCATTTTTGCTCTCTGACACGGTAGGGTTTATCCGCAAACTCCCGCACGGCCTCGTGGAGTCTTTCAAATCAACGCTCGACGAAGTCCGTGAGACACACCTGCTGCTGCACGTTGTCGATATCAGCCATCCCGACTTCGAGGAGCATATCCAAACCGTGCAGCGGACATTAGACGAAATCGACTGCGGCGGTAAGCCCACCGTCATCATCTTCAACAAGATAGACCAATACTCATGGGTGGAGAAGGCGGAAGACGACCTCACGCCGAAGACCAAAGAGAACATCACATTAGACGAGCTGAAAGCCACCTGGATGGCGAAACTCGGTCCAAAAACGCTCTTCATCTCCGCCAAAACGAAGGAAAACGTCAACGAAATGAAGGATTTCTTGTACGAAGAAATCAAGAAGCTACATATCCAAATCTATCCGTACAATAATTTCTTGTACTAATTTTTGCCAGCCAATAGCTAATAGCCAACAGCCAAAACCAACAGCTACTTCCCTTTCTTCGCGGCGATTGACAGGAAGAGTCCGAGGATGACGCTACAGAAGGCAGCGAAGAGGACTTGGAGATCCTGTGGCAGACAGAAAGTGAGCGTGTGGGCGGGAATCCAGAACAGCGGGATGGTCTTCTTGAAGACGAAGCCCCACTGCACACCCCAGTCCATCTCGCAAATGTGCCGTTTGACGGCAACGGGCTTGAACAGTGACGAGAAAGCGCCGCCGTGCTCGTTGATGTGCATATCGGAGATTTTGTGGACGGTCATGAAGACAGGTGCGAAAGCGGTGTTCATCATCACGCTGACACAGAAGGCGCCGAGGAGTTTCAGCCACGACATCGGCTCGGACATGGCCGCGGAAATTCCGCTGAAAGCCGCGTAACGTTCCATGAAAGCCGGCACGCCGAGGCGGAAAACGTTCATTGCCAGAGCAATCCACATGCCGAGAAGTCCCCAGACCACGAATTTCGGGGCAAGGCCGAAGCCCTTATGGTAGTACTGTCCTGTCTTCACGCGGCTGCCGAGCATCTCCCCGAAGGTGGCCAGAATGCCGAACTTCAGGAATGCCATCCACAACGGGAAACGTTGGTTGGCCGCACAATATGCATCATAAACGCTGTCAAACAGAAAGAATGGCAGCAGGCACAACACAATGACTGCTATAACGATAATGTCCGATTTTTTCATACCTCAACACTGTTTTTATTGAAACGGCAAATATACATAAAATACGAATACACACAGACAGATGAAATTGATGCTGTAGAGACGTTTCATGAAACGTCTCCATAATTTCAGAAGAAAGGTACATTTTTTTGCGTCAACCCGATTTCACAATTCTTAATTTACAAGAGAGCATGTAACATCCAAAGAAAAATTTCGTTATAAGAGTAAATTTTCTTTATTATGAAAAAGATATTCGCCCTAACCACCTGTGTTTTGATATGTCTGACTTGTGCCGCACAATATGCGCCATGGACACCGGCTCAAGGACCGCTGAATTTCATGACACTCGACTATCAAAACCATCCATACGTCAAACTTTCCACCAACCATGGTTCAGGTCAAGACAACTATGAATCCTATTCCGGCATCTACTCATACGGAAACCGCACTTCACACAAACTGGTCACCACGCCTTCGAATGACCCCTGCAGATGTTTCCAAGTGGGTAACACATACCAACATGAATCTTACCTTCTGCCTTCCTGGTCTGGTATTCCCGGGGAACATCAGGACACGGTTATCATGATTGGGTGTAACGACTGTAGTGACGGATGCGACGTATGCACAGGGAACTCCCAAATAGAATATTGGTTCTACCCACAAGAAGATGAAAGCACCCTGTTGGTCTATTTCTCTTTCGCGGAAGAGGATGTTGACTATCACGAAGCAAGTTACAACCCGCGTTTCTACATTGAGGTGCTGGACGGGCAGACAGGAAATGTCATACAGGGCGGCTATTATCCGACAGAAGCATCCAACGGCACTGCGAATGAGGTGCCCAACACCAACTGGCCTTACAACCGCTTCCTTGCTGTGCCCAGTGGGAGCAACTCGTCCCAAGACCACCATGTTTGGTCTGATGCCCTGCAACTGAACACCTATTACTGGGCATTCCCACAAGCCACACCCACAACATTCCCATACCGTGAATGTCCTTCCAATCAAACATCCGGCCGTTCAAGTTATACTGTCAAATGGTTTGAGGCAAAACCTATCGCATTTGATTTGAAAACCTACGCCGAGCAAAACAAATCGGTGAAGTTGCGTATTCGTGTGAGAGCGTGCGGCGCCCAATACCACTGGGCATACGCTCTGTTTGCCGCCAAGATGATTCCAGGAGCCATCAAGGTGGACGCTTGCGGAACTGAACCCATCCACTTGTCCGTACCTTGGGGATTCCTCGAGAACTCTTACGAGTGGCACTATGGATATAATGCCACAGACGCGAACAACCGTTATTTCGATTTGGATAATCCGCCGGCCGGCATCACTTCCAACGGAAGCTATGATATTTATATAGACAGAGACGTGCTGCTTTCCCAACCAGGCGGAAGACTATGGCCCTACTACCGCTGCGAAATGAAGTCTTACACCGGTGTCCCCTTCATCTATGAAGCCAACGTCATGTCCTACTTTCTGGAGCCGGATTTCACTTTCAAACAACTGTTCAACAACTGCGACTTGAGAGCGCAACTCATCGACTCCAGCAAAATATACACCGTCACCCCGCCAACATCGGCCACTGCTGACTGGGACACCAACTATCAGAACACGCAACTCATCCAGTGGTATATCAAAAACTTGCAAACGAACAACTTCATCCCCATAACCCAAAACACCGCTACCACAAACTACATCTTTCAGTATCCCTTTATAGACACGCTCACCGGAGAAGCCATCATCAAAATCAGCATTCAAGATTCAGCGCAGAAATGCAGCATGGACACTATAAAAAGCATTTTCCTTGACTTGAAAGCCATTCGGGACACGATGACCAAAGACACGGTGTACACCTGCGAGGAAAAGCTACCATACGTGTTCGACCAGGCCTATTTCGGTGAAAACCACACCTGGTCCACCGAAGGCACACGACGTGTCACTTACGACAATCTGGCTTGGAACGGATGCGACAGCATTGTGGATGTCACACTCTACATCCGCAAGCCCAAGGTGGAAATCACCTCCGACCCGGACTACTGCGAGGCGTTCACCACCAATTTGACCGCCGAAAGCACCGACGCCATACTGCAATACAAGTGGACAAATGGGGAGACATCCCCTTACATCACGATTACCGAACCTGGAAGCTACTCTGTGGAAATCATCAACAAGGACAGCTGCTCTGCCAGCGGAAGCATCGTCATTCCGGCCTGCAAACCCTTCCTGAATCTGCCCAATTCCTTCACACCGAGTGTCCAAGATGGCGTGAACGATTACTTTTTCATCCCGCAGAGCAACCTCATCAAAGAATTGGAATTCACAGTTTACAACCGCCATGGTGTGGTCGTCTATCACACCACCAACAAGGATTTCGAATGGAACGGCACTGAAAACGGCAAACTCTTCCTCGGTGCCACTTACACCTACATCCTCCGTATTGTCGATTATGAAGGAGTGGCTTCTTGGCACAAGGGAGCAATCACGGTTTTGTGATCGGTATCTTATGGAATTTGTGAAATATATGGGTGTCAGGAAAGGCACCTTTTTTTTGCGGTTCCAGGCGTCCTTGCGAGGCAAAAACAAAACTGCCGTTTTTCAACAACTACTACGCTAACAAAAAAATAATATCTTTGCGGCACCGTTTTTGAACACGAGACCAAGCGCCGTTCGCAAACCGCAAACCTTAATTCGCAAATCGTAATAAAAACCACCGAATATGAAAAAAACGTTTACATTAGTGATGCTTTTAGCGAGTTTCTGGGGTTTGACCGCCCAGAGCACCATTCCTAACAGCGATTTTGAACTATGGTCTTACGGGAAACCCGTGGGTTGGACCGTCGGGTTGCATGGAACCCTCACCTCCATCATAAATCTTCCCGTGGAGGTCAATTTCGGTACCCAAAGCAATGAAGCTCACTCGGGCAACTCGTCCGTAAAGTTAGTCTCTAGCGACTTCTCGATACCCTACACGCAGTTTAACTTCAATCTGCCGGGCATTCTGCAAGCCGGTGAATCGGAAGGATTCTCCATCCCTTTGGAAGACATCTTGGCCATCATCCAAGCCATTCAGGACACCACCGGCACACCAGGGCTTGATCCAGACAACCTGGCCGCCATGTCATCGCTATTACAACTGCTCTCCAAAGGTGTCCCCTGTTCCACTGTCCCGGCCTCGGTCACCGCATGGGTGAAATACCAGCCGCAGGAAGGCGACCAGCTTATGATGTTCGCAGTGGCGAAAAAAGAGGGTATGCCGATAAGCTACAACTATGGCGTCTTCCAAACGGATAACCCCAACAGCTATCAGAAAATCGGAATCGATTTTGACATACCGAACGCTGAGTGCGACTCCATCATGATTATCATCCTCTCTTCCACGATGATGAACAGCAGCTCTGTACTCTACGTGGACGACATCGCGTTGGAATACAGCGGTGTAGGCATCCCCGAACTTGAAGATTTTGACGGGAAAATCTATCCCAATCCTGCCAGCAACCAGTTACACATCCAACCTGACAACGAGAACGTGTATGAATGGACCCTGACCGACATGTCAGGAAAAATTCTCCAGACAGGCAAAACCTCCGGAAAAGCCATTCTTGACACAAGATCTTATGCCACAGGCATGTACCTGCTGCAAATCAAGACAGACAACAAAATCAGCACCCACAAGGTCTCGATCCGATGACAACACCGCAGATTTGGCTCGCACCTTTGCATGGGATCACTTCCTATACATTCAGAAACACCCTATGCCGTCACTTTGGCGGCATAGATTGTTTTATGGCACCATTCCTCCCAACACAATCGGCCGGCAAATTCCGGCAAAGAGTATGGCAGGATATTGCGCCTGCAAACAACACCGCCCTCCCCCTCGTTCCGCAACTGATGGGCAACCGTCCGGAACAGTTTGTGGATACGGTACGGATGCTGAACGAACAATTTGGTTACGAGCATTTTAACATCAACATCGGATGTCCTTCCTCGCCCGTGGTGCGCCACACACGCGGCTGCGGCCTGATGCCACACCCCGACATCGTGGAACAAATTGTGGCAGAAGTGACGGGGAAAACACCATTCCACATTTCCCTGAAAATGCGCCTCGGCCTGCACCATGCCGATGAAGGACGCGAGCTGCTCCCCCGCCTCAACGACTATCCGCTGGATTTTCTGGTCATCCATCCCCGTTTGGGCGATGATCTGTATGAAGGAATTCCCGACTTGGACACCTTCGCGGAGTTTTGCCAACTGACGCAGCACAAAATCGTCTATAGCGGAGACATTTTCACAGTGGAAGATTACAACAGGTTGGCTGAGCGATTCCCGCAAGTGGCTGCCTGGATGCTCGGTCGCGGATTGTTGCGGAATCCATTCTTGGCGGAAGAGATTAAAGGCCAAGACACTGGCGACAAAAGGGAACGGTTTTTCGCCTTCTATCAGGACTTTATCGAAAAGCTGCTGCCCATCCGAGGCGAATCGGGCACTTTGGCCAATCTGAAAGAATTATGGCACTATTTCGCCATTTTTACCGGATTGTCTGAAGAAAAATTGCAGCAATTGTTACGGATTTGCGATTTACGGGAATTTGTGTCAGTTAGCAGTTAGTAGTTGGCAGTTAGCAGTGGTGTTCCCGAAATCTCACGTCTTATGTCTTATATCTCACGTCACACGCCTTACGTCTCACGTCACACGTCTAAAAAAATGTATATTTGCCGTTGGTGAATATTTTTGACTCACATTCGTAAATATATAAAAATCAAATAATTAAACATCAAAAGTATGAAAAAAAATTCTATTATCTACAGTTTTTTGACGTTATGCCTAATGCTGCTTACCCTTACTGGATTCTCACAGATTAACACGAATGGGGGGTTCGAAAATTGGACGGGAACTACCCCAGACGGATGGTTGGGATCTAAGAGCAACATTGGTGCCGCCAACGTGGTGCAAGTCACTTCCGGGGCTCACTCCGGTGATTTTGCCTGCCAGCTTATCAACACCGCTTCCGGCCACAAACGTTTCACCACCCAAAGCATCCATGTGGATAACGGCACCCAATATGTCATTTCCTTCTGGGTTAAAGGAGGCGGCGATATTCGAGTGGCGATGTATGACGGGCGAGAGACGGGTTCCGGCTATTCCGATTATTCCGATTACCATAACATTAACAGCACAAGTTACCAGCAATTCACTGACACTGTTGTAGCGGCTAATACCATAGACGCAGGTGAGTTCATCCTTTCCGTCAGAAACACCAACGAGGGAGCAAACCACCTGATTGTGGATGATGTGACCGTCTTCGCCCTCTCCAACGAAGGTTTCGTGGCTGAGCCAACGGTTACCGTGAGCGGCAATATGCAGTCCGCTGACACCTACCTCGGCCCTGTAACAGTTACCCTGTCCGCCGCGGATGGCGTATCCATCCATTACACCTTGGACGGGACAGAACCTGATGCCAACTCAACGCTTTACACGGCACCTTTCACCATCACGGAGACCACCACCATGAAAGCCATCGCCATTTCCGGTGAAAACAGCAGCAACGTGGTAACCAGAGACTTCACCATCCTGAATATCGTTCCTCTTTTCTTTGAGAACTTTGAAACCGCCGGTCTCAGCCAAATGACGGTGACCAATGTTTCCGGCGCTTACGAATGGACGACAGGGACTCACAGCGGTAATACCTACGCATACGCGAATGCGTACAACCAAGGTGCCACAGAGACCTGGCTGATCACGCCCGCCATCACCCCGCTGAATGCCGGAGGTGTCACACTCTCCTTCACAACCGCCAAGAACTACAACGGTCCCGGCATCCAGGTGAAGTATTCCACAAACTACAGCGGTTCCGGTTCTCCTGCTGCTGCCACATGGACGGACATCACTTCAGCATGCGCTTTGAGCAGCGGTTCATGGGCTTGGACAGAATCCGGCGATATCATTATTGCCGGAGCTTCTCCCCTCTATTTCGCATGGGTATATACGAGTGAAGAATCTTCCGCTGCCGGTTGGGAGGTTGACAACATCTTGGTATTAGCAGAAGCCGGGGGCACATCTGAAGTGGCCGCTCCCGTGTTCAGCCCTGCTGCCGGCACCTATACCGACAGCGTGACGTTCAGCCTCACCTGCACGACGGAAGACGCAACGATCTACTACACTACCGACGGCACCGAACCGACTGAGGCTTCCATACTCTACAGTGCCCCGGTCACTTTGACCGCCACCACAACTGTCAAGGCCAAAGCTTTTAAGACCGACTGGACCGCCAGCGCGACCGTAACGGCTGCCTATGTTATCATCGACCAACCCGCATCCAACGATTCCATCATCTATTCTGTTGGTTTTGAGGACGCCGAAGGGTTCACCGCCAACAACGTCTATAACAACACCACGGTGGAATTTACCGGCGCTGAGGGTGCGCAATGGGGTACCTATTACGGCACACCATCCACCAACAACCACATTGCGGGTGCCCAGTCAATGCAAATGCGCTGGTACGCCTCCGCCCCTGAAAACATCGGCTACACTTACACGAACTTTGACCTGCACAACGTGACCCATGTCACCTTTGCCGCTGCAAGTTCCAACGGCTTAAACGTCAACGTGTCGCATTCCATTGACGGTGGCACCACCTACTCTGCCGGCGAAACCTTCACGCTGGAAAGCACGGCAAACACCTTCGAGTATGTTGTGGATGAGGCAGGCAGTTACAATTTCGTGCGTCTGAAATTCACAATCGTTCTGCCCGAAACCAACCCCACCTCCACTTCCCGCGTGGTCATCGACAGCCTCGTGGTCTTCGGTGTTCAGGGACAGGCACCTTCCGTAGTGACAACCCCTGTCATTAACCCAAGCGAAGGTTTCTATTACGAGCCCCAGACAATCAGCATCACCTGTGCTGATGCCGATGCCGTGATTCGTTACACCACCGACGGCACCGAGCCTACCGAAAGCTCCACCGTCTATAGCCAGCCGTTCACTGTGAACACCACCACCACCATCATGGCCAAGGCTTGGAAAGAGGGTATGACCCCAAGTTTCACAGCCACCGCCAATATCTCATTCCCTGCGCAAGTCGCCAACATCGCAGCTTTCAAAGCCGCTGCTTCCAATGAGCCGCAACAGATCATGAGCGATATGACCTTCGTATTCCGCAGCGGTCGCTACATGTTCGTTGAGGACAATACCGCCGCCATGCTCATCTACGACAATTCCGCTCCCGTGATTACCACCACCTACAACGAAGGGGACGTCATCCAAGCCGGTGTTTTCGGCAAATACACCACATATCAAGGTATGGTGGAGATGGTGCCCACACATAACGCTCTTGAGGCTACTGGAACTCCCGTCACGGTCACACCCGCCAACGCCACCATCTCAAACATCAAATCTCAATACACAGATGTTTATGAATCCAAGCTGGTGCGTCTGAATGATGTGACATTTATCAATGCCACCACTTTTGTTCAAAACGGCGACACGATGGCTATCTATAACCGATTCAACACATTGACTACGGAAATTTCCGCCGGTGACCTGGCCGACGTGACCGGTTTCGTCAGCTACTCCACCAACCATGGCTACCAAATCTATCCTCGTGGCGATGAGGACATCAACATTCACTCTGTGGTTGTGTTGGACACCGTTGCCACACCGGAGTTCGATTGGTTCAAGGACGGGGAATTCTATAGAATCACCATCACCTGCGCCACGGACGGTGCCAGCATCTACTATACGCAGGACGGCACTAATCCAGACGAATCCTCTATCTTGTTCACCGACATGTTCCCTCTGCCGCTCAACGTACACTACACACTGAAAGCCATTGCCATGAAAGAGGGTATGGCCAACAGTGCGATTGCTGTCCATGACTACAATCCGTCCGGAATTGACAATTACGAGCTGCGAGACAACCTCAGCGTTTATCCAAATCCCGCCGTCAACAATGTAACCATCAGCGTGAACAACAACAATGTCACCATCGAAAAGGTGGAACTTTACAACATTTATGGTCAACTGCTGAATATGATGTATGTGAACGGAAACACGGTAGAAATTTCCGTCCATGCTCTCGCCACGGGCACCTATTTTGCCAAGGTCTTCACAGACAAGGGCATTGCCACGATGCCGGTGATACGGAAATAATTTGTCCCTTTGTAGAGACGTTTCATGAAACGTCTCTACAGACCATACACGAAAGAGGCGCGATGATGATTCGCGCCTCTTTTGCCTGTTGCTAATTGCCTTAAAAATACTATCTTTGCCGAAAATTTGAAACATGAAAAATCTTTCCGATTTTCCACCGCAACTGTCGCCGAAAATGAAAATGGCCGATGCAATCAACCAGTATCACAGTCTGTTGACCGTTCTTCCGCGTCTTAACATCCCTCTCGGATTCGGAGAGAAGAGCATCGAACAACTCTGTTCCGAACACCACGTTTCGCTGCCCCTGTTCACCCTCATCAGCCGTGTCTATTGTCAGGAAGACTACTACCCGACGGCTAACGAGCTGCAACAGTGCCCCATGGCCGACATCCTGCAATACCTCGTCTCCTCCCACAAAGACTATTTAGAGAACAAACTGCCCCATATTGAGCAGCACCTCCACATGCAGTTGGCTTCCATGGACAAGAAATACATCACCCTCATCTCCAACTTCTACGCTGAATTCCGCAAAGAGATGGAGAAGCATTTCCGTTACGAGGAAGAGGTGATTTTCCCTTACTTGCGGCAGATCCTCTCCGAACAGGAAGCCACCGAGTCCGCCACCTATCAGAAGAACACGTTCCATCAACAGCACGATGACATTGAGGACACCCTCAACGATCTTTCCAACCTGTTGCTCAAGTACATACCCGCCGAAATTTCCCCCATGGAGCGCGTCGATATGCTGCTGGACGTGTATGCCCTCTCCAACGACATCGCCAGACATGCCATGATGGAAAACCGCATCTTAGTTCCGTATATCCAACTGTTAGAATCCAAACGCCATGACTAAGATCGCCATCGCCGAACCCTCAATCATGCTGCGCATCGGACTAGAGCAGCTGCTCCAGGAGTTGCCCGACGCTGAGGTCGTCTTCTCCACCGACAACCTCAACTCGCTCTATGCGAGAATAAACGCCCTGCATCCTGACATTCTGATTGTCAACCCGTTGCTGTACGACTACGCCAAACGCGCCACCATCCGCGCCGAGTTTGACAACCTGCCGAACCTGCGTCTCATCGGATTGGTCACCTCTTACATCGAATCGCAGCACCAGCGGCAGTTCGCCGGCGTCATTGAACTCAACGACGACCTCCAGCGCATCAAATCCACCATCAACCAAGTGGTGAACACCATCCAATCCGACGATGACGAATCCGACACCGCTCCCCTCTCCGACCGCGAGAAAGAAGTGCTCATCTGCCTCTCCAAAGGACTGAAAAACAACGAAATCGCCGACACCCTCAACATCTCCGTCCACACCGTCATCACCCACCGCAAGAACATCGTCCGCAAAACCGGCATCAAATCCGTCGCGGCCCTCACCGTCTATGCCATCCTGAACAACCTCATCGAAGAAAAAGACATTATTTAGTGTAGAATGTAGAATGATGAATGTAGAATAATACGGTCGAAGGACCATTCCCCTTTAGGGGGGATGCCCGCAGGTCAGGGGGGTAAAAAGCCGCCCCGAAGGGGCAAGACGTGCGAAGTGCTAACCAAAAAAAGAACACCCATCCACTATGAACATAAGAACCCTACTATCAACCCTGCTGCTGTGCCTCGGCATGGCAGCTACCGCGCAGGAGAACGACCCCTACGCCGGCTACGACCGCGTGACCCTCTACGACAGCATGACTGTGCGCATGGAGGAGAACGGTCTCAGCCACTATGTCAACCACCAGCGCTACCGTATCTTGAGTGATATCGGCGGGCGCGACTACAACACCGTCATCGTCGATTACGACCCGCTGTCGGCCTACTGCGAGATCCGCGACGTGGTCGTCTATCGCCACGACGGCACGGAGGAACACCCCGACTTCATGGTCTGCGACTATCCCGCCCCGGCCCACATGATCTACTGGGGGGCGCGGCAGAAGATGGTCGCCCTCGGCCGCCTCGAACCCGGCGACGAAGTGGAGTTCCTCACCTACAAGAAGGGCTTTACCTACGCCCTGCTGCAAGGCGACGACCCCGACGCGAAGTACATCCCGCCCATGCGCGGCCACTTCTACGATATCGTCCCCTTCTGGAACAGCCAACCCGTGAAGGAGAAAGTGTATCAGGTCAATGTGCTGACCAACAAGAACTTGCAGTACAAAATCTATAACGGCAATCTCAACATGAAAACGAAGAAGGACGGCGACCGCACTATCTTCACTTTCGAGAACAAAGACTATTTCCCGCTGAAGACCCCGCGCTACACGGTGGCAAACAATGACATCGAGCCGAAAGTCATCGTGACCACCGCGAAAGACTGGGAAGCCAAGTCGATGTGGTTCTACGGCGTGAACGAGGACTTCGGCAGTTTCGAGGCCACACCGGAGATCCAAGCAAAGGTCGATGAGCTGCTGAAGCCGGCCAAGACCGAGAACGACAGCTTGGACATCCTCACGCACTGGGTGGCCGACAACGTGCGCTACTCCGGCATCTCCATGGGCGAGGGCGAGGGGTTCACGCTCCACAAGTGCGAGATGACCTTCCGCGACCGTTGTGGCGTCTGCAAGGACAAGGCCGGAATGCTCATCGGCATGTTGCGGGCGGCAGGGTTCAAGGCCTACGCCGCGATGACGATGGCCGGCGAGCGCATCGAGGACATCCCCGCCGACCAGTTCAACCACTGCATCACGGTGGTGCAGCGACGCAACGGCAACTACCAACTCCTGGATCCCACGTGGGTGCCGGGCGTGCGCGGCGAACTGTGGTCCAGCGCGGAGCAGCAGCAGAACTACCTCATGGGACTCCCCAACGGCGCGAAGTTGGGACTCACGCCCGTTTCCGATCCGAAAAACCACTACGTCAAGATGACAGCCAACACGCAGGTCACCAAGAACGGCACACTGAAGGGCACTGTCACCATCACCGCCGACCGGCAGAGCGACCGCACCGTGCGCGGCGTCTTCTACGGCTTCCGCACGGAGTGGCAGCGCAGCGTGGAGGAGATGCTCTACCAAGAGTACCCCAACGCGAAACTCAAGAGCGTAAAATACACCAGCGAGGACGAATACCTAAAGCAGCCGGTAAAGATTACGTACACGTTCGAAATCCCTGATTACGCAACCGTTACCGACAACGAGGTCATCGCCACGCCGTTCCTCGCCAACGGCTTCTACAACTTCACCATGCGCCACCTCTACTACAACACGAGTCTCGAAAAGCGCGACTACCCCTTCACCGATCGCTGCTCGCGCTACGTCGCCATCAGCGAAACGATGAAGGTGCCGTCAGGCTACACCCGTGTGAGCGCTCCCGAAGCACGACAATTCGTCACGCCAAGCATCTCGTTCAAAGGCGGTTACACCATCGGCTACAACATGGTGACATTCAACGAGACCATTTCCCTCGGCAAGCGCGTCTATGAAGCCTCCGAATGGCCAGCGTTCCGCAAAGCCGTGCAGTGCCAACGGGGGTACATGGGGAATCCCGTGGTGTTCATCAAGTAGTTAGCAGTTAGCAGTTAGCAGTTAAACGAAAATGTCTCGGTCGAAGCACCATTCCCCCCTTTAGGGGGGATGCCCGCAGGGCAGGGGGGTAATAACCCCACATAAGCGCAGCGCAGTGTGGGGGTTGACATAGGAGACTGCTCCGGACTGCGGAAGCAGCAATAACGACAAAAACAAACAAAAAATGAAAAGATACATACTCATAATCATCGCAATATGCGCCATGTCAACCGTCATGGCCAAGGCCCCCGAAAAGGACGCCGTCTATAAGCTCATTTCCGAGAGTTACACGTTGAATACGGACGGTTCCACGGAGTTCCGCAAGCGCACGGAGCTGCAGATTTTCACGCGGATGACGTTCGACCATTTCGGGGAGACGTTCATCACCTACAACCCTGATTTCCAGGAGCTCATTATCAACGAGGCCTACACCATCCGCAAGGATGGCAGCAAGGTGGAAACGCCCCAGAATGCCTTCAACCCGATGCTGCCGGAGGGCTGCACAAAATGCGAGCGGCTCAACGGCATACGCACCATGGTGGTGACGCACACGGCGCTGGAGTACGACGCCGTCATCGTCCTTGACTACACCATCCGCTCCAAGAACTTCTTCTTCCAGGAACTGTTGGAAAAGGTCGATTTGCAGGAGGAGGTGCCGGTGGAAAAATACGTGGTCAGCGTGACCTCGCCGGACTACAAGCCCGCGAAATTTGTGTTGAACGGAAAACTTTCCTACACGGAAACCGAAAGCACCGACAAAGGGATGAAAACCACCGTAATGACCTTCACCAATCTGCCAGAATATCCTACGGATGAGTACATTTTCCCTGGTGATTATAAGGCCGTCACGTTTTACACCATGGATGAACCGCATCTTATCATCGGCAAAATCGCCCAGCAAAATGCAATGCAAAAATTTAGCAATCAGAAGATTACAGACTTCTTCATGAGTCGATTCACGGAAGAGATGACTGATATGGACAAGGTTTTGTCAGTTAGGGATTACATCCACGACAATATCCAGACCAATCATCTGGATGCCAACGTGTTGAACTATATGTTCGCCTCGCCGCAACAGGTGTGGGAGAGCAACTGCGCGTTGCCCATCGAGAAGAACATCCTGTTGGCGGGCGTATTGCAAAGTTTGGGGAACGATGCGCAATTAGCGTTTATGGGAAACTCGTTAGCCTCTGATTTGAAGACCGTTGTGCGCATCCAACGAAATGGAGCAACCGATTATATTTCTGCTAACGAGATTGAAGAACTGAGTTTGGACGCTTTCTTCGCGCCCGCCACACTCATCATGCAGGACGGCAAAATAGAGAATGTGACGGCACAGCCCATATCCGTGGAAAGAGTGGCCGAAATCACGCTTGAAAGCGGAAAATTGGATGATCCAGTGGTGAAAATGGAACAGAAAGTGGAATCGCCACAGATGAAATATCTGCTAGTACATGGAACCGGAGCCACTGAAGTGTCCGTCTCGCAGCTCACGGGCAAATATTACGAAATGACCATCGACGACGGTCAATATGGCACACCGATACGTTCCGTGAACATCCACAACGACCGCAAATACGATGTGGACACAAAAGAATCGAGCGAGAAATACGGTTACACAGTCAAATTGCCCGCTAACGCCCGTTGTCTGACGAAAACTTCACACAAAGAAATCACCGTCGAGGGCGCCAAACTCCTGATTGATGTTGTGGTGGGCGGTAATACGATAATGATTACAAGGACGTTAAGTCTGCCCAAAGAGGGCATTTCCGCCAAATCGTCGAAGAAGTTCAAGGCGATGATGGGAGAGTGGGAGACACCTGTGAAGGTGGTATTTTCCCTGTAGAGACGCAATCCAAAGCGTAGAATGCAACTTTCATGCCGTTTCAGGTAGAAAACACTTAGTTAATTGTTAAAAAATCAATATTCAAAATAATATTAATATAATGGCGAAGCTTATCAGAAAAAGTGTATCTTTGCCGCGTTAATTTCAAACCTGAAATAAAATGAAAGACACTAAAATCACGTATTCCATCGAAGAGGCCCGGAGATATGTGGCCAACGCCGAGGGTGTTATCCAAAAGGCCAAGTATAACCCTGAGACACAGTCTTATATGGACAGCAAATATGTCCGGACTGCTGGGGATATTCTGTGGAAAGGTTGTTTGATTGCCCTTGACACGGTCTTTCAAGTGCGCAAGGGCAAAGGTCGTCCGTCAATCGAAAAGTATCGTGATGCTGTTGCAAAACGGGACGGGAAATTGCTGAGTTTTGTTAATAACGGATACGACGTCACCCATCTGTATATGGGCTATGACGGCACAACGGATAAGAAAATCTGTGACAGAGGTTTCGAAATCACCAACCACATCATCGACCACTGCGCGATGATTCTGCCGAAGCCGGTGTGCGCGTAGTACAACGAAACAATATTATTCGTCATCTTCCACAGGCGCAACTTCCTCTCGCAAAGGCATTTCCTCTTCTCCGAAGCCCTCGTATTCCGCACGGAGCTTCTCGTAAAATTTGGTCTCGGTCATCTGCATATAGGGAGTAAGCCAGAGAAAACCGATGAAGAAGGTAAACACACAGAGGATGGCCCAGCCGATGAAGCTGAGATACAACACAAACAGTTCCCATTTGTGACCTTTCATCATCTCGCGGCTCTTTGCCAGCGTTTCTGTGCAGGAAAGTTCGGGGTTGTCACGCAACACGTATGGAACCATCGCGTATGCAAAACAAAGAATGATACCGGGAACCACGAGCAAGATGAAACCACCAATCACTGCCAGCATCATCAGCAAAAAGGTGCCTAACACTTTCCCAAAACGTTTGTAGCCACAGAACAAATCCCCGATGTCAGCAGGTAAATCCTGGCGGGAAGAATTCAAATATGCAACATAGTAGCCATATTGCAGAGGCAAAGCCAAAAGAGTCAACAAGGCTCCTGAACCTGTCATCACTTTGGCCAATGTGGTAAAAGAACTACCCGTGAAAATATTGCCGAACTGAGTGGTGGTAGAGGCTATACCAGCCAACAGAATGTATAGGAACGTGAGACCCACAAAAGAGCCCCATTTACCACGCAAGGTGGCCAATGCCTGTTCTTTCAAATCGTTGATTTTTCCCATAATGTTTCGATTTTATTGGTGAATGATTGATTTTTTATGGCGCAAAAATACAAAAATAATGGTTATGGATTATTGGTTATTGAAGCTTGTTCATTGTTTATTGTGAATTGTGAATCACTCACAAAAATTAGTATCTTTCCTCTGAAATTGTAGAGACGTTTCATGAAACGTCTCTACAGCATCAATTTCATTTGTCTGTGTATATTCGTAATTTATGTACATTTGCTCGCTAATTCAAACTTCCGATTATGGCACAAACTATTGAAATAAAAGAAGTTAAAAATAGTGAGGAGTTGAAAAAGTTTATACAATTCCCGCGAGAACTGTATAAGTCGTGTCCTTATTACGTGCCTGCGTTGGACAAGGGCGAGGAGAAGCTGCTGACCAAGCATCCGGCTCTAGCATTCTGCGACTTACGGATGTGGCTCGCCCTTCGCGACGGCAAAATCATCGGGCGCATCGCGGGCATCATCAACCGCCGATGCAACGAAATCAAGGGACAAAAACGCATCCGCTTCGCCTGGTTCGATGTCATTGAGGACCTCGAAGTGGCCCAAAAGCTGTTCCAGACGGTGGAAGAATGGGGAAAGTCGCAAGGTCTGGAGGAAATCTGCGGTCCGTCACGCTACTCCAACATGGAGAAACAAGCTATGCTGGTAGAGGGCTTCGACCACCTCACCTCCCTCGGCGCCGACTACAACTACCCGTATTATCCTGAATACATGGACCTTATGGGCTTTGAGAAAGAAGTGGACTACATCCAGTACAAGGTGAAAGTCACGCCCGTGTCCGAACGGATTTCCCGCATGGCCGACCTGCTGAGCCGGAAATACCATGTGCATCTGCGCGAAATCAAGGACAAAGAACAGTTGAAAAGGGACGGCTACGCTTTTTTGGAGGTCTTGAACGAAAGCTATCACAACATCTTCAACTTCATCCCGCTCACCCACGAGGAGATGACCTGGATTATCGATGAAAACCTTTCCGTCGGGATTTTGGACTTGGTGTCCCTTTTGGAAGATGAAAACGGCAGGTTAGTCGGCATTGCCATGAGCATACCATCTTTGAATCAGGCTTTTAAGAAAGCGGATGGTAAGCTGTGGCCGTTCGGGGCGCTCCACATACTCCACGCACTGCGTCACAACAAGAGTGTGGACCTGCTGCTCACGGGTGTGCTGCCCGAATACGCGCACACCGGCATCCACGCCATCTACCACAAACAGCTCCACGAGGCCTTCCTGCGCCACGGCTTCGAATACGCCTACACCTCGCAGCAACTCGAAGACAACATCGCCGCCCGCATCTGGCAGAAGTACGACTCGGAGGTGATTGCAAGAAGGAGGTGCTACCGGAAGAGAATTGATAATTGATAATTGATAATTATTGGGTTAGTACTTATTTCTCCCTTGTCAAAGTCTTCTTATTCCCAAATCTTCTCATTCTCTATTAAATCCAATATTTCAAATCCAAAGTCCAAAGTCTCAAGTCCAAAGTCCAAAGTCCAACAAATTCAATGAACAACAAATATGCCATAATTACGGGAGCCAGCAAAGGATTGGGCCGGGAGCTTGCATTTGAGTTGGCGCGGCGGGGTTACCCCACCCTATTGGTCAGCTCAACTGAAACCGTACATGCCGTGCGCGAAGAAATCGTCAACAAATATCCCGTTGACAGCCAGTCGTTCATCGTGGATTTATCCAATGAGAAGGCGGTGCAGGGATGGGCGGAATCCATCGCGAAAGAATACCCGATAAGCATCCTCGTCAACAACGTGGGCACTGGCGGCAGCCGGGCCATCGAAACCGCCGACATGGACTACCTGCTGCGAATTCTCCACCTCAACGTTTTGTGTACCACCATCTTGACAAAATTATTGCTTCAGAATCTGCAACAAAACACGCCCTCCCATATCCTGAACATCGGCAGCATGGCAGGATTCACAGCCACTGCCTACAAGACCGTCTATCCCGCATCCAAAGCATACGTCCACGCCTTCTCGAAAAGCTTGCGCGAGGAGCTGAAAGGCACGGGCATTTCGGTCACGTTGGCCGCGCCCGGCGCGATGGCCACCAACACGGAAGTAAGCGCCCGTATCGCCAAGCAGGGCTTCTTCGGCCGCGCCACCCTGAAATCCACCTCCGACATCGCCCGCAAATATATCGACGGGATGCTCCGCGGCAAACGCCAGATCATCCTCAACCCGCTCAGCTACCTCCTCACCAAAATCATTCCCGAACGATGGCGCATACCCATTCTCTCCCGCATCGTACGAAGGGAGCTTTGACATAGATTTAAACTTTGACTTAGACTTAAACTTAGACATAGACATAGACTTAAACTTAGACTTAAACTTAGACTTAAACTTAAGCTAAGACTGATTAACAATCAACCATAGTCATAGTCTAAGTCATAGTCTAAGTTATAGACATTATTTCTGTGACAAAAAAATTACTATCTTTGCGCCCTCAAAATCTGATACATTGGAAGAACAGGATATACAGAAAATTCAGGCTGCGCTGAAAGAGACAAAGACCATTGCCATTGTCTTCCATTTCAATCCCGACGGGGATGCTTTGGGTAGTGCGCTGGCCTTATACCATTATTTTCAGGACGAAGGTTATGAAGCCTCTGTCATTTCACCCAACCCGTTCCCGAACTTCCTGCAATGGATGCCCGGCGCAGAACAAATCATCGTGGCGCAGGAAAACCTCGTGGAGGCGCGCAAACGCATCCGCGACGCCGACATGCTTTTCGTGGTCGATATGAATGCCCCGCACCGCGCCGGTCAAGACCTGCAGAATGCGATTTCAAAATCCACACATTTCAAGGTGCTGATCGACCATCATGTGCAGCCCGACATCAAATGCGATGTCATGTACTCCACACATCTCACAACCTCCGCCTCCGAATTGGTGTATGATTTCCTGTACCAATATCTTACACCCGAAAAGCCTATCACAAAAGAGATTGCCGAATGCCTTTATGTGGGGATCATCACCGACACCGGCTCCATGTCTTACACCTGCGACTACCCGAAATCCTACACCGTGTTGCGCAAACTTATCGAGGCCGACATCAATGGTGAGGAAATCCATCGTAAAGTCTATGACAACTACACCGAAAGCCGTATGAAACTGTTGGGACTGGCCTTGTCGCAGCGCATGGTGGTGATGCCGGAATTTGGTGCCTCCTACATGTATCTGACCAAGAAAGACCTGACCGACAACGGTTTCCAAATCGGTGATACGGAAGGGTTCGTCAACTACGGACTATCCATGGGCATTGTGCATTACACGGCTTTTTTCACAGAGCGGGATAACCGAATCCGCGTGTCCTTCCGCTCCAAAGGGATTGTGGATGTCAACCTCTTCGCCCGCAAATACTTCGAGGGCGGCGGACATGCCAACGCCGCCGGCGCCTTTTACCACGGCTCCATGGAAGATGCCATTGCTCACTTTGAAAAAGCGGTACGGGAAAATGCACAACAGTCTTAACAAGCGAATTTGTAACATCTGTTTTCTTGCGCTTCTCACACTCTTTTCCAGCGCCTTCTACTCCTGCCACCGTAAAAACGCCACAGGCAGCGTAATAGGCTCGTCTGAAAAGGAAAAGATGGAGAAAACCGACCCATACGTGGAAGGAAACAAGAATATCATGCGTCGGGAAAACGAAGAAATCCAGATGTTTCTAAAACGGTATGGATGGGATATGCAACGCACGCCCACAGGACTCTACATCGAGGTGTTGGAACCCGGCAACGGCGAACTTTACAAGGAAAACGACCCCGTGACTTTAGAGTATAGTACATTCCTGCTCTCCGGTGAAATGATATACAGTTCCGACAGTCTCGGTGCGAAACAGTTCGTGGTGAACAGATCCGAAGAGATTGACGCGCTGCACGAGGCTGCGCAAATGCTTCGACCCGGCGCCCGGGCACGATTGGTCATTCCTTCCTATTTAGCTTACGGAGTGGCCGGCGACGGCGACCGCATCCAAGGTCTCCAACCTGTCATGATGGAAATAAAACTTTTGGAAAAAACTGACAATCGTTCGAAAACCAACTATATACCTAATCCATACAATTAGAACAATGAAAATCAAATTCTTGATATTGCCTGCACTTCTCTTTCTGACCTGTATTTCCGTTATTTCGTGCCGGAAATACAGCGGATTTAAACATGACTCTTCAGGATATTACTACCACTATTTCAGCCAAAACGAAAACAACGAACAACCGCAAACCGGAGACTTTGTGGTCGTCAATATGGGCCTGCGAACCCAAGACACCGTTATCTCGCCAATGACTCGAAACAACATGCTGGTTGACGAACTTTACAAAGGTGACCTATACTCCGCCCTGCGCGACATGCACCTCGGTGACAGCGCCACATTCATTTTCGACGGCCAGCCATTTTATGAGGACTTCTTAGGCATGGGAGAATATCCTTATGGGAAAAGCCCCATCTATGTTGACATTAAACTGCTGAAAATCATGTCAAAACAAAATTTGGAAAAAGCCGAAGAACGTTATCAGGAATACAAAAAGCAGCTTCGTCACGTTGAAGATTCACTCATTTTGGACTATGTGGCCGAATACCGCATAGACAAAAAATATCATGGCCTGCATTATACATTGAACAAAAAAGGTTCGGGCCCGAAAGCGAAAAATAAACAAACCGTTCAGATTCTGGCTCGAGGCCGCAGGCTGGACAACTCTTTGTTTGACATCAGCACAGATCCCGAACACCCTGTCACTTTCGAAATAGGGAAAGATGAGGTGGCGCGAGGGATAGAGGTCATAGTACAGAATATGTGCGTGGGCGACCAAGTGACGGTTATCCTACCCTCCCCTTATGCCTTTGGAGACAAAGGAAACGAGGTTTTCAAAATCCCGCCTTACACTCCAGTGGTTTATGAAGTTGAATTATTGAAGATTTTAAAATAAAAACCTTATTAACAACAGAAAAAAAAGAAAAAAAATGAAGAAAAACGTAACAAAATTAATCCTTTTCGGGATTGCAGCGACCCTTTTACTCTCACTCGGAGCTTGTAGCAAATACAAAGGATTCAAAAAAAACAAATCAGGTTTATACTACCAGTTCCATGTACAAAATGACACCGCAGACCAGCCTATGACTGGTGATTTAGTGGGGGTTCTGATGTCTTTGCGAGCTGGTGACTCCCTTCTCTTCCCCATGATGCCAAATGAAATGCTTATGGACTCCCTTTACGAAGGTGACATTTTTGAAGCCATCCGTATGATGCATGTGGGAGACAGCGCGACTTTCATCCTTGACGGCAAACAATTCTTCGAAAAGATGATGAATCCTGCTCAAGAATACGAATTTGGCGAAGAACCACTCTATCTCGATGTGATGCTTTACGGAGTCATGAAAAAGGCTGATTTCGAGAAAGCCAAGGCGGAATTTGAAGCCCAGTTGGATGACCGGAAAGTGAAAGAAGTGGAGGAAATTGACGCTTATCTGCAAAAACACCCGGGTATGAAGCAAAACCAAGCAGGTGTATATGTGAAAAACGTTAAAAAAGGTACTGGAGCCAAAGTGGAACCGTTGCAGACCGTAAAAGTTCACTATACGGGTCGTTTCACCGATGGCACTGTCTTTGACAGTTCCGTTGAACGCGGCGAACCATTCTCCTTCACAGTGGGTTCTGGCCAAGTGATTCCTGGCTGGGATGCCACCGTCTCTGAAATGAAAGTCGGCGACAAGGTGACCGTGCTCATTCCTTCCAGCATGGCCTACGGCGAGGGTACCCGCGGCATCCCCCCCTACTCCCCGCTGGAATTTGACATCGAACTGCTTGAAATCGTAAACGAATAATTATTTTTAGGCTATTAGCTTTTGGCTCTTAGCTATTGGCCAGAAGCTAATAGCTAAGAGCCAAAATTATGTCCGAACAAAATTACGCCCTACGAATTGCACAGTCACTCCAATTGACGGAGGAGCAGGTGCAGAACACCCTGAATTTACTGGAAACCGGTGCCACAATCCCCTTCATCTCGCGATACAGGAAAGAGGTCACCGGCTCATTAGACGAGGTACAAATCGGGAACATCAAGGATTTATACGCCAAGTGGTTGGAGTTAGACAAACGCCGTGCCGCCATCCTGGATTCCATTGCCGAACAGGGCAAACTCACGCCCGACCTGCGCAAACAGATCGAAGAGGCTGAAACCATGAGCGTTTTGGAGGACTTGTACCTCCCTTACCGGCCCAAGCGCAAGACCCGGGCTTCCGTGGCAGTGGAGAAAGGGTTGCAACCGCTGTCGAAACTGCTATGGGCACAACGCCAGCTGGATTTGCAACGCGAAGCAGCCAAGTTCGTGAACCCGGAAAAAGGGGTGGCGAACGTGGAAGAGGCCTTGGCTGGCGCGCGCGACATCATCGCCGAGAAAATCAGCGAAAACCCCAACATCCGGGCTCGTCTGCGCGACACGTTCCTCCGCCACAGCCGCATCTCCACCCAGCAAATCCCCGACAAAATTGACGAGGAAGAGAAATACCGCATCTACTACAAGTCTGAGGAGTCTCTCGCCAAAGCACCCTCACACCGCATCCTGGCCATGCTCCGTGGCGAGGAGGAGGGCATCCTCCGCATACACATCGCCCCGGACGAGGAACGCACACTCGCGGACATGAAACGCCGTATCGTCAAGAACAACAGCAACTCCGCGCAACAGGTCTGGCAGGCAGCCACCGACTCCTACAAACGGTTGCTGCAGCCCCAAATGGAGACCGAGATGCGTAAATTCTACAAAGAAAAGGCCGACAAAGAGGCCATTGCTGTCTTCTCGAAGAATGCTCGGCAACTGCTGTTGGCCGCCCCGCTGGGACAGGTCACCACTCTCGCCATCGACCCTGGCTTCCGCACCGGCTGCAAAGTCGTGATTCTGGACCCGCAAGGCAAACTGCTCTACAACGAGACTATCTACCCGCACCCGCCGGTGGCGCAGTACAAGCTCGCCTCCGACAAGCTGAAACGGTTGGTCCTCCAGTACAAAGTGGATGCCATCGCCATCGGAAACGGCACTGCCGGCCGCGAAACCGAGAATTTCGTCCGTCACATCCCTTTCGAGCGGGAGGTCAAAGCCTTCATGGTGAACGAGAGCGGCGCGTCTGTCTATTCAGCCTCGCCCGTGGCGCGTGAAGAGTTCCCCAACTACGATGTCACGGTGCGCGGCGCAGTTTCCATCGGGCGACGACTGATGGATCCGCTGGCCGAGTTGGTGAAAATAGACCCGAAATCCATCGGGGTGGGACAATATCAGCATGACGTAAACCAGAAAATGCTGCAGGAAAGCTTGCAAACCACCGTCGAGAGCTGCGTCAACTACGTGGGCGTGGAGCTGAACACCGCCAGCAAGCAGCTGCTCTCTTACGTCTCCGGTGTCGGACCGGCATTGGCGCAGAACATTGTCGATTACCGCAACGAAAACGGAGCCTTCGCCTCCCGTGAAGCATTGAAAAAAGTACCTCGTTTCGGAGCCAAAGCCTTCCAACAGGCAGCGGGATTCCTGAGAATCCGAGGTGCCGAGAACCCGCTGGACGCCAGCGCGGTACACCCCGAAAGCTACAACGTGGTCAGCCAAATGGCCGCCGACCTCGATTGCTCGGTAGCCGACCTGATGGCCAACAAACAGCTCCGGCAGCAAATCAAACTGAAGAAATATATCACCAAAACGGTCGGGATGCCCACCCTGCAAGACATCATGAACGAGCTTGACAAACCCGGCCGCGACCCGCGAACCCAGTTCGAAATGTTTGAGTTCGACAAAAACGTACACACTATCAACGATCTTTATATCGGGATGGTACTGCCAGGTATCATCACCAATATCACCAACTTTGGCTGTTTTGTCGATATCGGTGTACATCAGGACGGCCTCATCCACATCAGCCGCCTGAGCGACCACCGCATTTCCGACCCATCGGAAGTGGTCCACCTCAACCAAAAGGTCATGGTGCGTGTGGAAAATGTCGAAATCGACCGCAAACGCATCAGCCTCTCCCTCGAACCCATCAAATAGTCAGTGGTAGAGACGTTTCCTGAAACGTCTCTTATCCCAAAGAGACGTACACAAGGATAAATTTCAACAGTATTATCGGCGACTAAGCCAATGTGCCAATAGCCAATAACAAAAAAAGACCGACATCGCTGCCGGTCTTTTTCTTTATGAGACTTATCAAAATTATTTCTTGACAATCTTGTGCATGGAAGTACCATTGTCGGTCGTGAGCTTCAACGTATAGAGACCGTTGGCAAGATCCTTCACAGAGACGCGCGTCACGTCACCAGTCTCAACTTTCACTAACTGACCTTGCATGTTGAAAATTTCCACACGCTGCACATTATTAGTCGTATTGATATTGATTACGTCCGTAGCGGGGTTGGGATAAACGGTGGTTTCCAACGTGAAATCTTCAACACCAACACCGGTAACATCTATCATGTAGGTAACCTGACTGCCGAACTTGCCGTTGTCGCGGAAAATCTGGGTGCCATCCTCGGCCATTAACTTGAACCAACCTGAGCCATAGCCGTTGTTGATACCATCTCCATAGCTGTCATAAACCTCAAGACGATAGCATCCCAGAGTCGTAGGAGCGAACGTAAAAGTATGTTCAGCAGAAGTGTTGGTGAAAGGTCCACCGGAAAGCACCTCGTTGCCGTCAGGACCGAAGAATTTGAAGGTCGTTTCAGAACCATAGTTATCGGTTTTCAAAATAAACGTCATAGTTCCGGCACCTCCATAAACATTTTTCTTAATTGTAAGTGTTCTGGGAGCAATATCCACATCCGTACCGTTGATTTGCGTAACTTGCACAGTCAACGTATTGTTGACATTGACGTTAATGTTAAAAGTCGGGATGTCAACATTGGTGATGTCAAATGAACTTACACTGCCGTTCCATGTGGCAGTCTGCGTGTTGCCTCCAATGCTATAGGTGTAAGCCAGAGAGGTTACCGTTTCAGCACCTTGGTTCATGAATTGGAAATAGGCATTGGCCTGCTCCGTACACGTCAAAGACGGTGTCTCATACACATTGGCGACACGTCCGGCGATAGCAGGCAGGTTGATGCGTTCAATGGGAACTTCAATGCTGGTGAGCACTTCCTGATGACCTTCGCAAACAAAAGCAACAAAGTTCAAATCCGAAAGCACGGCTTCAATAGCATTCGGGGAGCCTAACTCTGCGGGAATCACATATTCGTAATTCTTCTCCACCAACGTGCCTTGGGCTATAGTTTCAATTGTTTCACCCCATTGACCGGTAATTAGATGGCGCAACATGTGCATGTGGTTGTATTGATTGCCGACAACCTGAGCAGGATTCATGGACATACCCACTTGAGAGCCCAACACATTGTCTTGAAGGATAGCAACATTCAAAGAATTGGATGTAACCGTCTGTGAACCTGTGTAATAGAGTTGAACACGAATATTCACCGTTCTGGTACTCATGTCAAGCGTACCTTCTGCAGCGATGTTCACAGGAGAAGACATGTTGAGGATCTGGTTGGCACAGTTCGCCCATTCACCTCTGTTCAAAGCGGTTTTATTTCCAGAAAACACATGGCGGTTAATTGTACCCGAAGGATAACCATCCAAGTTCGTCTGGTTAGCCAAAGCGTTACCGAACTGGGTCGTGTAAGTATTGGCTGCAAAGCTTCCTTGGTGAATGTTGATGAGGCAAATGCGATCCGGATTCGTTGCTTTGAGTTCGTTGGCCATACGGTGACCGTCAGGACACCAAGTACATTGGACACCCGTGTATTCCTCAAGCAACACATTGCGGTTGGAAGGAGTCGTTGACACAATCGTGTCGGTGATTTGTGCGAAGCCAGTCAAACCAGCCAAAATCGCAACAACTAAAACAAGTAAAGTTTTCTTCATACTTTTAAATAATTTTATGTGAATAATTCTATTAATTTCAATCCTGCAAAAATACATTTTTGTTTGAAAAAGTCAAGAAAAAAAATTCAGGGTCGATGATGAATGTGAAATAACTTAGACTTAATACTTAAACTTAGACTTAGACTTAATACTTAAACTGACTTTTGTCGTGGAGTGAGTAATTTCGTTAGTTTATTTGCTTAAGGACGAGCTGGATGGTGTGGCGGTTGTTTTGGCGAATAATAACTTCTTCTTTATCAAACATTTTCAGAATTTCTTTTTCTGATTCAGAATCATAATGCCTAATTGTGACCAAACGGATATCTTCGTTGAATTTCACCACAAACTCTTTGCCTAATGCCTCTATGCAGGGCTGCAACCGTAACGGCACATTGTCCGTACACACCGAAAACGTAAGCGCGGAATTCTGGATCAGATTGATTTTAACCCGATACTCAGACAGAACATCCAGAATTTTGGACAAATTTTCTACCCCGATAATGGAAAAATCTCGCGGGGAGACCGAAAGCAGCAGCTGGTTATCTTTCACGATATAGGATGGAATTTCAACTGTATCAGCCTGTTGTGTAATCTTACTGCCTTCATTTTCCGGATGGAAGAAGGATTTCACGAACAATGGTATCTGTTTGTTATGCAGCGGTCTAAGGGTTTTAGGATGGATGACACTCGCACCATAGTAAGCCAACTCCACCGTCTCGTGATAGGTCAGCGTGTCGATTTTGACCGCATTCGGGAAACGTTTCGGGTCAGCATTAAGGATGCCGGGCACATCTTTCCATACGGTAACACTATCGGCATCAAGAGTATGCGCAAGAATTGCGGCAGAGTAGTCGGAACCTTCGCGCCCGAGCGTGGTTGTCTGGTTCTCCGCTGTGCCCGCGATGAACCCCTGCGTCAGCACGATGCCGTGCGCTCTATTCTGGAAATAGGGTTTTATGGTGTTGCCAGCCAATTTCTGCGTCACCGTCCAATCGACATGCCCTTCACGGTAGGTGTTGTCAGTACGAATGAGCTGCCGTGCATCAAGCCATTGCGTTTCAACACCTTGGGTATTAAGATATGTGGAAATCAATGTCGTGGAAAGCAGTTCGCCGAAACTGACGACACGGTCATAGTCGTAGTCGAAATTGTCGGAAGTGGGCCGTTGCAACTGTTCGTTCAGAAGGGTGAAGAGCCGTTCGGACTGGGGCTGGAAAGGATTCTCAGTACCCATAAGTTGCGCTGCAACAGTCTCATGGTTCGTCCGCAACTCAGCTAACAAGACAGGCACATTTTCTTGCGCATGGTAATAGGCATCCAACAATTTTTCCAAAAAATTGGTGGTCTTGCCCATGGCGGAAATCACTACCACAAGTTGCTCGTTTTCATAACGTTGCAGGATGTTTTTCAGATTTTCAATGGCTGGGGCGTCCTTCACTGAGGCACCGCCGAATTTAAAAACTTTCATCGTATTTTATTCGTTTTTAAGGACTTGCAATAATGTTGTTCCCACCACTCCGAGCGTGTTCTTGTCAATATTCTGGATGTTGTCATTCAACGTATGCCACACGGGGTCGAAACCGGTGCCGGATGCCGCGTCATAGTGGATGATGTCAATCATCTTGAACGGTGCATACTTATTAACATAGTAGTGGTCATCGGTGATGATGCCGCCGGGTTTGTTCTGGAAATACTGGCCGTGGCCGAGTTCGTATGCCGTGGACCACACTTTGCGCACCACCTCCTGCGCGTCGCGCAAGGAGAACTGCTCCTGCATGAACTGCGCGTTCGGACTGCCGACCATATCAAGCAAGATGCCATAATTAGCCGTATATCCTTGGACATGAGGATTTTTAGCCCAATGCTGCGCGCCTAACCCCCACCAGTCACCGGGAACGTTCTCGCTCTCCTTCGGACCGTAATCCTCAGCATCGAAGAAGATAATATCCACCCCCACATTAGGCTGGTTCTCATGCAGTTGACGGGCGATTTCGAGCAGCACCCCCACCCCACTGGCACCGTCGTTAGCACCATCAATGGGAGTTTCGCGGTTGGCCGGATTCGGGTCGTGGTCGGCGAAAGGACGGGCATCCCAGTGCGCGGCCAGCACAATACGTTTCGTCCGCTCGGGTCCGAAACTGCCAATGAGGTTGGCACACGGCCACGATTTGCCATCGTAGGTTTTCGCAGTGAAAGACTGATTATAGACGGTGTCGCAATACGTTTTCAGTTTGTTGAGAAGCCACACGCGACAGTTTTCGTGAGCCTCTGTGCCCAACACACGCGGCCCGAAATCAGTTTGCGTCTTCACAAAAGCGAATGCGGAATCGTTATCAAATGCCGGAAGGGTGACGGTAGGCTGTGGGGTGTCCTTTGGGGTTTTCTTAGTGCGGTCGCAAGCCGGAAGAAAGACAACCGCCACCATAAGCACTACAAATATCGACTTAATTTTCAACATGTTACAATAGATTATTAAGGTTTTTCTATGTTTAAAAATTGATTGGCGAAGATACAAAAAAAGAGGTTTCACGTTTCTGGTTTGATTGAAACTTGAAACCTGAAACTTGAAACCTGAAACAAAGAAGGCAACTGCAACAGTCGCCTTCTTTTGTGGCGGGATCGAGAGTTGAACTCGAGACCTCCGGGTTATGAATCCGACGCTCTAACCAACTGAGCTACCCCGCCTTTTTTGAGGCTGCAAAAATACACTTTTTTTGGATAGTTTGTCAAATGTTGAAAAATTTTTCTTTCACCACCTTTTTATCGAAAAAATCGTATCTTTGCCAAACAAAATTCACGATTATGGCATTCACGTTTTTCAACAACAGAGAACCCCGGCAGTTTAACTACAAACCCAGGTACTACGACCCGAAGAAAGAAGAATCCACCGGCGACGCACGGAGAGATTTCGCCCGCAACCTCCACGACGAGTGGCAAAGCAAACGCAACCACACCGGTGACCGCAAGAACAACTCTTCGATAACCATCCTTTTCATGATTTTCTTCGTGATTGTACTCGCCCTCGTACTCTGGAAATTCTTCTAACCCGAACAGGTTTCAGGTTTCAAGTTTCAAGTTGAGACTCACCTGAAACCTGAATCTTGAAACCTGAAACCACATAACCTTTTAACCATTTTTAACCCTATGGAAGACATCATACGCCTGCTGCCCGATGCGGTGGCGAACCAGATAGCGGCCGGAGAGGTCGTGCAGCGACCCGCCTCCGTGGTCAAGGAGCTGCTTGAGAACGCCGTGGATGCCGGCGCAACCCAGATCCAACTCATCATCAAGGATGCCGGCAAAACGCTCATCCAGGTGACCGACAACGGCAAAGGCATGTCGTTCAACGACGCGCGCCTCTGCTTCGAGCGTCATGCCACCTCCAAACTGCGCAAGGCCGACGACCTGTTCCACATCTGCACCAAGGGATTCCGCGGCGAGGCCCTCGCCTCCATCGCGGCCATCGCGCATGTGGAGCTCAAAACCAAGCCCGCCGCCGACGAGATGGGCACCCTCGTCCTTATCGAAGGTGCTGACATCAAGGAACATGCGCCCGTCACCTGCGCCGACGGCACCTCCATCGCCGTCAAGAACCTCTTTTTCAACGTGCCCGCCCGCCGAAACTTCCTCAAGTCCGACAAGGTGGAGCTCACCCACATCGAGGAGGAATTTTACCGCGTCGCACTCATCCACCACGACCTCACCTTCCAATACTATAACGACGGCAAGCTCGTCTTGCTGCTGCCCGCCTCCAACATGCGCCAGCGCATCGTCAACGTTTTCGGTCAGCACTTCAACGACAAACTTTTCCCCGTGGAGCTCAACCACGAACTGATGCGCGTCACCGGTTTCATCGCCAAGCCCGAAAACGCCAAGCGGAAAAGCGAGCAGTACATGTTCGTCAACCATCGCTACGTACGCCACAGCCTGCTCAACTTCGCGGTCGAGAAGGCGTACGCCGACCTCATCCCTCAGGGTTCGCACCCCGCCTACTTCATTGCCCTCGAAATCGACCCCGCCATGATCGACGTCAACGTCAGCCCCACCAAAGTGGAGGTCAAGTTGCAGGACGAACGGTTGTTTTTCGGGTTCCTCAACTCCACGGTGAAGAAAGCCCTCGGTACCATGTCGCTCACCCCGATGATCGACTTTGACGACTCTTTTCCCGACATTATCACCGACCGTCCCGAGAACAAAGAGATTGTCGCGCCCACCATCCGCACGAATCCCAACTACAATCCTTTCGACAAAGTGCCGGAAAAGAAGCACAGTTCCCCCTTCCAACAGTTTGGAGGCGGCAATTTCCGTCGCGAGACACCCACTTCCAACGACTGGGAAAACTTCCTCAAAGAGCTGAATGTGGAAAAAGTGGAATACCCGAAAGAGGAACAGCAACAGGTTGAATTCCAATCTCATACTGAAGAAAACCAACTCGACATTCCCGAAAATATCCCGTTTTTCGTGTTCGGAGGCCGTTACCTCTTTTTCGAGCTGAACGGTCAGGTAATGGCCGCCGACCTGCCCAACGTGCAGGAACGCATCCTTTACGACATGTACGTCAACGCCCTGAAGAACACCCCGATACGACCGCAGCAGAGCCTGTTTCCGCAAACGGTGACGCTCACCGCCGCCCAAACCGACTTGGCCATCTCGATGAAGGAGGATTTCCTCCGATTGGGCTACGACCTCGAAAAGATCGACAACACGCACCTGGCCGTCAACGCCACCCCCAACGATGAGGAGGAAGAAGGGGACGTGCAGGCACTGATCGAGAACGTGCTGACCGCCTACCAGACCAACCAAGTCATCCACAAGGGCGACAAAATCGCCGGAATCGCGCAGAGTCTGGCCCGTCAGAAACGTTCTCGCCAGCGCGTGCCCGCCACCCAAGAAGAGGTCAAAGCGCTGATTCGCAAACTGTTCGAAAGCGACATGCCCACGTTGACGCCTTCCGGCAAAAGCACGCTGCACATCTTTGGAGCGGAGGAGTTGCGACACTATTTTGAATGAGACTTGAGACTTGAGACTTAAGACGTGAGACGTGAGACTTAAGACCTAAAAACCATTAACCTTGAACTTTGAACCTTGAACCTTGAAACCTGAAACCTGAAACTTGAAACTTGAACATGGATTGCATTAACATAGCCAACCTAACATTCGCCTACGACAACCGCTTAATCTTCAACGACTTGTCCGTAAGCTTCCCGCAAGGCGGCTTCTGCTCAATTCTGGGACCGAACGGCTCCGGCAAGACCACGTTGTTGAAGTGCATCGTCGGATTGTTGCAACCGAGTGGCGGCACGATTATGTTGGAAGGAAAGCCGATGTCTGAGTACAAGATGATGGATATGGCCAGAAAAATCGCCTACGTGCCGCAATATCAGGACATCGTGTTCGACATTTCCGTGTTCGACTACGTGATGTTGGGGCGCAACCCGTATCAGACCCCATGGGAAATGCAACGAGCCGAGGACAAAGAGATTGTGGAGGCAATGTTGCAAAAATGCAACGTTTGGCACTACCGCGACACGTTGATACAGTCGTTGAGCGGTGGCGAGCGGCAGCGGGTGATGATCGCCCGCGCCATGGCGCAGCAGACCGGCATCATGCTCCTGGACGAGCCGCTCTCCAACATCGATGTCACGCACAAGTTCGAGATCATGGACATCTTGCAACAGTTAAATGAGGAGCGGAACGTCACGGTGCTCATCATCCTCCACGACTTGCCGATCGCGAAGGCTTATTCCAAGCAGGTGTTGTTGTTGAAGGGTGGGAATGTGCTCCATTTTGGAGACAAAAACGCGGCCCTCAGCGAGGATAATATCCGAAATTGTTTTGGGTTATCGGATGATTACGACATCACAGAGGCGGGGTTTATTACCAAAAAGGCAATAACAAACACCTAAATATCAAATAAATACAACAAAATCGTCATTCGTTGGCAGAATATCGAAAAAAATTGTATTTTTGCCGCTCAATTCGGAGAGATGGCAGAGCGGTCGATTGCGGCGGTCTTGAAAACCGTTGAGGGTAACACCTCCGGGGGTTCGAATCCCTCTCTCTCCGCAACCTTGTAGAGACGTTTCATGAAACGTCTCTACATTTGTTTATGCCGGAAGGGTATTCTGCTATAATCGTGGTTTCATGGTCTCTCTATGACTTCCCAATGGCCGCCTTTGTCCGGTCCGACCCGGCGGATGACGCCTTGCTCCTGCAATTTCTTTATATGCTTGGCAACGGCTCGCCGTATAATTCCAAGCGAATCTGCCATCTCTTGGGTTGTCACTTTAGGGTTTTCAGCGATAAGCTCAAGGATTTTCTGTGTACTTTTCTGTGTACCTTTCTGTGTACTTTTCTGTACACCCTCTGGGACAGAAACCTGTCCTTGGGCATCTAATTGAAGCAGCTTGTTATCACAGCCGGGATGGACAGGGATGTTTATAAGGAACGTCAAACGGTCATCCGTGGTCTCGAAGGTGGCACGGGGAACCATTAGCTGCCCAGGCATAGGGGAAAAACCATCATTCTTCATCCCAAACACCTTCCTCGCCCATATCCGGCAGCAACGAGGCGGCCTGGTCCGTCGGCAGGACCTCGACCTCCCGCAGTTTCCGTTTGATGGCTTTGGTGCGGGTGCCCTGAAGCTGCTCGATGGTCGCGGAAGCGGAGTCGATGTTCTTCTTGGCCTTCTCAAGGAGGTCGCCGAATTTGGAAAACTCCGTCTTGACCGCGCCCAAGGTGGTCCAGACATCGTTGCTACGTTTCTCGATGGCCAATGTGCGGAAGCCCATCTGCAGACTGCTGAGCAAGGCACCCAAGGTGGTCGGTCCTGTGACGAGCACGTTCCATTTGTCCCTCAGTTCCTGCGTAAGTTTCGAACGGCGGATGACCTCGGCGTAGATGTTCTCAACGGGCACAAACATGATGGCGAAATTGGTCGTGTCGGGGACGGATAAGTACTTGGTGCTGATGTCCTTCGCCATGGCCAATATTGTGTTCTCAAACTGGCTGGATTTCGATTTGATCGTCGCGGCGTCCCCCGTGTCTATGGCATCGACATACTGGTCATAGACATCCTTGGGGAACTTGGAATCGACAGGCAGATACACCGGTGGGGATCATCCTTACCGGGCAACTTGATGGCGAACTCCACGCGTTCCGAGCTGCCGGGCACGGTGGCCACATTCTCATCGTATTGCTCAGGAGACAGCATCTGCTCCAACAACGCCTTGAGTTGCAGCTCCCCGAAATTGCCACGCACTTTGACATTGGTTAACGCGTTCTTCAAACCTCCGACATCGGAAGCGAGGTTCTTCATCTCGCCCAACCCTTTTTGGACGCTTTCGAGTTGCTCGCTGACCAGCTTGAAAGACTGCCCGAGACGGTCGTTCAGGGTCTTCTGCAGCTTCTCATCCACCGTTGCCCGCATCTCATCCAACCGTTTCTCTGTCGTTTGGATCAGGTCCGACTGCCGCTTGTCCATTTCGGCAAACCGCTCCTTCTGAGCTTCCACCATCTTTTCGGTGTTCTTCTCGAACCCTTCCTGGAACTTCTCGGACATCGTGGTCAGCTTTTCCTCGACGATGGAACGCAGCGCATCAAGTTTGGTTTCCGTAGTCTTAATCAAGTCCGACTGACGTTTCTCCATCTTCTCAAAACCGGCATTCTGCGCCTCAACCGATTTGTCAGTGTTGGCATCGAATGTTTTGAAGAATTGCTCGAACGATTTTGTCAGCGTCGTGTTGGTGGTATCCTTCAAGTTTTCAAGTTTGGACTCCATGGTGCCCACAAACTCCTTGTTGCGCTTCCCCATGTCATCGAAGCCTTCTTTTTGGAAAGAATTGAGTTTTGCGACATTGTCACCAAATGCGGTCTGAAAGTCCGTAAAGGCTTTCTTTGTCTCTTCTCGCTGGTTTTTGGACGTTTCCGACGATTCTTTCCTCAACTGACTGACATTTTCAGTGAATTCAGAGCGTAATTTGTTCACCGTGCCCGAAATCTCTTCGCGCATCTTCCCCACGTTGCCAGAGAGTTCCTCCCGCATCTTTCCCATGTTGTCCACCGTTTCCGTCCGCATGTGTCCGACGTTCTCCGACAGCTCTTTTCGGATTTTATCGATGTTGTCCGACAGTTCCTGCCGGGCACTCCTGTTCTCTTCCGAGATTTTCCCTTCCAAGCGGTCGAAGTCTTTCGAAGAGACATCCGAGGTGGTTTCTTGTCTGGAAAAGACTTTGACCATAACGATGACTGTGCAGATGGTGCAAACTGCCACCAATGCTAAAATGATGTATATGAAAGTGTTCATAGCGAGATATTTGATGAATAATTGATGAATGTTGACCTGCAATTAAGAAGATTTGAACTACTTTTTGCCGAACATGTCTCCGGGATTCTTGCCAATTAAAGCGCCACCTACGGCTTCCAGAAGCCAGCCGAAACAACCAATGAGAATGTAAATAATCATAACTCCAAAAATTTTGATGAATAATAACGTTGATTTCCGGCGGCAAAAATACAACGGGTAGGTTCAGGGATAGTGAACCTATTCTCTATCACTTTCAAACCTCCTTAACTCTCTTCGCAAATCTCGGGTACACATCAATCTTTTTTTTCGTATTGGCATCCTCATCGAGAACTGTCACCATTCTCCCTTCTATTGCTTGTCCGTGCTTTGATGACATCAAATAAGGGCCACAATGATAAAATCCGTCACTATCCTTTTCTACGATATATGTGTATGGAAGAGGCGTTGTGGCATCTCGCTCTGATTCTTCAGGCTTCTTTTCTTTTTTTGCCTGATCTGACTCTACTTGGATAGATTCCACAAATTGTTTTAATGCATCTTTATCGCAATTACTGTCAACAAATTGTTTCCACCAAACCAACACTGTGGCAAGGGAGAAAAACAGAGATCTGAACAAAAACGGTGCGATACCGTTTCGCATATCGGCATCTGCAGACCCATGATGAGAACCTTCTTGGGTGCAACGGAGAATATGTCGAATAGACTCTTGAACATACGGAGGAATGAACTTCTGCATATTGTTGTCACACAAAAACTTACTCTTTTCATTCAGTGAGTTGATTCCTGAACGAAGCAAACCGACTTGTTCACACTTTTCAAAAAGTTCTTCTATCAGTTTACGCATATCATTCAAATAATCCGTTTTCTTCGTATCGTTATGCTCGACTTGTATAGCATAATTCAACAGACGATCGGCAATATCTGAAGAATCAAACAGATATTTCGGCACACCAATGTCAAACAGTGGAGCATATTTCAGCTTCACTTGGCTTACCTCTCTTTCGTTCACAGCGCGAATAATCGCATCAAACAACCTCATGTTGTCCAACCCCTTTTGGAAAACCTCATACTCTTCGTATGTTTCCGCAAACCATTCGCTCTTGAAAGTGTCGGGCTGACCAGAAAAGATGAATGTCGGGATATAGTCTCCCGCATCCTTCAACTGTCGAATACGTTTTATAACTCTACCTAAGCCTTTCACTCCGCCTTTACTGTCAAGAGTGTCGCTTGTTGACGTTAAAAAGCGGGCATCCAAAATGATTGCATCAAAATCTTTAGCATGTTGCAAATGTGCCAAAGCCTCTTCTGCAGACTTGCACGCCGTATCCATATTGATTCCTCGGTTTGCAGCGGAATCAGCTACTTCTTGTAACGCATCGGTATCAAACTCGTCATCAACCCACAAAACTTTATATGCCATAATTTATTGGTTTTATGATACTATCAAATTGATTTAGCTATAAAACGACCACTTACTCAACAGGGAATCTTAACACATAGCAAGTCGGATAGGAATCCTCGTAATCCGTCAACAATTCAAACTCTCCCTGAAAAGCGGTCATTATCTTGAGAATATCGTGTCCGCCGATTCCACTTCCTTGGTGATTTCCAGCAGACCAGTATCTTTTCGTGAATTTTTTCACATCCACATCATCCGGGAAAGGCCGACCATTATTCGAGACAAACAGTGTGAACCAAGAATTGTCACAAACGTATTCTACGCGAACCGTATTGATAGGATTGTTGTCTTCAAAAGCATGTTTCTCCGCATTAGACAGTATATCATTCACGAGTATCTTGAATAAATCGACATTCATTCTGATAGTCATACGTTTGATTGAATCTTCCAACACATTATACTTGCTGAGAGAGAATCTGTTTGTTTCGTACGTTATGCACCGCCAAAGATCATCGATGGAAACCGATTCTATCGGGTATTGGGATACATCCAAAAAGTCTGCTCCATGTTTCAAAAGTACAGCAATATGCTGGACACTTTGTTGTATTACATTAAGTTTGTCGCCCAGTGTGGATGACCTGCGCTCATGAACAATGGTGTCTAACTGCCCCTTCCCTTCAAAATACTTATACAGATTATCTACAGCAGCGGTGATTCCAGCAACAGATTTTCCCATAGCATGTTTCAAGGATTTGAATTCCTCTTCCTTTTCCGCATAAACATCACCATATATCTTGTTTAATTCCTGCTTTTTCTTAGTGTATTGCTCACGAGTGAGATCATCAACAATAGCTCTTTGTGCAGAAAGATCTGGCAGGTTAATCCGCACGTTTAGAAAGTCGTCTGAGGAAATCTTTGCAAGCGTTCCTATACGATAATTGTCGATTTGCTTCAATATTTCCGGCTGTGTTAATGCGTGACAAATATATCCAGGCAACACTTTTGTGGTATCCACCTTAAAGGCCAACAGACCACGATTCATGTAATAACACGTGTCTTCTCCAACTTCCAAGTACGTGGGTTTCAGATTGCTTTGAACGGATGAGACAATCAGCGCATCGCCTTGGAGTTTCATCATGGACTCACTTACACCACCTGTTTTCAAATCATCTAAACCTTTTCTATAATTCACCACATCCGACGAAAGCATGTCTTGAGTGAACAACAAACCTTCTGGCAAAGAAAGAGCCGGGGTTCGTTTAATCTCGGTCAAGAAATTGTTCAGCCGACATTGAATTGTGCCCTCTTCTGACGGGAATGGTTTATAGACGAATAGGTTAAGCGAATAATTATTTTCCAAGACAGCCGAATTGGCAATTCTGAAGCAGCAAGACGACTCCTCCTGATTGATTGCAGAAACAATTGCCTCCATCTGAATCGTCCCTTTTCCTTTGTCATATTCAACCATTTGAGTGGCATCACAGAATAATATTTCCTGATTAGCTCGCTTTGATAGTTGAATCAAACAGGTGTTGACATTCGTTCCTGTGAATGCGCCTTTGGGCAAACATATAACTTTCTCCACCCACTTGTTTTCCACAATTTTTTTTCGAAGTTCGGTCATTGCGGGTGATTTGTCAAAAGTGAACTTGGAAGGGAGAGCCACCATCATTTTACCATTCTCCTCCAACATAGAGAAGCACTTCCCGAATAGATAATCATACAAACGGGTCTCATTCTTAATCATGAATGGGAGAATAGTGAGAATTGTGTCAAAGGGCGCGACATCATCCGCATCATCAATTGTAGAATCCCTACACTCGAACATTGCTTGATCGTATAGGCCATTGGCTTCCAATCGATAAGCTGCAAATGTAAATACATTCTCGTCAATTTCACTTCCAAAATAGTCTGCCTTGGGTAGCAAGTAGCAAAAACTTACCAATCCTGCAAACGGGTTATAAACATTGTGGATACTGTCTGGCGAGAGGACATCCACCATCAATTTGGAGATTCCGGGCTGGAAATGTTCGTGAGCAAAAACCTCTGTACCATATATTTGAATCACGGTGTTGACACATTCCGTGTAGTTGTCCATCAAAAGTTCTTCATAATCAAGCATACTGTCATAGACCCCATCCAACTTCTCTATGGTTTTTGAAAAATACGGAAATTCCACACCATATCTATGAAGATGACCAACTCTCGACAGAATGTATAGCAAAATGTCTATGGCATTATACTCAACATTGTGACGGGCGATCAGGGAATGAATAACACTTTCAATACTATGAGAATCAACGGCGGTGAAATAGGAATCTGTCGAGATGGAATAATTAGTTGCTGCAAAATCTTTCGAAGACAAGATTCTAACATGCTTGGAATCGGCATTTAAAGCCAATTCGTCAATGATAGTTTGATAGGATTGCAGCCACCGGTCTTCATCAACATGATTGAACTTAGCCAAAACTACTTTGTCATCCTGTTTGCTTTGGTTAATGAATAACAAGTAGCGATTGTTGAGACTGATGACTTTATCTAAGACATTTTCCTTGATGAGTTTCTCGATGACTGGTTGGCATAATCCTAAATCTTTTTTCATGACAAAAGTCACGTATAGTCCTCCATGCTTGAGATGCGATTTTGAAATCGTTTCATATTGACGGATGTCTTTGTGCAAATCAATGACAACATCGGCGACATCACAGATTGGAATCGCAATGTCACGAACATATTGAGACTTGTTTTTACCGCGCATTGCGTTAAATATGACATATTGTGATGCAGAACACACAGGGTCATAGTAAAACTCCTCTGCATCAATGTCAAAAGCCATTTCTATTTCAACCGATTTTCCCTTCAATGTTTTTGGTGTGATAACACTTCCCCAACCTGCATAGGATGTTAGTTCATCAATACCACTGTCTCCTGGATAGATAATGTCGGCATAATCGTCTTTCCTAACAACAATCTGTAAATCATCGGCATTTCCTATTTGAGATTCTATAAATTGATATTGAGATGTATAAGAAGATCGAACTACCCTTTCACAGATTCTCTCAATTATTTCAGAATAATACTTATGAAAGATATTGTCATCAATGGTTTCAATCATCCTTATTGCATTAAGGAAATGTTGATATTTAGCGTCAGAATAATAATCGACACGTCCTATTTGGGAGATACAAAAATTAAACGCACGAATAACCTGTGCTTTCTCGTCTTCATGTCGTTTTATGCAATTATCTTCTAAAGTCTTGAAATCAGGGTAAGTAAATTCATCAATCAAAGTTGACAGCACACCTTTATAATGCTTTTTGAAATAAGGAATAAGGAAAAGAGATGCTGTACTTGCCTCATAACCTTCAACTAAATTTTGAAGATTATCAGCAATCGTTGTCATAAACCCATCAACTTTTTCGAACACTTCATATCTCTCATAATCTAATGAGTAACCATAACGAATTATCTCTTCAGTCTCTATTTCACGATACAGATCATGGTCTGATGAATAAAAGAATGGTGACAAACTATATTTCTCAATTCCGAATTCTATCCAACCATTATCTATCCCGTTAGTATGTACTGTTTGTACTCGTCTATCATCAAACAGTTCACGAACGATTTGATTCTCTCCCTTGATAACATGCTCATTTACTCCTGCAACGACCTTCCCCTTTAGTGTAAGTTGCTCAAGGACAGAAGAAGTTTTGTTGAAATCAAAAGTCATGTCTATGTATAAGTCAATTTTTTGATTTCCATCGAAAGGCGCCTGGTTTATGAAAACAATTTTGTCCTGAATGGTGGAAATGCGAGCTCCATATATTATATCAAAAATGTATAAATCATCAAAATCGTCAAATTCTATGGCAATCTTATTATCCCAAATGGATTTTGGATCTTCAAGTTTTGTGAGTAAAGCTGAAAAAGCACAATACCCTTTTATATACAACGATTTGTCGTTCAAACCATAAGCCTTATAAGATGATATCACATTAAATTCTTCGATTCGATTATTCCAAAAATCACCCAAAAGAATAAAGATAGAATCAAAATAATTCACTATGAAAACCTCAAAAGGAATGACTTTAATCGTATTGCTATAGATCTCAAGAATGGCTTCTTTAAGGGTATAGGTGATCTGTTCATTGTTAGGCTTGAGCTTGAAATTCGAATCAGCCATCACCTCGTTGAAGTATTGTAAAACACTTCCGACTTTTTTATCTTTCACATCTTCAATTAGCAAGTCGGTTGTCAAGCCTTCGCGTGTCAGATAAATAAGAGCAAACTTGACAAAATCAATATGCTGGAATTTCGGAGCTTGTTTTCGAAGTTCTTCCATCTTGTCATTAAACTCATTTACAACTGCTAAAACCTGCTCTTCAGACCAAGAAATATTTTCCATATCGCAAAAAATTAATTTAACATCGATTTGACGGTGCAAAATAACAACTTTCACGTTCACCCATACTGAACCTATTCCCCGTACCTCTCCAATCCCTTCTCAAACCTCATCTTTATCTTCTCCCGAAACCATTCCGGTTCAAGCACTTCCATGTTTTCGCCAAAGGACAGGATCAGTTGCTCCAACTCGTAGTTCAGATACACTTCGATGGTGATGACGGCGCCGGTGTCATCCTCGCTGACCTTCTTTTGCGTGCCATGGAGCGGCTTGGTGCGGACGTACGGCCACGAGACCGGGGAGACCCACAGCTTGACGAGCGTGGGCTCCGCGTTTGAATCTTTGGACACCCCGATCATCTCGTCAAAATAGTCGGCGAAGTTGATGCCGGCGGGTTGGAACGGCTCATCCGTCTCTTTGATGCCCAGGATACGGTCGAGGGCGTAGTTGGTCAACGTCTCATAACCCACATTCCTGGCAATCAGAAACCACCGCTTGTTGTACTGTTTCAGATAGTAGGGATAGACCACGTATTCCACCTCCTTGTCCTGCCTGAAACTTTTGTAGGTGATGCACAACGTCCGCTTTTCGCTGATGGCGTTGAACAGCGGCGTGAAGTGATCCAGCCCTTCCAAATCCATGTTCTCGTCAAAACCGACCACCTCGTCTGTGGAAATCTCATCGATTTTCAACGAAGCGCCCAAACGGTCGGAAATCTCGCTGATCCAGTCGAACTGCGGCATCCCCTTGAACCGTTTCAGCAAGCAGAGTGTCTGGATGAGCTGTGCCGTCTCCTCGGGCTTCAGCAGCGGCCTGTAGATGGAGAAATCGGGATCGGCATAGTGATAGCGGATGTTCCGCCCCTCCCGGAAACTTTCCACATCCGCATTCGGGGCGTATATCCGTTGAATCTGTTCTATATCGCCGCGAATGGTGTTCATTGCCGACACGGGCGGGAAATCGTGTAGTTCCAACTCCTCATTGCATAATTCCATCATCTCCGCCATCGAATACTTGCGGTTTTTGTCACTCAGACAGCGGTCAATGACCTTGATGCGGACATCTGCATTTTTGGAATTCGGCATAACACGATACTTTTATGGCAAACAAGCTTGCAAAAGTAGCATTTTTCGGAATACTTCAAAGGCAAGGAAATTAAGAAAGTATAAAAATCAAATAACGTAACTAACTCTGATTCCATTCGGTTCACTATTAACTCGCTACTTTTACAGCCTGCTTCAGTGTCTATATTTGTTTGCCCTAAGAATAAACAACCGATGTTTTCGCATTGCTGAATTATGTATTTTTGCGAATTGAAAAAAGGGAATAACAATGGCAATACCAATTAACATTGAAGACTTGCTGAACAAAAGAAAAGTTGAATCGAATAGAATAGAATTTAAGACAGGATGGAATCCAATTAGCATCTATCATTCCATTTGTGCCTTTGCTAACGATATAGATAACCTGGGAGGTGGATATATTCTTGTCGGAGTAAAGGAGAAGAATGGTGTAGCAGAGCGTCCCATTCAAGGAATTCCGATGGAACAATTAGATAGTATGCAAAAGCAAATGGTTGGTTTTAATCATTTAATAGAACCTTACTATCAACCTCGCATCTCGGTGGAAGAGGTTGATGGCAATTATTTGTTGGCAATTTGGGTCCCAAGTGGCATGGAGAGACCTTATACTGTGCCCGAAGATATTACGGCAAGACATAAAAAACCAAAATACTATGTACGATATGGTTCCAATAGTATTGAGGCTGTCGGTGAAACTCTAGATCAATTGAGAGAGATTTCTGCGAAAATCCCTTTCGATGATAGAGGAAACTCCTCCATCTGTTATGACGACATTTCATTGGTCCAGTTGCGCGATTATTTGGTGGCAACTGGTAGTCGGCTGTCACAAAGCGTAGGTCGTGTGCCCATTGAGGTACTTATGAGAGACCTGAATTTGTTGACAGGTCCATCTGAACGGCAATGTATAAAAAATGTCGCAGCTATGATGTTCTGTGAAACACCCGATAAATTTTTTCCGTATTGTCAAGTGGATATTGTGATCTTTCCAGAAGGCCGTGAGCAAAATCCGGATAACATGACAGAGGCACCTACAATAAAAGGCACAGTACCTCATATCATTCGAACCACTTTAGAATACTTGAAAACAAATGTCATAAAGGAGAGAATTATTAAAGTGTCCAACAAGCAAGAACCCATCAAGTATTTCAATTATCCATACGCTGCATTGGAAGAAAGTGTTACAAATGCACTTTATCATAGGGACTATAAGCTTTATGAACCCGTGGAAATAACTATTGAACCAAACCAAATCACTATATTAAGTTATTCAGGGCCAGACCGTTCAATTAGTGCTGATGCTATTCGGCAAGCAAGGGCTTTGCGTTCGCGCAGGTATAGGAATCGTAGGTTGGGTGATTTTCTTAAAGAACTGGGGTTAACGGAAGGACATGCCACAGGTATTCCAACAATCCAGGCTGCACTTAAAGCAAATGGTTCACCACGAGCAATTATAGAAACAGATGATGAAAGATCTTTCTTTTTGATAGATATTCCATGTCATCCAGATTTTGTCGGAATGCCCATTACAGTTAATGGCGGTTTGATTGAAGAATACAATGATTTAAAAGACACTCTGAAAAAAGCCTATCTTATTGTTAAAGAACATCCTACAGAGACGTTGGCACAACTTTCGGAAAGGCTTGGAATTGGAGAAAGAGCGATGAAATATCGTACAGACTTGCTGAAACAGAAAGGCTTTTTAGATAGAAAAGGAAGAGGTAAAGGTTTTTGGATTATTCTCAAATAAATCCGGTAACGTCTTTATAAACGTCTTTATAAACGTCTTTATAAACGTCTTTATAAACGTCTTTATAAACGTCTTTATAAACGTCTTTGAAAACGTCTTTATAAACGTCTTTATAAACGTCTTTATAAACGTCTTTATAAACGTCTTTGAAAACGTCTTTGAAAACGTCTTTGAAAAACGAACAGTTGTGTTTTTACAGAGGATCCCCTTACACCTTCTCATATTTTTGTATTTTTCACTAACCACCCGAAGAGAAACACACATGGCGAATTATCCCCTCCCATACATTTCCCGCTCCGAAAAATTGCACCGGAACAATAAAAACACGTTATTCTGCAAACAAACACACCTTGTATTCATTTAACAAATATGCATATTTTGCTGGCATTCATTCATTTGCAACACAATTAAATGAATACAAACTGCTGCAAGATATAGCTGCAATTAATAAACTGCAATCCCTCTCTCTCCGCGGAAGAAAAGGCAATGCATGGCATTGCCTTTTTTTGTATCTTTGTCACATCATTAAAACCCCTTTGTTCATGGAGAAAAAGACTGTTAAAGCGCTGTTTGTCAACGGCGGTCCGCGTAAAAACAAGAATACGGCTTTGCTGCTGGAAAGTGCCATGTGTGGCGCTGTGGAGGCGGGGGCGCAAGCCGAAATGGTTCACCTTTATGACCTCACATTCACGGGATGCAAGAGCTGTTTCGCCTGCCAGCTGAAGAACGCCAAGACCGACGGCGTGTGCGCCATCCGCGACGGGCTGAGACCTTTGCTCGAGAAAGCCCGCGAGGCCGATGTGATTGTGGTCGGCTCGCCCGTCTATCTTAGCTACCCGACTGGAGAGACACGCTCGTTCCTGGAACGGCTGGTCTTCCCTAACTTCACGTACGACATTGACGAGCACGGCAACCGCAAACGCCCCATTACCCCCAAACAAACGGCGATGATTTTCACGATGAACATCCCCGAGGAGGCGATGCCGGAGTGGAATTACCCTGTGCTGCTCGGCACCTGCGGCGACCAGCTGCGGGCGAACTTCGGCCACTGCGAGACCCTGTACGTCTGCAACACGTACCAGTTCAACGACTATTCCCGCTATGCCATGACGATGTTCAACGAGGAGGCCAAACGCAAATTCCGCGACGAGCATTTCCCCATTGACCTGCAAAACGCCTACGAGTTGGGACAGCGGCTCGTGAATTCGGCCCAATAACCATACCTCTATCTGACCGAATCCAAAAGCCCCCCTATGGTCATCCTCTTCAACAAACCCTACGGCGTGCTGAGCCAGTTCACCCCCGAGGCGGGACATCCCGCCCTCAACGAGTTCGGATTCCCGCCCGGCGTCTATGCCGCGGGACGGCTGGACCACGACAGCGAGGGTGCCCTGCTGCTGACCGACGACGGACGGCTGGTGAAACGACTGCTGGATCCGAAGAACGCCCACCCGCGTACCTACCTCGCACAGGTGGATGGCGAAATCACCGATGAGGCCCTGCAACAGCTGCGAAAAGGGGTGGTCATCAAAGGGTACCGTACCCGTCCCTGCAAGGCCGAGAAGGCGCTGCCGCCGGAGAACCTCTGGGAGCGAGTGCCCCCGATTCGCTATCGCGCCAACATCCCCACCAGCTGGGTGCGCCTCACCCTCACCGAGGGCAAGAACCGTCAAGTGCGGCATATCACCGCCGCGGTCGGCTTCCCCACGCTGCGGCTTATCCGCGTCCAAATCGGCGACCTCAGCTTGGGAGAACTCCAGCCGGGCGAATGGAAAATTGTCAAATAGGGCGGAATAGCGTGTGAAAAATCACACCTTTATTTGAATTTCGCAACAGAATAAATGTAATTATCCGTCACAATGGTGTCAATATGATATTTTTCCATTGCGACCAATACTTCTTTCATGTTATTGCGGATTCCTTCACCGGTGAGTTTGAGGAGGGCCTCCTTGCGGGTCCAGAAAAAGAGAAATTGCATCATCGGATCCGGGGAAGCGTTGATTTGGGCCTGTTCATCGTCGTTCATCGTGTAACTGACCAGCGAAGGGGAGATTTTCCGGGGCACTTCCACATCCGCCCCGACGGGTTGCCCGCTAATGGCGCATAAAGCCACATCGCCGGAATGACTGAAGCTGAAATGGATGTCAGAATGGTCTATGATGAAAGGCTTCCCCTCTTCCGAATAGCCAAAAACAGGATTAGCGGTGATTCCGTATTCTTCTTGAAGGCCCTTTTTCAACAGAAGGTAAACGGCCACGGAAAGGCGCCTTCCGTTTTCATGCCGGAACTTCAGCGCCTGCTCGCGCCGCTGCGGGGAAACCTCCGCCAAAGCAGCAGCAAGATCTAAATTCCCCGTATTTTCATTAATATATACCATTTAGTTGACAATCCTGATTTTGCACAAAAGCATACTCCCTACGGCATCAGCTCATCCGAACCCTCTACACCAGCGTCCGGATCAGCTGTTCCTCGTCGCCGGGAAGCATATAGATAGGCGGGATCTCAATCATCGTGTAAGCTCCGAACCGTTGCTCTTCCTTCATGCGCACAGCCGCACGGGCGACGGCCACCAGCACCTGACCGGTGAGTGCCGGATTGTTGATGGTCATGTTGAACTCGAACCGCTGGTTGTGGGTGTCACCGCTCACGCCGGAACGCTCCAGATGCACGCCGTGGGCCACGTTATTCAGCGCATCTACCGACGGAACAGGAATCACGTGAGTCTCATCGTGGGCGAAGTAGTCGTCCGCGAGCAGCAGTTTCTCCACGGTGCCGAAGTCGGCGCCATCTTCTAACTCGATATAGACCATGCGGCGGTGGATGCCCGTGCCGAGCGGGATGGTCATCGAGAGCGCGTCCTTCACGCCGGGGATGGCCTTTGCCGCCACGGTGTGCCCCATGCTTCTGCCGGGACCGAAGTTGGTGTAGGTGATGCCTTTGGGTGCGATGGCTGTGAGCAGGGCGCGGACCATGGAGTCGGAACCGGGATCCCAACCGGCGGCGATGACACTCACCGCCTTGTTTGCTTGAGTCAGCGGGGTCAACTGCTTGCGAAGATCGTAAATCTGCCCGTGAATGTCAAAACTATCAACCGTGCAGATGCCACGGCGCAGCAGTTTCTCCGCAAAAGCGGGCACTTCGCGGGTAGGCGTACACAAAGCCGCCACATCCGCGTCTATAGAATCCAAATTGTCGTTATGATGGTAAATGCCTACCAGTTGCATGTCCTCCGCGGCCATCACCGCCTGTTCCACGGCCTTTCCGATGTTGCCGTAACCAATAATTGCGATGCGAGTCTTCATATTTTTCCGTTTTTAAAGGCGCAAAAATACGAAATAATCAGAAAAATCATTCGAGAAAGTTTTTCTTAACAAAAGTTTTCCTGTTGACCCTATATCTTTACGTTATAACTTTTAGTGATTTACGGCCTTAGAGTAAAAATTGGTGACTATATACTGGTTGACAGCCGCTTCCACGATGCTGGACTCGAATAGAATCCTCCCAATGCAATCACCCTCCGTATGTTTACACCAGTTCAAATTATTCCTACTCTTGCACGCATTCCTTGGATTTCTGGCAGGCAAAAGGTTGTTATGTCATAACGCCCACAATTAACACAAACACACTATCTATCAACACGTTACAACTCTCATTCTATATAAAACGCTTTGCGAATTCACCACACTGCATCGAATTTGGTGGTTTGCTGACTTTTTAAAACACACAGGGACACGAATATCGCGTCCCTACAGAGAGCGGAAAACGAGACTCGAACTCGCGACCCCAACCTTGGCAAGGTTGTGCTCTACCAACTGAGCTACTTCCGCATTCGGTACCGAAGGTGGGACTTGAACCCACACGCTTGCAATAAGCAAGGGATTTTAAGTCCCTCGTGTCTACCATTCCACCACTTCGGCATTACGCCATCCAATGAACTTGTCATTGCAAAAATGACGGGGCAAAAATACACTTTTTTTGTTATTCCCGCTATTCTTTCTTAAAATTTTTATCTACCTATTAATCAGATAAATACAAGGAACCTTCCCCAATTGGTTCTCCTCCTTCTCAAAATATTTCCGCCATTTTGACACCGATTGTGTCTTCAACAACGCATTCTCGCCAGTCAGGTTCGCAGCGATGCATATCCGCGTGGCCGGTTGCAAAACATGGCAGATCGACGCCGTCATCCGGTTGTTGCGATAGGGCGTCTCGATGAACATCTGCGTCTGACCCGTTTTCACCGCCACCGCCTCAAGCTCCTTCAGCCGCTTCTCTCGGTCATACTGCTCCGACGGAAGATATCCATGAAACACGAAACTCTGTCCGTTCATGCCGCTGCCCATCAGCGCGAGGATCAGCGAACTGGGCCCGATCAGCGGAACCACCTCAATTCCCAACTGATGCGCCTTCTCCACCGCCTTGTGCCCCGGGTCGGCCACACACGGCACACCCGCTTCAGACATCACCGCCACGTTCTTGCCTTCCAAACAAGGTCGCAGGAAATCGTTGATCTCCACCCCCTGCGTGTGCTCGTTCAATTCGAAAAAGGTCAGCTCGTCGATGGGTTTCTTGATGCCCGCGTACCGCAGGAAACGCCGCGCCGTCCGCACCGCTTCCACGATGTAGTAGTCCGTTTCATTGATGATATCCGCGTTCACCATCGGGAAGAAGTTCCCGAACGCGCCCTCCGCGATGGGAGTGGGGATAAGGTATAGCTTGCCGATTTTTTCCATTTTGGTTGTATTTAACATGAATGAATTAAGACGTATGACGGGAGACGTATGACGTTGGGGGTTACGAGAAAACGGGAGTTTTGGGTATCATCGAGCTTTTATTGGAGGTACTTGATGATATAAGTTTGAATTTTTGATATCTCAATCCATTAAGGAGTTTGAGAACTGTCTCTATTCTTTCATTGCACTGATTCAGTTGTTCTTCTGTAATATATTTCAAATCGTATGCCAAAACTATTTGACAATACACTTCCATCAGAGAACCAATGGCAATTTCTATAAAATGAACCTGCTCTTTAGCTGAATATCTGGCATTGCCCTCTGCGATGTTAGACGAAACAGAAACTACAGCTCGCCTCAGCTGGTCCCCTAAACCATACTTTTCATAATGAGGAAATGCTGATTGGATCTGATAAACATAGAACACAAGTTCTCTGGATTTCTTCCAAACTTCTAGATTTTCAAAGGAATAAGTTTTCATAAGTTTTAACATTTTGTTAATAATTATTTCTGCAAAAATAAATGTTTTTGGATCATGCACACACCTCTAATAAAATAAATATCAACACCCCACGCTTAACAACTAAGGCCTCATCCCAAACTTCACATCTCTCGTCTCTCGTCTCACGTCTTACGTCTAATACTCGACCCGTCCCTCAAACCCCTTCCATCGTTTAAACGTCATGGCGGCGAGTTCCGCGTCGTGCTGCTCGGTGGGAATGGAGCACTCCGCATGGGGCTTGCCAATCTCCTCATAGATAAAAGTGTCGTCGAAGCCGGCGTCAGCAGCAACTTCGCAAGAAGCGCCATAGTAGATACGGTCGGGACGCGCCCAATAAATCGCCCCGAAGCACATCGGACAGGGTTCGCTGCTGGCGTAGAGCTCGCAACCGGTAAGCTGGAATGTTCCGAGGTTTCGGCATGCGTCGCGGATGGCCTGCACCTCCGCATGCGCCGTGGGGTCGTTGTGTACCGTCACCATATTGCGGCCGCGCCCCACAATCTCGCCGTCCTTCACCACCACCGCCCCGAACGGACCGCCTGAACCTGTCTCAAAGCACTCGTTAGCCAAACGGATGGCTTCTTTCATGAAATCAGGATTGTACATTTTCGTTTGTTTTTTTTCGGGCGCAAAAGTAGTATTTTTTTAGTGAACAGTGAGTGGTAAACAGTGATTTGAAAAAAATGTAAACCGAAAGTCGTAAGCCGCAAATCGAAAATCGAAAACCGTAAACCGAAAAATCGTACTTTTGCGGTCTCAATTTCGAAGCAAAAAACAAACGATATGGAACCCCAAAAATTCGTCATCACCATCAACCGCGAGAGCGGTTCCGGCGGCAAGGAGATCGCCACCAAGCTGGGCGAACTGCTCGGTGTGAAAGTCTATGGCAAGGAGATTCTCGCCTCCATCCTCGAAAAGTACAATCTCACCCACGAAGACGCCGAGAAAATCAAGGCGACGAAACCGGGATGGTGGGCGGATTTCTGCCGATTCTACAAACAGTTCGGCACCACCGCCGCCATCGCATACGACTCTTTCGAGGTCGATTCGAAACAACTTTACGCCGAAGAGGAACAGATTCTCCGCGACCTTGCTGAACAAGAATCCTGCATCATCGTGGGACGCACCGGCTTCCACATCTTCAAGAACAACCCCAACGCCATGCGCCTGCTCATCATCGCCAACCCAGAACACCGCATGAAACGGCTGATGAAAAAGCAGAGCGTGAGCGAAGAGGAAGCCCGCGAAATCATGGAGCGCACCGACAAGGCTCGTGAAAACTACACAAAGTCCTTCGCCGGAACTTCCCGCTATGACGCCCGCAACTACGATATGGTCCTCAACGTGTCGGGACTCTCCACCGACCAGGTAGCGCAGTTCCTCGCAGAGAACGTGCGACGAAAATACCCGCTATAACGATTTACGATTTTCGGTTTACGGTTTACGGCAAATCGTAAATCGGCATTGGGACCAATTCGGACCGCCACCCTTTGTCCGAATTTTATAATTTTGCGCGTCTAAAATTTCCTTTATGAAACCCAACGAAACCGAAATCCTGCAACTTCGCGAAATGGTAGAGGAGTCCGTGTCGCGCAAGATGAAAACCCCGGCCGACTTCCAGTTCCTAACCGGCGTAATCCAAGAACGCTGCAAAGAAACGCTCGGCGTGACCACCCTCAAACGTATCTGGGGTTATGTGGAGGGCTATGACACCACCCGCTACTCCACCCTATCCGTTCTCGCCCGTTGCGTGGGTTTCCGCGACTGGGAGGACTTCCTGACCAACCACAACCGCACAGGCGAATCCTCGAATCTAGTGCTCGGCCGCGCCCTGCATTCCGAAGATATCCCACAGGAAGGCCTCGTGCGCATCACATGGTCGCCAGACCGCCGCGTGCTGCTGCGCCATCTCGGCGAAGGGAGTTTCATGGTGATGGAAAGCGAGAACTCCAAGCTCAAACCCGGCGACTCCTTCTCCTGTTCCTGTTTCGTCATCGGGGAGCCGCTCTACCTCGACAACTTCGTACACGGCAGCAACGCCCCGACACTGTTCGTGGTCGGCAACAAGGGCGGGCTGACGGAAGTGTCGATGATGCGATGAAAGAACGATAAATGGAGCTCTTGCGAGTCCCAGTTTCCGTTTGGCCGGTCAAGGTCGGATTTGAGCCGCAAGCGAAAGCAATAACACACGAAGCAGGCGGTGGCTCGTGAGGACAGGGTTGCAAAACGGAATCCCGAACTCGCCAGGGTGCGCACTGGCAGAATTGTCAAGCTTCCGTCAATCAGTATGAGCAACCAAAGCGCAGACCTCCTCCTCTGTCAACCCGGTGATTTCCGCCACGAGGTCTGGGGCGAAATCCTTGGCGAGCATCTTGAGGGCGAGCTGGCGTTTAGTGTTGACCTCTCCTTGCAGCAACCCTTCCTCGCGTCCTTCCTCGCGCCCTTCCTCTCTCCCCACTTCGCGTTCGCACATCATCGACTCCCGTACATCGTCGTACTCCAACACACTCGTCACGTATTCTTTCTTTTCCATTTCATTAAGGTTTGATATTCGGCATTCTTCGTAAAACCGTTGGTAAACTGCATCCATCTGCCGAACCTCATCCTCGCTGATGTCCGCTACATGGGTGAGCATGTAAAGCCAACGGTTCTTCTCATCGGTCAAATCCAGCGTTTCCAACTGCGCGGCAAATTTACACAATTCTACAAAATACCAAACATTTTCTTTAGAAAATATTTCGTTGTCGTCATCTTTGGGATAAACTTTCCAAAGGAACCTGTTTTTGCCCTTGAATTCGGGCATGTCTTTCTCCATGAAACTTATGGAGAACACTTTCGGCACTGTCGCATACACCATGTCACCGATTTTCACGCCGCTGATTGTGGAGTGGCTGTGATATGCCCGCAGCCGTCTGACAAAAAACATCTGCCGCTCACGTTGCATCTCTATGATGATATGGTCGCTGTTCTGCGTTTTACAGTGGATGTCCAGACGAACCTTTTTCTTCCCCGGCAGCAGTCCGACCTGTTCTGACGAGATGAAAGTGATGTCGCTGATCACGCCCGTGTCGTCACTCATGAAAGTGTTGAGGAGATGAACAGTGATGTCTTTAGTCCGCTCCATTCCGAGTAGTCGTTTGAAGCCGAAATCGGAGAGCGGATCTATAAACACAAGCCCCCGTTCTGTAATGATAGTCTCCACCTGCTCGGGAGTCAGGTCAATCCGTCTGTTGTTTACCTCGTCTGCCAATGATTCTGTTTTAGACTTTCTTTTTGTTTTCTTTTTTGTCATTGTTTTTTGTTTAGGTTTGTTATTTTGTTCGTTCCGGTCAGACGGTTGTCCGTAGAGACGCGCCATGGCACGTCTCTACAACAGCGGCACAACATGTCCTTCTTCCAACCGTGTTTCCGATGGCAAAGATACAACAAAACATCCCGTTTGTCAAGGGTTTTGCGTATTTTTTTTTCTCGCTTGGAATCAATGTTTTACAAATTTGACGTTAACTATTAGTCTTGTGATTGTAAATTTTAGAGTCATGATTTCGCGGGAAAATGAGAGGATGGCACGATGAAGGGACTATGGAGGTCGATGAAAGGGTGATGACATGATGGCCAGGATGTCGTGTCGTTCGCGATGCGGCCTGAGGGCTAAAGGACTCGGTAGTAATTCCAAATAATGAAAGGAGCATAATTCAAAGCCACTTTTTTCGTTTACCCGTTGATACAATAATTTTTGTACTTTTGCAAACTTATATTATCGGGTTATGAAAAGAACTTTTTTACTGATTATCGGATTGTTGCTCGCTGTTTCTTTGTTTGCGCAACAACCTTACAATAAGGCTGTTATCGGTTTTTACAATGTGGAAAACCTTTTTGATACGATTGACGACCCTGTCAAGAACGATGAACAGTTCCTGCCTGATGGCGATTATCGTTGGAATACCTCACGTTACAATGCCAAGTTGCAAAGTCTTTCCAAGGTGATTGCTGAAATCGCCAAGATTGACGGCGGTTTGGTGGTGCTGGGCGTCTCCGAAATCGAGAACGAGAAGGTGTTGCTGGATTTGGCCGCCACAGATCTTCTGAAACCTTACCATTTGTCGGTCTGTCATCACGAGTCGCCTGACCGCCGTGGTGTGGATGTGGCTTTCTTCTACGACGCATCTCGTTTCAAGATCTTGAACACCAGGGCTTTTCCGACGATTGTGCCGAACAACCCCGACTTCATCACCCGCGACCAATGGCTGATGACGGGCGTGCTGGACGGTGTTGATACATTGGACATTGTTGTTAACCACTGGCCTTCCAAGTCGGGCGGCGAGAAAAGAAGCCTGCCGGGACGCATGGCAGCCGGGCAACTCGGTCGCCAGATCGCTGATTCCGTGCTGCAATCCCGCCCCAACGCGAAGTTCATCTACATGGGCGACCTCAATGACAACCCGACCTCCAAGTGCATCTTGGCGGAGATGAACACGAAAACCAAACCCGAAAAACTCACGCAGTACGACCTCTACAACCCGATGTGGAAGCTCTTCCGCGACGGACTGGGCTCATACGCCTACCGCGACTCCTGGGAGATGCTCGACAACATCATCATCTCCGGCGGCCTTGTGAACGCTAAGGCCGGCACCTACAAATTCCGTTCCGCCCATATCTTCAGAAAAGACTTCCTGTTTACGAAATCGGGATCCTATATGGACTACCCGTTCCGCACCTTCGCGGGCGGCAACTACCAGGGCGGCTACAGCGACCACCTGCCGGTGTATATTGTGCTGACGCGCTGAAGGACGATGATACGATGATGCGATGAAAAATGATATGATGAAATAATTCATTGAGCAGCCCTGAAAGGGCAAGATTTTAATAACCCCATACAAGCAAAGCGCAGTGTGGGGTGAATGTGAAAGAATAAAACAACAACAATAATTATGAAACGACTGGTTATTATTCCGACTTATAAGGAGAAAGAGAACATCGAGAACATCATCCGGGCGATTTACGACCTGATTGATGTCCATATCTTGATAATTGATGACAATTCGCCGGACGGCACCGCGGACATTGTGAAGTCGCTGATTCCGGAGTTTGAGGGACGGCTGTTCATTGAGGAACGCACGGGCAAGCTCGGTTTGGGAACCGCTTATATCCACGGGTTCAAGTGGGGGTTGGCACGGGGTTACGACTATATGTTTGAGATGGACGCCGATTTCTCGCACGATCCGCACGACCTGCAACGCCTGTATGACGCTTGCGAGACGCAGAATGCCGATGTTGCCATCGGTTCCCGTTACTGTCAGGGTGTCAACGTGTTGAACTGGCCGATGGGGCGTCTGCTGATGTCCTACTACGGCTCCGCGTACGTGCGCACAGTCTTGGGTGTGCCCGCGAAAGACACCACTGCCGGCTTCATCTGCTACCGCGCCGACGTCCTCAACTCCATTGATTTCGACAAGATCAAACATATCGGCTATGGTTTCCAAATTGAGATGAAATTCACCGCTTGGAAACTCGGTTTCAAGATTGTGGAGGTTCCTATCATCTTCAAAGACAGAACTTTGGGCGTGTCCAAGATGAGCTCCGGCATCTTCCGTGAAGCCATCTTCGGCGTCATCGGCCTCAAAATCCGCAGCTGGTTCCGGAAATGGGAACGCGTCGATAACCGCGCCAAATTAATTAAGAATTAATTGTAGGGGCGAATAATCATTCGCCCCTACTTCAATAACCAATAACCATTACAAGAATGGAATATTTCGTGGCAAAAACGTTCGCCGGTCTGGAGACGGAACTTTTGAAGGAACTGCACGCGCTGGGCGCCAAGAATTGCGAGAAACTCAGTCGTGCCGTGGCTTTCGAGGGCGACATGGAGATGCTGTACCGGGCGAATTACTATTGCCGCACTGCATTGCGCATATTATGGCGGCAAAAACGGTTCACTTTCAAGAGCAACCGCCAGTTTTACGAACAGATTTTTGATTTTCCCGCCGAAGAGTACCTTTCTCCTGACGGGACGTTGGCCGTCCACGCCACGATTGTCGATACCATCTTCAGCACACCGTTGTACGCTTCCGTTTTGGCCAAAGACGCCATCTGCGACCGCTTCAGAGATCAGTTTGAGCGTCGTCCTTCAGTGGATAAAGAATACCCTGACGTGCAGTTCCATCTGCATATCTACAAGGACGAGGCGCAGCTGTTCATGGACAGCTCCGGCGAGTCGTTGCACAAGCGCGGTTACAAGGTGCGCAACCATCCCGCTCCGCTGAACGAGGTGGTGGCCGCCGCCATGGTCATGAAGAGCGGCTGGAGCGGCGACTGCGATTTCATCGACCCGATGTGCGGGGGCGCGACCCTGCTCGTCGAGGCGGCCATGCAGGCGCTGAACATCCCCGCCGGTTTCTACCGCCGCGAGTACGGATTCTACCAGTGGAAGAATTTCGACCGTAAGCTATGGAAGAAGGTGCGCGACGAGGCGGATATCAAAGATGATGTGGACATTAACTTTTACGGTTCTGACATTGACGGCCATTTCCTTGATATTGCCCGTGCGAATGTGCAAAAGGCTCGTTTGCAGGATTTTATCATTCTGGAACGTCAGGACATCCGTCATTCTTCACCAGAGAATGTACCCTCTGTGGTGATGATGAACCCGCCCTATGGGGAGCGTCTTTCGGTAGATGACATCAATACCTTGTATCAGGAAATCGGCGACACGCTGAAGAAACGTTATGCAGGATGTAAAGCGTTCATTATCAGTTCTGATATTGATGCTCTGAAGCATATCGGCTTGAAACCGGCTCACAAGTGGCCGATGTTGAACGGCTCGTTGGAGTGCATGTTTCAGGAATATGAGTTGTTCGCCGGAGATCGCAAACAGTTTGTAACCAGCAAAATGCGGAAAAAATGAGACGGGGGTTCTATATCATCATGTTGCTTTTGTCCGTGACGCTTTTTGGCCATGCGCAGAGCAAATACAGCAACGAATTCCTTTCGTTGGGTTTGGGTGCGCGTGGACTGGGCATGGCGAACACCATGTGTGCGCTGACGGATGACGTGACCTCCGCCTATTGGAATCCCGCCGGTTTGACCCGTATGGATAAGCGATACCAGTTAGCTTTGATGCACGCCGAATATTTCGCAGGCATCGCCAAATATGACTACGCGGGTCTCGGTTTCAAAATCGATTCGAACCAGTCGGTGGCATTTTCGTACATCCGCTTCGGTGTCGATAACATTATGAACACCACGCAGCTCATTGACGATCAAGGGAATGTGGATTACGACAGAATCACCTATTTCTCGTCCGCCGACAACGCTTTCTTGTTGAGCTATGCATACGCGTTTCCGCAGGTGCCGGGTCTTTCGTTGGGCGCGAATGCCAAAATCGTGCATCGCAAGATTGGAAAATTTGCCCGATCCTGGGGCTTCGGCTTGGATTTCGGGTTGATGTATAACCGCAAGGGTTGGCAGGCCGGATTGATGCTGCGCGATGGCACCTCCACGTTCAACGCATGGCGTTATTCTCTGACGGATGACGTGATCGCTGTGTTTGAACAGACGGGCAACGAGATTCCCGAAAACGATCTGGAATTAACCGTTCCGGCATTGTTGTTGGGCGGCGGCAAGACAGTCCATTTCGGAAAAGGGTTCCACGGGACGTTTGCCTTGGGTTTTGATTGCACCTTCGATGGAAAGCGTAATTCGCTGATAAAGAGCAAGGTCATTAATGTGGATCCTCATTTCGGAATGGAGTTCGATTATAAGAAAATTGTGGCGTTGCGTGCCGGTATCGGCAATTTCCAGCGCGAAACCGATTTCGACGGGAAGCAGAAAACCACGTTGCAAATCAATTTCGGGGTGGGGGTGTGCATTAAAAATATTGTATCCATCGACTATGCCTTCACCGATTTGGGCAACTTGTCGATAGCCCAGTATTCCCATGTTTTTTCACTTAAAGTAGCCATTGACAAATTCAAAAAATAGCATTATGCCAGACAATAAGATAAAAATCCAAAAATTTCCTTTCTCAGACGTGCAGTTCAAGCAGCGTCTGAAAGCCGATACCACCTTCAAATATACTCCCGAGGAGGAGTTGGAGATGTGCAAAACGATTCTGGGTTGCATCGATTTGACCACATTGGAAGGGTCGGACACGAATGAAAAGGTCGGAAAGCTGTGCGACACGGCTATGGGATTCCGAGATGACGAGAAAGGGATTCCCTCCACGGCGTCCGTGTGCGTCTATTCGCCGTTTGTGGCGTTGGCGAAGGATTGGCTGCAGGGTACGCCCATCCACGTGGCGTCTGTCGCCGGCGGTTTTCCGGCAGGACAGCTTCCCATCAACCTGAAGGTGGCGGAGGTGGAATACGCTGTCGCCCAAGGCGCTGACGAGATCGACATGGTGATTTCGAGGGGCGCTTTCTTAGAGGGTGATTACCAGCGGGTTTATGACGAAATCCGTGCCATTCGCAAGGCTTGTCCGAGGCAGAAGTTGAAGGTGATTCTGGAGACGGGCGAACTGCAGACGCCTCAGAACATTTTCCGCGCCTCGCAGTTGGCCATCTATGCTGGCGCGGATTTCCTGAAGACTTCCACAGGAAAGATTGCCGTGAATGCCACGCCTGAAGCCTTTTGGGTGATGATGTTCGCTATCAGGCAGCATTATCTGGCCACAGGGCAGAAAGTGGGCATCAAAGTCGCCGGCGGCGTGTCAGAATTGGCACAGGCATACACCTATTTGCATATTTGGAAGCACAATATGGGCAAGGAGTGGGCTGTGCCGGAACTCTTCAGGGTAGGCACAAGCAGGCTTGCCAACAAGGTTTTTGAAAAAATTCAAGAATTTTTTGTATAAGTGTTGGATTATAAAGAAATTATTGTATTTTTGCAGCCCGAAAAAATTAAGTATCAAACTTTAAACAAATTAAGATTATGACTAAAGCAGAAATCGTTAATGAAATTTCCAATCGTACTGGTTATGAGAAGAATAGCGTTCAAACTATCGTTGAAGCTTTCATGGATTCAGTGAAGAAAAATATGGTGAACGGTGAGAACGTTTATCTGAGAAGTTTCGGTAGTTTCATCGTAAAACACAGAGCTGAGAAGACTGCTCGCAATATTTCCAAGAATGAGACGATCACCATCAAGGCCCACAACATCCCCGCTTTCAAACCTTGCAAGGATTTCGTCGAAGCTGTTAAGAAAAACACGAAATAATCATAAATCCAATTCAATTTATTATGCCTAGCGGAAAAAAACGTAAACGTGCGAAAATGAATACGCACAAACGCAAAAAAAGATTGAGAAAGAACAGACATAAATCAAGATAGTTCTTTCCGCGTTGTAAAAATGAAAACTAAATGATTTTAACGAGTCATTTAGTTTTCTTTCTTTATAATATATGGAGAATAATCAAGCAGAAATCACAAAAGAAATCGTCATCACTTCGCACACCAATGAAGTCCAGGTGGCTTTGTTGGAAGACAAGAAGCTGATGGAAATTCATACCGAGAAGTCCTCGGCGCAGTTTTCTGTCGGAGATATCTATTTGGGAAGGGTGAAGAAAATCATGCCCGGTTTGAATGCGGCTTTTGTGGATGTGGGGAGTGAAAGGGAGGCTTTTTTGCATTATCTCGACCTCGGCCTGCATGGCCGCACTATCAATGCGTTTGTCAGTCAAGCTATAACGACAGGGAAACGCAGTATCAGCCGGGTGCAGTACCTGGAGGAAATCCCTAAGAACGGGAAAATCAGCGATGTGCTCACATCTGGACAGCAGATCATGGTGCAGGTGGCTAAAGAGCCCATCTCAACCAAAGGACCGCGCATCACCACGGAAATTTCCTTTGCCGGCCGCTATTTGGTGCTGGTGCCGTTCGGCGACAAAGTATCTGTCTCACAAAAGATTAAGAGCAGCGAAGAACGCAAACGTCTCCGTACCGCTGTACAGAGCATCCGTCCGCGCAATTTTGGCATCATCATCCGCACCGTGGCGGAAAACAAGTCGGTGGAGGAGTTGTCCGCCGACCTCGACATGCTCCGTTACCGTTGGGACACCACGGTGGAGAACCTCTTCGCCTCCAAGGCCCCGTTGCGCCTCGCCCAAGAGGAAAACCGCGTGGCTTCCCTGCTTCGCGACTTCCTCAACGACTCGTTCCACGCCATCTATGTCGATACGCCCGAAATGTTCACGGAAGTGAAGAACTACCTGCACGTGCACGCGCCCGAGCAGGAGGCCATTGTCAATCTCTATAACGAGAAACGCCCCATCTTCGACTACTTCAATGTAGCCAAGCAGATCAAGGGCTCTTTCGGCAAGGTGGTGACCGTGAAAAACGGAGTGTATCTGATTATCGAGCACACCGAAGCCATGCACGTGATTGACGTCAACAGCGGAAACCGCGTGAAATCTTCCCAAACGCCTGAACAGAATGCGTTGAATACCAATATGATAGCGGCTCAGGAAATCGCCCGTCAGCTTCGTCTTCGGGATATGGGCGGCATCATCACCATCGACTTTGTGGATTTGCATGACCCCGCCAACAAGAATACGCTCAACAAGGCGATGGCCGAGTTTATGCGCAACGACAAAGCCAAACATACCATACTGCCTCTCAACAAGTTCGGACTGATTCAGATTACCCGGCAACGTGTGCGGCAGGCTACCATCATCGAGAATACGGAGGTTTGTCCCACCTGTAAAGGCACAGGCAAGATTAAGCCGCCGATTGTTATTGAAGACGAGATTGCAAATGCTCTCGACTTCCTCTTTGACAAGCAACACGAACCCAAAATCACCATCGTCACCCATCCGTTTGTGTATGCTTATCTTACCAAAGGGTTCCCGTCTATCCGGATGAAATGGTGTTTCCAGTATAAGAAGAACATCAGAATCGTTCCTAATCAGAGCAGCCGCCTTACAGAGGTGCATTATATGAACAATCATAACGAGGACATCATCCTCTGGAACGAACCCGCAAGAGAGTAACGATGGAGATTCCATCTGAAATAATGACTAAAATCGAACGTTTCTGCGCCTATCAGGAACGGTGTGAAAATGACGTGAGGAAAAAGCTCACGTCATTTCATTTGTCGGAAAGTCAAGAAGACGCTGTGATAAAATCGTTGCGCGAGAACAATTTTCTGGACGAAGAGCGTTTTGTGGAAGTGTTTGTGAGAGGCAAAGTGAGAGTAGGGTGGGGCGTGCAGAAGATTGTGGCGGCGTTGCGGACGAAGCGTATCCCTGCGGAACTCATTGACCATGCCTGTGCGCAAATCCCTGCGGATGATTATCAAGGGAAACTGCGAGATGCCATCGCCAAATGGCGCCGCTCGCATCCCGACGAACCGGCCAACAGCCCCAAACTGGTGCGGCACTTGCTGTCGAAAGGGTTTGGGATGGAGGAGGCTCTGGAAGCAGTTAGTAGTTAGCAGTTAGTGACGGGCGACCCCAATTCCCCTTCTGTTGTAGAAGGGGTGGCCGTAGGCCGGGGTAGTAATATAAAAAATATATTCCTTGAGCAGCCCCGGTAGGGGCAAGAGCTCGGTAGGGGTACGGATGATGAAATGGACGATGAAAAACGATGAAAAACGATGAATAAGAAAACGATAACGATTATTACGGCGGCGGTGTTGGCCGTTGCGGTGGTGGCGGTGGGTTTCGCCACGAAAGGGAAATCCGGAGCGCAGGCGGAGTTTGCCCGTGCGGAGAAAACAACAGCCGTGGTGCCGGATGGCGCGCTCGAGATCCCGACATTTACCCGCTCGCGGGAGCATTCGCAGCAGATAGCGCACAAGGCCTACACGGTGGATTACAACGAGGAGTGGCGGCTGGCGAACTGGGTGGCCTATTCGCTGACGAGCGAGCAGACCAAAGGCCCTGTGGAGCGCTACACCAAGTTCGTGCCCGACCCGCAGGTGAAGGGCGCGACCGCGCAGTGGTGGGACTACAAGAACACGACCTACGACCGTGGCCATCTGGTGCCGGCCGGCGACATGAAATGGGATGAGACCGCCATGCGCGAGTGCTTCTACCTGAGCAACATCTGTCCGCAGAACCACACCTTCAACGAGGGCGACTGGAACTATCTGGAGAACCGCGTGCGAGGCTGGGCCAACTTCTTCTGCAAAGTCTATGTGGCGTGCGGTCCGATAGTCTCGAAGCATCCCGAGACGATTGGGGAGAACTGTATCGCCGTCCCTGACTCCTTCTACAAGGTCGTTTTGTGCGACATGCGCGGCGAATGGAAAGCCGTCGGATTCGTTTGTGCCAACAATCCGATCCATCACAATCTTAATCACTATTGTCGTACAGTGGATTACGTTGAGAACCTCACGGGTATCGACTTTTTCCCGCTGTTGCCCGACGATGTGGAGAGCAGGATTGAGTCGGAGATTGATTGGGAGGGGTGGCGGATCAGGAATTGAGTTTTTTTTGATTTGCCGTGCTCTTCTGTCCATCAGTGCGCGACAAGGGATAGCACATCTTCGGTAGTCAGTCCGGTGATTTCCGCCACGAGGTTTGGGGCGAAACCTTTGGCGAGCATGTTGAGGGCGAGCTGGCGTTTCTCATCTTCGCGTCCTTGTTGCAAACCCTGCTGCAATCCTTTCTCCAGCCCTTCCTTTTCCCCTTCACGGTGGCCGATGCCCTTCCAAGTGGCCTCAATGCTGACGGCATCCCAGTATTTGTCATAGAGGTACTCCTCCGCCTCGTTGTAGTTGATGATCTCTAACAGCTCAATGGCCTTGGCAATGTCAGGGTCGGCGAGCAGCTCGGGCGCGGGCTGCCTTGTCTCTTCGGTCATCTCCGTGAAATAGCGCATCCACAAGTCCTTCTTGGTGTCGCCCTTGTCGGATAGTCTCTTGTACTTGTCCATTTCGGCGAAGACAATCTTGAGTCCGTCGAAAACACGGTCGCTGTGGTAGATGTGGACAAATTGATAAGGATGATACCATTCGTTGAGTCCTTTGTGGAGGTCGCCACTGACGAAGTTGAGGGAATAGACGGGTTGCAGCAGCTTGAACTGCTCCCCGGCCTTGAGCTGCCTGACGTATGCCTTGGAGGCGTTGAAAAAGACGCGCTGGAAGAAATCCGAGTCATAGTTGAGTTGCATCTCGACGAGGAACGTAGCGCCAGCAGAGTCGGTGCAGTGCACATCGACAATGCTGTGTTTGCGCGCGGGGGTCTCGGGCATCAGTTCTGGCGGGAGGTAGCGCAGTTCGGTGATGGTGCGGCCCTCCTCCAAAGGGAGGAAGGCGTTGAGCAGGCTGGCAGTCAGTTCGGGGTGCTCCCCGAAGACCTTCCGGAAGGTGACATCGGTCACTGGGCTGTAATATTTGCAATATGTCATCATGTTTGAATAGTTTTTCTGCTGCAAAGATACAACAAGAAAGTCCCTTTGTCAAGAGGTTTTGAAAATTTTTATTTTGTATTGTTAATCAATAAGTTGTTGGATTTTATTGAAAAATAATTAACAAATAATTGCAAAAATAAAATGAATATTTTGCATTGTTTTGGCAAAAACTACCTAAATTCGTTATTTCCAGCTCTTGCGGGTCGGGGGTTCCATTTGGCCGGCCGGTGCATCTCTTTTTCGTTGATGCAGTGGTTGTCGGCAAGGCGTGTCGTTTCCGGTGGTGGTGGGAGGCCAAACGGAATGGATGCTGTCAACCGCGTTAGCGGTTGCATGTCTGTAGCCAGATATGTGTACGAATCCCATTAGCGGGTGATGGTTCGGGTGCGGGGTTCGCGGCGCGGGGGAATGGATCAGGCGAGGGGAGCGGGTGGTTCGCCGCGAAATGGGGGGGATGGTTCGGACGGGCGTGCGAGAGGGATTGAAGCGGAAATGGACGGCGGTTTGCCCCCCCCCCCTGCCCCCCTAAAGGGGGGTGATGGTGGAGAGACCGACAAGTGCCGTGGCAGGTGCTGCCGGACATTGGAGCGGAAAGCCCGACGGCGCGGCTTTTAATGGTTATGGGTTATGGGTTGTTGGTTATTGGCAGGGAGTTCGGGACGGTAATGGGAAATGGTGGTTGCCGCGCCGGCTCGCCCAAAATAAAAAAATGATGCGTAAGCCATGAAAAATGGTTCTTGTGTCGGGTTCCCAGGGCTTACGCATCAACTTCCCAAGATTCAGACCGTAAGGGGCGTTGAAGTATGTTGCGTAAAGTCGTCAGACGATTTTTTCTCCTTTTGCCGTGTCAAGCGGCCTTTTTTTCGGAGAAAAAGGCACGCCGAAGCAGCACTTTTTGATTATCAAGTGGTTACAGGTGTTTGATAAGAGAATGTTGTGCTTAAACGTAGGCTTACAGCCTTGACAGCAGGTGCTCCAGATATTTCTGGTTGAGCATGGCCTTGAGCATTTTGCGCTTTATGGACAGTTTCTTCTTACCATGGTCGAAGCCGTCGTTGGCGAGCAGGTTGAGTGCGATTTTGCAGGCGACATTGAAGTTGGCAGCTGCGTTGAGTGCTCGCTTGGCGCTGCGGTCTTCCCCGAAGTCCATGTCCAGCATCCAGTGCATGCTCTCAACGCCCCAGTGGCTGCGAACGGCATTCATCACCCTCTTGGTGTCCGTGAGCGTGGTGATGAAGTACCTGTCCTCCTCGGTCGCCACCCCGGTGCGCTTGTTCTCACGCTTGGAGTGTATCTTCGCGATGGCCGCGAGCCCCTTCCACCTGCCAGGTTCTATCAGGTAGGAGAGATCCGTGGAGAGGGTGCAGCGGCGCGTCTCCACCCTTCCGTGGCCGAAGTCTACAACCTCGTGGAAAGGAAGGTCGGGATGGCGGTCGAAGTATCGTTTGATGTCGCTGTGAAGGGTCGGCTGGTTGTCTTTCACGCTCAACACGTAGTCCGCCTCTTTGTCCACGATTTTCTCCGCGATGGCCGTTTGGGTGCTGATGGCGTCTGCGGTGACCACATTGCCCGCAATATCCAGCATGTCAAGAAACTTCGGGACGGCGACAATCTCGTTCTCCTGCTTGTCCTTGCCTTCCTGCCAGTCAAGTTGGAGCTGGGCGATCACCATCTTGTTCTCGTCGGCCCAGGCACTGAGGATGTGGATAGGGAGTGCGTCGTCCGACATCTTGCTTGCGCAGCGGATGGTCTTGCCGTCAATGCTGACAGTCTCCCCCTCCACCTCTTTTGCCACGGAGGACACCCAGCTCATGAAGCAGCGGTTAAAGGACTCCTTGTCAACGAGTTGGAAAAATCGGTCAAAAGTGTCGTGCGAGGGGATGCCGTTGGACAGGTCCAGCCGTTTCTCGAAGAACTCGATTCGCTCGTTGCCGAAGTCCGCGATGTCCTCCCACCCCCTCAACCCGCACAGGATGGCGGCGAAGGTGATGTAGATGATGTTACGGACGGGGTGAAGGACGTGGGTGACCCTGCGCGGATCATCAAGGTTCTTGAAATGGTTCCAAAGGTTGCTTTCCATATTGGTATTTAATAAATGAACAGTGATGCAAAAGTAATAAAAATATCAATACAAAAATAATTAAACACCTGATTGTTAATATTTTCCCGATTTTTGTTGATATTGATTCACTTTTGCGGAGTGGCACACAACCGCGTTAGCGGTTGCCTGTCTGTAGCCGGAGGGGAAACATCCGCGAACCGCCGGGGAAATTCCGTGTGCGGGAATTCGCGGCGCGAAAAGATGGTGGGGCGAGGGGATCGGTTCCTTCGCCGCGAAAGTGGCAATTGGTTGGGACGGGTGTCGCGAGAGGGATAGAAGTGGGAATGTTTTTTTTGCCAGATGGTGGTATTGACAAGCTCAACCACTGGATGACGACGCTGCTTGAACCTGTCGAAGGCCTCCGACAGGCAAAAAAACATTGGAACGGATAGCCCGACGGCGCGGTTTCAGGAACTGGCGTTTCTTGACATGGGCCTCTTTAACGTGTGTCTGCGACGCTTAGAAGCGTCGCCCCCTAAACCGCGCCGGCTCGCCCAAAT